>NZ_KV805866.1:0-330668 GCF_001811665.1 Haemophilus sp. HMSC066A11
TGAAGGTCTGTTTAAACGCTTAGGACTACCTGAATGGCTGATAGCCGACACGCGAGAAACATACATTGAATGTGCCTTGCGTCTAGCAGAAAACCATCAAGAACGCCTTGAACTCCGTCGTTACATCATAGAAAACAACGGCTTACAAAAGCTTTTTACAGGCGACCCTCGTCCATTGGGCAAAATACTGCTTAAGAAAACAAATGAATGGAAGCGGAAGCACTTGAGTAAAAAATAACGGTTTCTTAAAGTAAAAGTGCGGTTAATTTTCAACGAGTTTTAAAATCTCTCAAAAATCAACCGCACTTTTATCTTTATAACGCCCCACGCTCTGATAGTTTATCAGCCTCCTGCCGTAAAACTCTGCCTTTTATGGCAGAGATTTTAGCCAAAACTGGCAGAAATTAAAGGCTAAAATCACCAAATTGCACCACAAAATCACCAATACCCACAAAAAAACGACTTGCATCAAACCCCACACCGAATCAGCAAAAAAACACGCGATGATTTATGTTGAAGATTTACAGGTAGAGAATATGTCTAAATCAGCCAAAGGCACAGCGGAAAAACACGGCAAAAACGTGAAATAGAAATCAAGTTTGAACCGAGCGATATTAGACCAATCTTGGTATGAGTTCAGACGGCGATTGGATTACAAATTACGTAGTATGATAAACATCCATTTACCATCCTATCGAAAAATGACCCAAGTCGCAGATATATCGCAAAGAATATGATATAGTCGGTGCGATAAATGCATCGAGGAGTAGCCAAGAAATTTTGGCGGTACAAATAAGCGGTCAAATTAGAGCGGAACACACCCGTAGCGCGTGAGAAGAAAACGATTCAGCAAGATTGCCACTGTCGAAGTTGGTTGACAAAACATTACTAACCACGGCATGGAATACACAACCCAAACATAGTTTGCATCTTCCCTAAGGCATCGTTTACATTCATTAGCTTATTTATACCACAGTGTGGCAAATTTAATTTCCTTGGCATCAAAACTGCCCAGTAAATAAAAGCGATAATAAATATGTCAAACGCCTTCGTGTGAACGTTCTTCATTGTATTCTCGTAAGAATTGGTTGAATAATATCTGTTGAGCTTCAAAGCTATTTTGAGGTTGAAGTGCCGCTTTTAAGCTACGGTGCATTCGCTCGTGTCGTCCGTTTTGCTCTGGGTGTGATAGCTGAATTCGTTCAGGACGAATACCTAAGCCAATCCACCATTTAGAAAGTTCACTGATTCCACTAATGCTTGCGATGCAAAAGGTGAGCCGTTATCGGTACGAATCGAATACGGTAGACCAAATTACTCAAAAAGACGTTCAAACTCAGCAATAACAGGCACTGATTTTGTATTCGGCAACCCCTTACAGCAAAATAAAAAGCGACTGAAATTATCCGTAATAGTTAGCGAATAGCAAAACTTCTGATTGCTGAGTAAAGCTATCTAAAAGCTTTTTGGCACCCCCAGTGAGGACGTTTAAGTTTCTCACTGATAAGCCAGTCATAAATCCATTATGGCGTGGCATTAGGGTTATGATGAGGTTTAGCCCTCAAAGCCAAGCTGTTGGTGGCGTTTAATCCATTTATCTACCGTTGGACGGCTAATATTAAACTGCTGACACAGTTCAGTTTTAGTATAGCGTTGGCTTAGCCACGCTTTTAAGAAAAGTACACGCTGTTGCATCGCATCGGTCTCTATCCAAGGCATCATCAATCTCCAGTGGATTAGGTATTTTGATGATGAGTTTACGGGAAAAATGTAAACGATGTCCTCGGGTTAGAATGTAAATGATGTTATCAGGTTGTGCCCCCTCTTTGAGAAAGAGGGGGTAGAAAAATTATCTTGTTCTAATCTTGCTATAAGCTAATGCTATAACAAAAAATGTGGCTTGCAGAAGAATAATACAAGCACCTGTTGAGGCATCAAAATGATAGCTCAATATTACACCAATTAGGCTTGATATAATTGAACTTATAATAGCAATCCATAACATTTTATCAAAAGATTTGTGAGCGTAAGTGCGGTAATTCTTGACGCAATTAACATTACCACCACCAAAATAACGCCTACCACTTGCATCGTACTTACAATGGTTAAAGCAAGCAGCATTAACAAACCATATAGCGGTCGAATTTCTGAACTTCTCTGACAATTGTTCCCAAAAATCAACGGACAAGTTAATACCTTTGGCTTGCTTGATATCACGTAAGTCATGCTACAACTAGGATGCCTTGAATGTGTATATGCCGAAATCAATATCGCTTTTCGCCTGCAAACGTGAAAAGCAGATTTTCAACGAATTTACAGGTAATAATCACGTCTCCCTTGCTAAGAAGTATGCTTTATCGTTGCAATGGATCTACAAAATCGTCAAACGTGTGCAGAAAGAAGAAATTGCCAAACGGCAGTTTAATATGTTCGCCCAATCCTAAAAACAAACCCAGTAACTGTAAAAAAGTCTCTAGGTTTTCTTTTTATCTATGTGTAACTCCGCTTCATTTCTCCTTTCTCATTTCTTCCCCACTTCCTTCAAATTCTTCTCATTGATGTTGGATTATGCGTGAGAGTTATGTTGGATGGCTTTATCTACAAACAAATTTTTATTTATTGTGATTAAAATATTGCGACTTTTAAATAAAAAAATAATCCGAAAAACATAAACAGATTTCATCGGATAATATTGATAATTTTAAATAACAAAGCCAGATTAAAATGTGAATATTTACTAATCTAAATTAGCAATAATTGTGAAATGTCAATTAAAATAAGTAAGATGAAAATATGAATATTTTCATCTTACTCAGCATTTTCAAAAATTTTATCTTTGTTCGGGGTAAATTACTTCAGATGTAACCCATTTCATCCATACTTGCTCTAATAATGGGATTATTGAGGTACTGTCTTCAACCATTGTATTAAGTGCAGACAAAACATTTTCTAATGAATTTGGTTGTTCTTGTAGATAACTTAACAACCAGTAATCTAACTCTGAAAGGATTTGTTGCTGAATACTAAAATCACTATCACGCCATATAATAGCTTGAATTGGCGTGTCATCAAATTGTTTAAAGTCACTTGATAAAAAATCAACGTCATAACTTTTTAAATAAGCTGCGCCAGATAATTGCATTACGCTATGTCTATTCCACTCAAATTTTTCAGGCACTTTGGCTAAAGAAACTTCTGCGAGTAATTGTGTATTTTCAAAATCCATCAATGCCAATATATTTGTATCAAATATCTCTTTTTCTTGACAAAACAAGAGAAATTCTCCTGCAATATCTTGGAAATAAGGAGAATGGGCATTACCATTTTGCACAAAATTTTCTTTAGCATTTTTCCAATACTCTGGCTCAATATGCAATGGTGCTTCAACAAAACAACGATCAATAAAACCAAAAGCATTATTACGAACTAAACGTGTATATACCGCTAAACGGTTTGCAGCATAACCATTTAAAGGATCTGCATTACCTAACCGAATAGCATTTGCCAGTGCTTGCTGAGTTTCTTTCAGTAATGACTTAGGCTGCATAAGACATTACCTCTGTGTGAGCGTATTTTTGCTGTAATTGTGCAATATGCTCAACTTCGGCGTAAAGTTCTGCAAATGGTGGGAAGTTGAAATCACGTTCCAATAATGTTGGGGGAATCGTAGGTAGTCGTTGATAGGCATATTCGAGTAAATCCCATACAGTGCCTTTTACAGCTTCACCGTGTGTATCAATTAATAATTCAGGTAAATGGCGATATGCTCCTTTTACTTTATTAAATGATTCATCTGCTGAATTCTCCACAACTTGTGCAGCAGAATGTTCTTCATCGTGCCCTGCAATATGAATGTAATTAACACGTTTAACATCCACTTGATCTAAAAAGACATAAGGATCAAGCAATCCGTGATTAACACCATTAACATAAATATTATTCACATCTAAATGAATGCCACAATTAGCCTCTTGTGCAATAGCATTTAAAAATTCCACTTCATTCATTGTACTAGTTGGAGAATGCAAATAATAAGAAGTATTTTCTAATGAAATTTGCAATCCTAAGAAATCTTGCACATCACGTATTCGTTGCGCAACGTGTTTTACAGCTTCTTCTGTAAATGGCATAGGTAATAAATCATATAAATGCCCTTCACATTCACAATAACTTAAATGTTCAGAAAAGAAAGATGAATTATATTGATTCATTAGTGCTTTAGTATTACGGAGTAATTTGCGATCAAGTGGTGCTTGCCCACCTAAAGAAAGTGAAAGACCGTGTACTGCTAATGGAAATCTTTCTGCTGCTTGATCAAATTGATAACGAGCCATTCCACCCATTTTACTCCAATTTTCTGGTGCGACTTCAATAAATTGAATAGCGTTGTTTGGGGGAAGTTGTAAAAAATCCTCAGCTAAATTCCGACGATAACCTAGTCCAGCGCCTTGTAATTTCATAATTAACTCCTTTTTAATAAAAGCTGGCATAAATTGTTACGCCAGCATAATTATTATTCTTATTTAGAACCGCATTTACCTTCGCCACATTTGCCTTCAGCAGATTTAGCTTTGTCTGCACCGCATTTGCCTTCACCACATTTACCTTCTGCAGATTTAGCTTTGTCTGCACCGCATTTGCCTTCACCACATTTACCTTCTGCAGCTTTTGTTTTGACACATTTATCGCCCACACAAGGTGTTGCTGTATTATCAGTACTGCTTGACTTTGATTCAGCCTGTGCTGCTGTCGCTACTGCCATCGTTAATGCACCTGCTAATGCTGTTAATGTTGCTAATTTTTTCATTTGAATAATCTCCTAGAGTTTGAATTTTGAATAAATAATTAGAGAAATTTCAACCAGCTTTTAGTTGGATAAACCTTCTTAATAAGCGTGTCTAAAGAGAGTTTCCCCGCTCCCTGCGTAATTAAGATTAATAAAGTCACCACATAAATTAATGGTAATTTATAACCATTATCACATACGTTATAACCTGAATCGGCGTGAATGCTATACCACGCGACAGAGATTAAAATCGTTAAACTTAATGCACTAAAACGTGTTAGCACCCCAAATATCAGCAAGAATGGGAAAATTAATTCTGATCCCATTGCAACGTGCCAATTAATATCGGCAGGAATAAGATTAAATGGAAAAGGAAAACGATCTTGTATTTCAGCGAACCAATTTTGTCCATTCCATTTTTCTAATCCTGATTCAAAAAACTCCCACGCGAGAAAAAAGCGTAAAATCAATAAACTTACGCCACTGCCGATACCTTGCATCTTACAATCCTTCATTTTTTTACCTTTCAAATTTTCTCGCTTTTAAAGCGAAAAGTGTATTGAGTTACTTATCTTACCACACTAGGAAATATTACCCAGTTGCTTACTTAGTCGAAGATAAACCTTTTTTCTTACAAATTTTTTTGAAAAATTTTAACTATCAACAAAAATCGGGTAATATGCGCACGAATTTTTAACCCCTTAATTTGGAGTAAATCACTTATGGCAATGAATAATATTCTCGGATTATTTGCCCATTCGCCTCTCAAACCGTTACAAAAACACTCTGAAAAAGTGACCGAATGTAGCGATCTTTTGATTCCTTTTTTTCAAACTACTTTCTCAAAGAATTGGGAACAAGCGGAAGAAAAACGCTTAGAAATTTCTCAATGTGAACGTGAGGCAGATAGTTTAAAACGCGAAATTCGGTTGAAATTGCCACGTGGTTTATTCTTACCTATCGATCGTACTGATCTTTTAGAATTAGTCACGCAACAAGATAAACTTGCCAATTATGCCAAAGATATTGCAGGCCGTATGATTGGTCGTCAATTTGGTATTCCTGAAGAAATGCAGGAAGAATTCTTACATTACGTAAAACGTAGTTTAGATGCAATTCATCAAGCCCACCGAGTAATCGAAGAAATGGATAAGCTATTAGAAACGGGTTTTAAAGGTCGTGAACTCAAATTAGTCAATGATATGATTCAAGAACTTGATTCAATTGAAGATGATACAGACCAAATGCAGATCAAATTGCGTAAAATGCTTTACACCATCGAAAGCCGTTATAATCCAATTGATGTAATGTTCTTATATAAAATTATTGAATGGGTTGGCGTTTTGGCTGACCAAGCACAACGAGTCGGTTCGCGCATTGAATTAATGCTGGCGCGTTCATAATCAACAAAACATAGGAAATTAACTATGGAAATTATTAGTCAATATGGTTCTTGGTTGGTGTGGATCACAGCAGCCTTTGGCTTTTTTATGGCGTTCGGAATTGGAGCAAATGATGTCTCAAACTCAATGGGTACATCCGTAGGATCTGGTACTGTAACAGCCAAACAAGCAATTATTATTGCGTTAATTTTTGAATCTGCAGGTGCATATTTAGCTGGTGGCGAAGTAACACAAACCATAAAAAGTGGCGTAATCGACCCAATGCAATTTGTTGATACACCCGATATTTTAGCCTTAGGTATGCTTTCAACCTTATTTGCATCAGGTGCTTGGTTATTTATTGTAACCAAAATGGGTTGGCCAGTTTCTGGTATACACACTATTATTGGTGCAATTATTGGATTTGCCTGTATTACGATTGGCCCTAGTTCTGTAGATTGGTCAAATATTGGCAGCATCGTTGGTAGCTGGTTTATCACGCCTGTCATCTCGGGTATTTTGGCTTATGCAATCTTTGCAAGTACGCAAAAACTTATTTTTGATACTGAACAGCCATTAAAAAATGCACAAAAATATGGCCCTTATTATATGGGGATAACCGTGTTTGTACTTTGTATCGTGACGATGAAAAAAGGCTTAAAACACGTAGGCTTAAATCTTTCAAACAGTGAAACTTTAATCATTTCACTTGCCATCAGTCTTATCGGAATGTTTTTCTTCCATTTCTATTTTAAAAGCAAAATCTTCACTCAATCAGCAAACAAAGGCACTTTTGGTGCCGTAGAAAAAGTCTTCAGTATATTAATGTTATTAACCGCTTGTGCGATGGCATTTGCGCACGGTTCTAATGACGTAGCCAATGCAATTGGCCCTCTTTCTGCAGTGGTCTCTATTGTAAATGAAGGCGGTAAAATTGTTTCAGGTGGAGCCTTAACTTGGTGGATTTTACCCTTAGGTGCATTAGGTATTGCTGTGGGCTTAATTACTATGGGACAAAAAGTGATGGCGACTGTTGGATCTGGGATCACCGATTTAACGCCAAGCCGTGGCTTTGCCGCTCAATTTGCTACTGCAATGACTGTTGTAGTTGCATCCGGTACAGGCTTGCCGATCTCAACAACACAAACACTTGTTGGAGCTATTTTAGGTATCGGCTTTGCACGCGGTATCGCTGCACTGAATTTAACGGTTATCCGAAACATCATTAGTTCTTGGATTGTCACATTACCAGCAGGTGCATTTTTCGCCATTATTATTTTCTATGTGCTAAGAACTATCTTTAATTAATTGATCTCAATAAAAAGTGCGGTTAATTTTAACCGCACTTTTGTTGTGATGTTTAAGGGGAAAAAATGAAAAAGATCTATAAAGCCTTAATCTCATCTTTACTTTTAAGTACATCAATAAATGTTGCTTATGCGGAAACCCAATATGTTACTGAAAATTTAAGTACGTTCTTACGCCGTGGTGCTGGCGAACAATTTAAAATTGCAGGTTCAATTCAAGCAGGCGAAGCGGTGAATGTATTAGATCGCCAAGGCAAATACACACTCATTCGCGACAATAAAAATCGTGAAGCTTGGATTTTAAATTCAGACTTAAGCAGTACGCCAAGTAGTAAAGAAGAAAATCCAAAATTAAAAGCGCAAGTCCAAGAATTAACCTTAAAACTTAGTCGTTTAGATGGCGATTGGCAGCAACGTACCGTCGAAATGCAACGTCGAACCAAACAAGCTGAGCAACAAAGTGCGGATCTTTTAGAGCAAAATTCTCAACTTAAACGTGAACTTGAAATGACCAAAAATAAAAATCGTGATTTAGAAGCGATACTTGATGCAGGTAAACGAGAAATTGCGATCCAATGGTTTATTTATGGCGGTTCAGTATTAGGCGTAGGCTTACTCTTCGGCTTGCTCATTCCTTATGTGTTACCAAAACGTCGCCGTCGTGATGGTTGGGCATAATCACGAATGAAAATTTATTTAGTTGGTGGGGCTATTCGTGATCAATTATTGGGGTTACCAGTAAAAGATCGTGATTGGATTGTGGTAGGCGCAGACCCCGCTACGCTACTCTCTCTCGGTTATCAGCAAGTAGGCAAAGATTTTCCAGTTTTTCTCAATCCTAAAACAAAAGAAGAATATGCGCTTGCCCGAACAGAACGTAAATCTAGCACAGGTTACACGGGCTTTATTTGTGATTTCTCCCCAACAATCACATTAGAACAAGATTTAATTCGACGAGATCTCACTATTAACGCGATGGCTCAAAGAGAAGACGGTGAAATTATCGATCCTTATGGCGGAAAACAAGATTTAGAAAATCGAATTTTGCGCCATATTTCTCCCGCTTTTTCAGAAGATCCTTTACGTGTATTGCGCGTGGCACGCTTTGCTGCCCGTTATCATTCCCTCGGTTTTAAAATCGCATCAGAAACACTATCCCTAATGGCAGAACTTGCCCTATCGGGAGAATTACAACATCTCACGGCGGAACGCGTTTGGCTAGAAACAGAAAAAGCCTTAAACGAAAAAAATCCTGAAATTTATTTTGAAACCTTACATAAAACAGGTGCATTAAGCGTTTTATTTCCTGAAATCGATGCCCTTTATGGCGTACCAAATCCAGTAAAACATCATCCCGAAGTGGATAGTTTTATTCATACCATGTTGGTATTAAAACAAGCGGTTAATTTGACTGAAAATAACCCTATCCTAAATAAAAGTGCGGTTCGTTTTGCCGCAATTTGTCATGATCTTGGCAAGGCTCTTACACCTCAAAATATTCTTCCTCATCATTATGGGCATGAACAAGCTGGCATAAAACCGACTAGATCATTGTGCAAACGCTTGAAAGTCCCAAGTTATTTTCAAGAACTTGCAGAACTGACTTGTGAATTTCACACACATATTCACAAAGCCTTTGAGCTTCGAGCTGAAACCGTCATAACGCTGTTTAATCGTTTTGATGTGTGGAGAAAATCACAACGCTTTCAAGAATTTCTACAAGTATGTCTAGCTGATACTCGAGGTAGAACAGGTTTTGAAAATAAAGACTATCCACAAATAGATTACATCAATCAATTATTGCATGCGGCAAATGAAGTAGATGTACAGCAAGTTATTGCTGATGGATTTGAGAAACAAGCAATCAAAAATGAATTGACGAAACGAAGAATCTTAGCGGTTAAACAAACAAAAACGAATTACCCAACAAATTAACAAATAAAAGTAACTTTACTCAATTAAACTAAATCCTTAAAATATGCGAGCTTATTAACTTGATGAATAATATGAAAACGTTTAAATTTTTCACCGCACTTTTTGCCACTGCGATTCTAACCGCTTGCACATTAGATATGGAACGTCCTACTAATGTACAATACATTGATAAAACGGATGTGATATGGCAACAACATTTACAAAAGATTCAAAAAATTCAATCCTATCAAGCCAAAGGACAAATTGGTTATATCAGTCCTACAGAACGTTTTTCTAGCCACTTTGAATGGCAATACCAAAATCCAAAATCTTATACACTTAAACTCTATTCTTTAATCAGTAAATCTACCCTGTTGATTCAAATGCATCAAAGTGGGATGACAATTTCCGATAACAATGGCAATCAACAATCTGCAGCCAATGCTAAACTACTATTACAAGAGATCATTGGCATGGATGTGCCATTAGAACATTTAGCTTATTGGTTGAAAGGCCAACCAGCAATGAACGCGGATTATCAAGTGGGTACCAACCATTTACTTGGTGCATTTACTTATCATGTGGATGGTTCTCAATGGACGGCAGATTATCTAACCTATCACTCAAATAATTCGATGCCTGAAAATATTTTGCTGAAAAATGACAGCACAAAACAAACCTTAAAAATTCGCGTAGACGAGTGGATTTACTAATGAATACATTAATGAAATCACATCAATTTTCTACCGCACTTTGCCAAAATACAACACAATCAAATGGGCAGCCATTACGCTTCCCTAGCCCTGCCAAACTGAATTTATTTCTTTATATCAATGGAAAATTGCCGAACGGCTATCATGAATTACAAACGCTTTTCCAATTTTTAGATTTTGGCGATTGGTTAGACATTAGTATTCGGGAACAAGATAATCAAATTGTTTTAACGCCAGAAATTCCAAATCTAAAAACGGAAAATAATCTAATTTATCGAGCTGCAAAACTTTTACAAGAAAAAGCCAATATTCAATTGGGTGCAAATATTCATTTAGATAAAATTCTTCCAATGGGAGGCGGTGTTGGTGGCGGTTCATCCAATGCAGCAACCGCATTAGTCTCTTTAAATTATTTATGGCAAGCCAATTTATCCATTGATGAACTGGCAAAATTGGGATTAACATTAGGCGCGGATGTGCCAATATTTGTATACGGACAGGCTGCTTTTGCTGAAGGCGTTGGGGAAAAAATCACTTATTGTGAACCTGCCGAGAAATGGTTTGTTATATTAAAACCCGATGATTCAATATCGACGGCTGTCATCTTTCAAGATCCAAATTTACCACGTAATACACCGAAAAAATCCCTCGAACAACTTTTGAGTGAACCTTATAAAAACGATTGCGAAAAAGTTGTGATAAATCATTATTCAAACGTTGAAAAAGCGTTAAACTGGTTGCTACAATATGCGCCGGCAAGATTAACAGGAACGGGAGCCTGTGTTTTTGCTGAATTTGATCATGAAGCAGAAGCGCAAGCGGTATTTAGACAAAAACCAGAAGCATTTTTTGGTTTCGTCGCTAAAGGACTCAATGTGTCTCCCTTGCACGCAATGTTGAAGCAGCTATCATCAACTCATACTCATCGACAATCTAAACCTGAGGTTTTATAAAATGCCTGACATTAAACTCTTCGCGGGTAATGCTACACCTGAACTTGCAAAACGTATTTCTGAACGTTTATATATTTCACTAGGCGATGCAACAGTCGCTCGTTTCAGCGATGGAGAAATTCAAGTTCAAATTAATGAAAATGTGCGTGGTGCGGATGTATTTATCATCCAATCAACTTGTGCGCCAACCAATGATAACTTGATGGAATTGGTTGTGATGGTAGATGCGTTACGTCGCGCATCTGCTGGTCGTATTACTGCCGTGATTCCCTATTTCGGCTATGCTCGCCAAGATCGTCGTGTTCGTTCTGCTCGTGTGCCTATTACTGCTAAAGTTGTGGCAGATTTACTTTCAATTGTTGGTATTGACCGTGTCTTAACCTGCGACCTACACGCAGAACAAATCCAAGGTTTCTTTGATGTTCCCGTAGACAACGTATTTGGTTCGCCAGTTTTAATTCACGATATTTTGAAAAAATCTGATCTTGAAAATCCAATTGTTGTTTCCCCAGATATTGGCGGCGTTGTGCGTGCTCGCGCTGTCGCTAAATTATTAAACGATACGGATATGGCTATTATTGACAAACGTCGCCCTCGTGCAAATGTAGCACAAGTGATGCATATTATCGGTGATATTGCAGACCGTGATTGTATTTTGGTTGATGATATGATTGATACTGGCGGTACGCTTTGTAAAGCGGCAGAAGCATTAAAAGAACGTGGTGCAAAACGTGTTTTTGCTTATGCAACTCACGCCGTTTTCTCTGGTGCAGCAGCCAAAAATTTAGCCAGCGATGCCATTGATGAAGTTGTAGTTACTGACACGATTCCTCTATCAGAAGAAATGAAAGCGATCGGTAAAGTTCGCGTGCTTACGCTTTCTTCCATGCTGGCAGAAGCCATTCGCCGCAT
Organism: Haemophilus sp. HMSC066A11; assembly: GCF_001811665.1. Taxonomy (NCBI): domain Bacteria; kingdom Pseudomonadati; phylum Pseudomonadota; class Gammaproteobacteria; order Pasteurellales; family Pasteurellaceae; genus Haemophilus; species Haemophilus sp. HMSC066A11. The sequence goes on from NZ_KV805866.1 coordinate 11,968, forward strand.
TAGCAACGAAGAATCTATTTCTGCGATGTTTAACTAAATTAAAATTTCAATAAAAAATACCGCACTTTTATTGCCAAAGTGCGGTATTTTTTTATCTATTTTATTCCACAGTCACACGCGCAAATTTTCGTTTACCCACTTGGTAAACATTTGTGCCTTTCGGTGCATTATCTTTTACGTTATCGACTTTTTCACCATTGATTTTTACACCGCCTTGTTGAGCAGAGCGAATCGCTTCAGAAGTGGAAGGAACAAGGCCTGCTTCTTTTAATAAGGTGGCTAAACCAATTTCGCCAGAAAACGTAAATTCAGGCATTTCATCAGGCATTGCGCCTTTTTGGAAACGGTTAATAAATTCTTGTTCTGCAGCGTTTGCCGCCTCTTCATTGTGGAAACGTGCAATTAATTCTTTTGCTAATAAGATTTTTACATCACGTGGATTTTTGCCCTTTTCTACTTCCGATTTTAATTGTGCAATTTCGCTTAATGGACGAAATGAAAGAAGGTTATACCAATCCCACATGAGTTCATCAGAAATTGACATCACTTTACCGAACATATCGCTTGGTGCTTCCGTTACGCCAATATAGTTACCAAGTGATTTAGACATTTTTTTCTCGCCGTCTAATCCAACGAGTAATGGGAGTGTAATCGCAACCTGTGGTTTTTTGCCTGCTGATTTTTGTAATTCACGACCAACAAGTAAGTTGAATTTTTGGTCTGTACCGCCTAGTTCTACATCTGCATCTAATGCAACGGAATCGTAGCCTTGCAGTAATGGATAAATAAATTCATGGATGGCAATGGGTTGGTTGTTGCCAAAGCGTTTTTTGAAGTCGTCGCGTTCAAGCATACGCGCAACCGTATAGTTGCTTGCAAGACGAATCATACCTTCTGTACCAAGTTTGCTTAACCATTCAGAGTTGAAGACGATTTTGGTTTTTTGTGGATCGAGAATTTTATAAATTTGCTCTTTATAGGTTTCCGCATTGCGCAATACATCTTCACGGCTAAGTGGAGGACGAGTCGCATTTTTACCTGATGGATCGCCCACCATTCCAGTAAAATCGCCAATTAAGAAATAGACTTCATGACCGAGTTGTTGAAATTGACGTAATTTATTTAATACAACAGTATGTCCTAAATGAATATCTGGTGCGGTTGGATCTGCGCCTAATTTTACTTTTAATGGGCGATTTTCTTTCAGTTTTTCGATTAAATCCGCTTCTGAAAGGATTTCATCAGTACCACGCTTTAGTTCCGCGAGAACGGTATTAATGTTAGTCATTATTATTTCCTAAATTATGTTTTAAAAGGTTTTATTATAGGGATTCTTAGCGATTTGTGAATAAAAAAAACGCCTATTTGTGGGGAAATAGGCGGGAATGTTGGAGTGATTATCTAATATTGTTGTTGGAATGATTAGATGATAATTGTTATCAATAATATTGTCAATAAATAAATGAAAATAATTCTCAAAAAAAATATTATTTTATATAAGGCACCGATTCTGTCAAAGAAAGTGCGGTAGGAATTTCATTAGAAATTTCAAATTGTCCCGCATAAGCATAGGCTTCAACGCCTTGTTCCATTGCTTCTTTTAATAAGCGATCATATTCAGGATCGATATATTCTGCGATTTTGAAACGATCAAACCCATTATGTAACCCAGCAAATAGCACCACTGCTCTATGACCTTGTTTTTTCATTGCGAGTAATTCACGAACGTGTTTTTGTCCACGCGTAGTAACCGCATCGGGGAACATACCTAAATTACCTTTTACAAGCGTGATTGATTTCACTTCTACATAACAATCAGGCAAACCCTCGCCTTTTAGTAAGAAATCAATTCGGCTATTTTCTTCGCCGTATTTCACTTCAGGATAAATTTCATCATACATTGCTAATTCTTTGATTTGTTTATTTTGCAATGCTTCAAAGACAAGCTGATTAGAACGATGCGTATTGATACAACAAAGTTGTCCATTTGCAAGTTGTGTGAGCTCCCAAGAATGGGGATATTTGCGGGTTTGGCTATCAGAATGTGAATACCAAATGGTATCGCCTTTTTCACCGCAGCCAGTCATCGCACCTGTATTGGCGCAATGAATTGTCATCACATCACCAGTTGGTAGTTCAATATCCGCAAGAAAGCGTTTGTAACGACGAATTAATTTTGCCGATTGTAAAGCTGGAAGTTGCATAAAGTTCCTTATTTAAGTTTTTCTAAACGTTGTAAAATGGCGTTATCGCTCATGGCCTGCATTTTTTTCATTCTCAAAGAAAGTAAGAACGCCGCAAAAGTGAGTGAGACCACAAAAGCAATCCAGAAACCTTTCGCATCAATATGTGGAATAAGCCAATCTGTACGACCGAGTGTGTAACCAAGTGGCACACCAATTACCCAATAAGAAAAAAGGGTAATGTATAAAATCATTTTGGTATCTTTATAGCCACGTAAAATGCCACCAACCACCATTTGAATGGTATCTGAAAATTGATAAAGTGCGGCAAATAATAATAAATTTGCCGCCATTGCGATGACAATTTCATCGGTTACGAAAATAGAGGCAATTTCATAACGGAAGAAAATCGTAATTAATGCAGTAATAATCGTCACCGTTAGCCCTAATAATAATGCGGCATAGCCAATTTTCTTCGCATTTTGTGGAGAACCTGTACCCAACGCTTGTCCAACTAGAATCGTCGCTGCCATACCAATCGACATAGGGAACATAAAAATAAAAGAACTGGTATTCAATGTGATTTGATGGCTTGCGACAATAGTTGCACCCAGCGGAGAAAGCATTAAAGACGTAAGTGCAAATAACGCCACTTCACAACAAATTGCAATGGCAATGGGTAATCCTAAACGCAGTAATTTTTTAAGTGTTTTCAGATTTGGCATTTCGATTAATTGGCTAAATACTTTTAGTGAACGTTCTTGAGCATTCGTATAGGAATAAAAAATCATCATTAAGCACATTGCCCAGTTCACAATAGCTGTTGCAATACCACAGCCCACCGCACCAAAAGCAGGTATGCCAAATTTTCCATAAATAAAAATGTAATTAAGTGGAATATTAATTAGCAAACCTAAAAAGGTAATGACCATCGCAGGCTTAGTTTTAGCAATACCATCATTTAAACAGCGAAAATTAATCAGCATCAAATAGGCTGGCAATCCCCACAACATCGCATGTAAATAATCCCGTGCTAAATCTGACATTTTGCTTTCCATTTGCATATATTGCAGCGGAATTTCACAGAAATAAATCAGCAACCCTAAAGGAATACTCACGCCTAACACAAGCCAAATGCCTTGGCGAACTTGATGGGCAATGCGATGGCGTTGGCCTGAACCATTCAAATAAGAAATTGTAGGCGGCAATGCCAACAATAAACCTTGTCCAAAAAGCATCAATGGCATCCAAATTGAAGCACCAATAGAAATGGCTGCCATATCAGTGGAACTCACACGACCCGCCATAATGGTATCCGCTAATCCCATTGAGTTTTGTGCGATTTGTGCTAATAAAATAGGCAAGGAAATTTTAATCAACTTTTTAATATCAGCGTGGTATTGAGATAAAAGACGAAAATTCATAAATTTGATATACTGCTAAAAATTTTTAGAAAAGGAAAAAATTATGTTTACTGGAATTGTACAAGGCACCGCCCCCATCCACTCCATTAAAGAAACGGCTAATTTTAGAACACAAGTGGTAAAATTACTACCTGAAATGCGTAAAGATCTGGAAATTGGCGCATCAATAGCAAATAACGGTGTATGTTTAACTGTAACTGAAATCAATGGCGATCTGGTTAGCTTTGATCTGATGCAAGAAACTTTAAAAATTACAAATCTCGGCACAATAAAAGTGGGCGATTATGTGAATATCGAACGTGCTATGCAAATGGGAACGGAAATTGGCGGACATTTATTATCTGGTCATATTTATTGCACCGCAAAAATTTCACATATTATCGCTAGTGAAAATAACCGACAAATTTGGTTTGAACTGCCAAGCGCAGATGTAATGAAATACATTTTAACGAAAGGATTTGTTGCGGTAGATGGCATTAGTCTCACTATTGGGGAAGTAAAAGGCACGCAATTCTGTGTGAATTTAATCCCTGAAACTTTGCAACGAACCCTAATGGGGCAGCGTAAAGTAGGCGATATTGTGAATATTGAAATCGATCCTCAAACGCAAGCTATTGTAGATACTGTAGAAAATTATTTGCAGTCAAAAAATTTTTAGTTCATTTAAAAATATTAAGCAATTGAATAAAGTGAGAATAGGCATAAAGCCTATTCTCACATCATTAAGTGTTACTGCAACGCTTTCTCAATTTTTTCAAATAAATCTTTTGAAAGATTTTCTACAATGCTTAGGCGTTCTAAAGCGCGCTTCATTAGTGTTTGGCGTTGAGCATCAAAGCGAGAAAAACGAATTAATGGCTCAATTAAACGCGCAGCCACTTGTGGATTACTTTCATTTAAACGGATTAACACATCCGTTAAGAAACGATAGCCAGAACCGCTTACGTTGTGAAATGCTTTTAAATTGTGATTTGCAAAACTACCCACTAATGAACGTAAACGGTTTGGATTATTAAAATTAAAACTTGGGTGATCCATTAATAACTGAATAATTTCCAACACATTTTCATCTGGGCGAGTGGCTTGTAATGCAAACCATTTATCCATCACTAATCCATCCTGTTGCCATTTTTGTTCAAAATCAGCTAATAACGCATCTCTGCAAGGTAATGCAGCTTTAGTTGCAACACTTAATGCTGCCAATGTATCTGTCATATTATTCGCATTATTATAGTGTTTTTGCACTAGGTTGTTGCCCAAATTGGTGTAAGCCAAATGAGTTAAACAAAGATTACGCATTGCACGCAAGGCGATGTCTTGTTGCGTAACTTGATAATCATCAAGACGAATATGGGTATAAACACGCAAGAAATCATCTTTTAACGATTCTGCAATTTGCGCTTGCATAAATGCTCTTGCGACTGAAATACCATCAGGATCGATAGTTTTGAAACCTTCCGCAAATTCCATTTCTTTCGGCAGTGTGAGAATTAATGTTGCCAGTTCAATATCTTTCTCGTAATTATTCAGAACATAAGAAAGTGCGGTCAAAATTTCAGGCGAAATTTCTAGTGCCTCGCCTTGTTGGAAACGCACAACATTACGACGTAATTCTTGCGCAAATAGCATTTGTGCTGCATCCCAACGGATAAATTGATTGTCTGCAAATTTCAGCAAGCCTAATAACTGTTCCGTTTTATAATCATAATCCAGTTTTACTGGCGCAGAAAAATCACATAATAATGCTGGAATTGGGCGACCATAAATGCCGTGAAATTCAAAGACTTGGTCTTTTTCAGTGACATTTAATACATCACTCAACAATTCGCCATTATGTTGTAACATTTGTTTCGTGCCATTCGCATCATAAAGCGCGATTTTTAATGGAATATGTAAATTCACTTTTTCCATTTGATCTGCGGTTGGCGGTGTGGATTGTGAAACCGTTAAACGATAAGTATGCGTTTTTTCGTCATAAGCATCGCTAATCAATAATTCTGGTGTACCCGATTGGCTATACCAACGGCGGAACTGGTTTAAATCGAGGTTATTTGCACGTTCCATCGCAGAAACAAAATCTTCACAGGTTGCCGCTTTGCCATCATTTTCAGCAATATAAAGCTGCATCCCTTTTTGGAAGCCTTGTTCACCTAATAAGGTATGCAACATACGAATCACTTCTGCCCCTTTTTCATATACGGTTACGGTATAAAAATTATTCATTTCAATCACTTTTTCAGGGCGAATTGGGTGTGACATTGGGCTTGCATCTTCGGCAAATTGCACAGTGCGTAAAAATTTCACATTATTAATGCGATTCACTGCACGCGAACCTGTATCTGAAGAAAATTCTTGATCACGGAAAACCGTTAAGCCTTCTTTCAAACTTAATTGGAACCAATCACGGCAAGTCACACGATTGCCTGTCCAGTTATGGAAATATTCGTGTGCAATCACACTTTCAATAGCAAGATAATCCTCATCTGTTGCCGTTTGTGGATTGGCTAATACAAATTTAGAATTAAAAATATTCAACCCTTTGTTTTCCATTGCACCCATATTGAAAAAATCGACAGCGACGATCATATAAATATCTAAGTCGTATTCTAAATTAAAGCGATCTTCATCCCATTTCATCGCTTTTTTCAAACTTTCCATTGCCCAAGTTGCACGGTTAAGATTACCGCGATCCACATAAAGCTCTAACGCAACTTCACGGCCACTTTTAGTAATAAATTTATCTTGTAATAAATCAAAATCCCCTGCCACTAAAGCAAATAAATAGCTTGGTTTTGGGAATGGGTCATTCCATTCCACCCAATGACGACCATCTTCTAATTCGCCACTTGCAATGCGATTGCCATTAGAAAGTAAGAATGGATATTTGCTTTTGTCCGCCGTAATTTTGGTTGTATAGCACGCCAATACATCTGGACGGTCAAGCATATAAGTGATTTGACGGAAACCTTCCGCCTCACATTGCGTACAAATACCCTCGCCAGACTGATACAATCCTTGTAATGAAGTATTTTCAGCTGGCACAAGGAAAGTCACAATTTCAAGTTCAAATTCTTCCGCACTTTTGCCTTTCAAATCGAGCGTTAAACTCTCGCCATCTTGTTGATAAGCAGAAAATGGCTCGCCATTAAATTTAATAGAAGAAAACTGGAAGCTATGCCCGTCTAAACGTAAAGAAGTCGCTTCATCATTTAAGCGTTGGAATTTTGTGCTTGCGGTTACCACAGTATGTTTAGGATCAAGTTGAAAATCTAAATAAATGTCTGTGACCGTAAAATCTGGTTGTTTGTAATCTTTTCTATATTTTGCTTTGGCTAACATAATTTGACCTACTTTTGATGAAAGAAAATGTAAATACGTTTTGTTATCTTAAACTTGGTTTTTCACGAAAAATTTTTTCTTGAATCGCTTCCGTAACAAAAGCATTAAGAGAACGATCGCCTGCTATGATCGTAGCTTCTCTATGCAATTCCTCGCCAATTCGTACATTAAATACACCTTTAAAAGGCTTATTCGGTTCTTTACCTAATTCCAAACAATCTTGTAAATATAAATCAACAGATTGACGAAATTCTTTTTCTAGCTCAGATAATGACTCTGCTTCGTAAGTCACTAAATCACGAATGTAAGCAAGTTTGCCAAACAATATATTGTTTTCTAAATCCGCCTCAATCGTGCCAACATAACCTTTATAATTTAATAACTTCATAGAATACCTACCTGTTTTAATGATTCTTTCACTGACTTTAAAGCACCACCTTTAATATAATTTTCAGGGTGAGGCTTGTGTAACAAAATCGTATGTTCGAGTGTTCTATTATAAAATCTCACTCGAGAGCCTGCCATTTCTCGCTTTTCATAACCTTGTTGAGCTAACAAAGAAACTAATTCATTCCAATTAAATGTAGATTTTGATTGTGCGAGCTTATCTAATAATTTTTCAGTTCGTCCCATATAAACTATCGCCCATTAATTTGGTATCAAGTATAGTTACTAAAATTTAAAAATCAAATAATTATAAAATAATCCCCATTAATACTTACATAAATAGCAAACGTTTGCTCAATATATGTAATCTATGCTATTCTACGCCACCTTTTTAATTAGAAAATTGAGAAAATAGCATGTCAAAAACTGCACAAATTGCTGTTGTGATGGGTTCCAAAAGCGATTGGGCTACCATGCAAGAGGCAACTCAGATTTTAGATGAATTAAAAGTACCTTATCATGTGGAAATCGTCTCTGCTCATCGTACGCCTGATAAACTTTTTGAATTTGCTGAAAATGCACAAAAAAATGGCTATAAAGTAATTATTTCTGGGGCTGGCGGTGCGGCACATTTACCCGGCATGATCGCAGCCAAAACCCTTGTGCCTGTGCTGGGTGTGCCAGTAAAAAGTTCTATGTTAAGTGGCGTAGATAGCCTTTATTCAATTGTGCAAATGCCAAAAGGAATCCCAGTCGGAACATTGGCTATTGGCCCTGCGGGTGCGGCAAATGCTGGATTGTTAGCCGCACAAATTCTAGCAAGTTGGGATGCAGAATTGCTTTCACGCTTGCAATCTTTCCGTGAAAGCCAAACGAGTAATGTGCTTGATAATCCCGATCCACGCACATAAAAATATCTTCAGATCTGACCGCACTTTTAAAGTGCGGTTGTTTTTTTCGTAAATTTAACGAGAAATATTATGCAAAACTCCACCTTATACCCAACGGTTTATGTACTTGGCAACGGACAACTCGGCAGAATGTTAGGTTACGCTGGTGCACCTTTAGATATTTATGTTGAACCCTTAGCCTTCAATGCGCCAGTTTTTGACTTACCTGAAAATGCGATCATCACGGCAGAAATTGAACGCTGGGAAAAAACACCTTTGACTGAATTACTCGGCAATCATAAAAACTTCGTTAATCAACATGTATTTGGATTATTAGCCGATCGTTTTGCTCAAAAATCCTTGCTTGATGAACTCAATCTTTCTACCTCGCCTTGGTGTTTATTAAAAGATAAAACGCAATGGAATGATGTTTTCCAAACTGTTGGCGAGAAAGTCGTCGTCAAACGTAGAACAGGCGGATATGATGGGCGTGGTCAATGGATTATCAGCGATGAAAACAAAGCGGACATCACTGATGACTTATTTGGTGAAGTGATCGCAGAAAAATTTATTCCTTTTGATTATGAAGTTTCTATTGTAGGCGCAAGATTTAAAAATGGCGAAAAGCGTTTTTATCCCGTTACGCATAACCTGCAACAAAATGGTATTTTGCGTTACAGTGTGATTGATAATGCATTTCCTCAACAATCCGCACAACAAAAACAAGCTGAAACAATGCTCGGCAAAATTATGGATAAGTTAGGCTATGTGGGTGTGATGGCAATGGAATGTTTTGTTGTAGGCGACAAATTACTAATTAACGAACTTGCGCCTCGCGTACATAACAGTGGACATTGGACACAACTGGGATGTGCTATTAGTCAATTTGAATTACATTTACGCACGCTACTTGATTTGCCAACACCTGACTTACAAATTTTTGCCCCAAGTGTAATGGTAAATTTAATCGGCACAAACCATAATCCAAAATGGCTTAATATACCTTTTGCACAACTTCATTGGTACGGTAAAGAAGTGAGGGCTGGGCGTAAGGTTGGGCATATCAATCTTTCTCATCCTAATAAAGCGGTCATTATTCAACAATTAGAAAAGCTCCGAATTGAATTACCCGAAGATTATCAATCAGGATTAAATTGGGCGATTGAAAAACTAAAATAATGTAAAAAATGACCGCACTTTTTGATAAATATTTAAAAATATTAAAGTGCGGTTAATTTTTATAAAAATCTTTCTTGATAAAATAAAACGGCTGAAGTATAAAATTATCCATCACACAACTGATACATAAGGAAAAGCTATGTTTGAACATATTAAAGCGGCACCAGCCGATCCAATCTTAGGCTTAGGCGAAGCATTCAAATCCGAAACTCGCGAAAATAAAATTAACTTGGGTATTGGCGTTTATAAAGATGCGCAAGGCACAACCCCGATTATGCGTGCAGTGAAAGAAGCAGAAAAACGCTTATTTGATAAGGAAAAAACGAAAAATTATCTGACTATCGATGGTATTGCTGATTATAACGAACAAACAAAAGCGTTACTTTTCGGTAAAGATTCTGAAGTCATCAAATCTAATCGTGCAAGAACAGTACAAAGTTTAGGCGGAACAGGCGCATTACGCATTGCGGCAGAATTTATTAAACGTCAAACTAAAGCACAAAATGTTTGGATCAGCACCCCAACTTGGCCAAACCACAATGCCATTTTCAATGCCGTCGGTATGACAATTCGTGAATATCGTTATTATGATGCTGAACGCAAAGCCCTTGATTGGGATCATTTACTTGAAGATTTAAGCCAAGCAAGCGAAGGCGATGTGGTGCTTTTACACGGTTGTTGCCATAATCCGACTGGTATTGACCCTACTCCAGAACAATGGCAAGAATTAGCCGCACTTTCGGCGAAAAACGGCTGGTTGCCACTCTTTGACTTTGCTTATCAAGGTTTAGCCAATGGATTAGATGAAGATGCTTATGGCTTGCGTGCTTTTGCGGCAAACCACAAAGAATTGTTAGTAGCGAGTTCATTCTCGAAAAACTTTGGTTTATATAATGAACGTGTTGGTGCCTTTACTCTTGTGGCAGAAAATGCAGAAATTGCATCAACCGCATTAACCCAAGTGAAATCAATTATTCGTACACTCTACTCTAACCCTGCATCTCACGGCGGCGCAACTGTAGCAACAGTATTAAATGACACTCAACTTCGCCAAGAGTGGGAAAATGAATTAACTGAAATGCGCGAACGTATCAAAAAAATGCGTCATTTATTCGTTCAGTTATTAAAAGAATACGGTGCGGAACAAGATTTCAGCTTTATCATTGAACAAAACGGTATGTTCTCTTTCAGTGGATTAACTGGGGAACAAGTGGATCGCTTAAAAGAAGAATTTGCCATTTATGCTGTTCGTTCTGGTCGTATCAATGTGGCTGGTATTACTGAAGATAATATTCGCTATTTATGTGAAAGCATTGTGAAAGTGCTTTAATAGGGTTAGAAATAATATATCCTCTAAAATATTGTAAGTAAAAAATAAAGCCTTGATTATCAAGGCTTTAATTTTATTTAATCATTAACAAATTCTCGGCAATGGTTCATTTGTTGGTAAATCTAATAATTTCTGTGGCTAATTCGTTAATAAATCCATGATGATGGGATGAAATCAACATGGGTAAGGAAAGCTCACGCAAAAGTGCGGTCAATTTTTCAGTATTTTTTCGATCTAATCCATTGGTGGGTTCATCTAATAATAAAATTTTTGGCTGCATCGCTAAGACACCAGCAAGTGCCGTGAAATTTTTCTCACCACCAGATAGGGTATGCACCATACGATCTTTTAAACCTGTGATACCAAGACGTTCTAATTGCTGCTCTGCGATATGATACGCCTGCTCTCTGGGCATATTTTGGTTTAATGGCCCGAAGGCAACATCATCCAACACTGTTGGGCCAAAAAGTTGATCATCGGCATTTTGAAAACAAATACCAATCGTGCCACGAAAGGGCGCAAAATCTTTTTCTTCACGACAAACTTTGCCAAATAATTTAATTTCCCCTTTGGTTACAGGAACAAATCCCAACAAAGCAAGCAGTAAAGTGGTTTTTCCTGAACCAATTTCCCCTTGTACGAAGAGGCGTTTTTGACCTTCCAAGGTAAAACTCAAATCTTGAATAATCGCTCTACCATTGCGTTCTATACAAAGATTATTTACAGCTAACATATTATTTTTCTCTCTTTTTGCCAAACTGAAAACCACGACATTTTAACGCCATTTGCGCGGTTTCAGCTTTCAGCAGGGCATGAATCAATAATAAAGCGACACTTTGAGCTGTCACATAAAGGGTTCGGCGGTTAAGCCTAGGACGAAATCCACGAGCGCGCATAGCAATATCCATTTTTTGACGCAATTCGCCAAGCAATGCAATGTAACGTACGGTCAGCACAAAAAGTTGAATTAATTTTTCTGGCAAAGGCAATTTACCAATGGCTTGAACAAGCACCGCATCATTAATATTCAATAAAAAAAGCCAAAGAGAAATCAGCAATAAATGAGTCCGTAAACTTAATTTTTCTGCTAATTCGATGCCTTGAAAATTGAGTTCAATGCCATTTTCTCCAATTTTCCAACTTAATGTCACCCACATTAAAGCAATAAAAATAACTAAAGCAAACCAACGTCTAAGATAGGGCAAAAAAGATTTTTGACTGAACAGCAGTGAAATAAAAAAGAGAGAAACTGCAAGCGTATTAAAGGGGATAAGCCAAGTGAGATCACTCAATCCACTAATGATTAGCCCCCAAATAAACAGATAAATCAACCTAAAGTGCGGTTGAAATAAGCGATGAATTTTCATTAAGAGAAATTCTCGGTACGATTCATGACTTCAGGATACATTTTACCAAGCAAGGTAATCACCCCTACGCTGATAATACTATCCAAAATAAATACTGGAATATGAGAGACTAGCAAGAGCCAAACAAGATTCAGATAACTTTTTCCACCATCTAACATCAGCACAAAAGAAGCAAGCGCACCTGCCCCGCCAACGCCAATTACGCCAGCTCCAATACCAACTAATAAGCGATCTTTTAATGCCATTTGTGGCTGTAAACGAGAACGGAAAAGATAATGAGCGATCACCGCTGGCGTTGCCATCACACAAAGATTGACGCCTAACACGGCAAATCCACCAAAAGAAAAGAAAATGACTTGCAATAAAAGTGCGATGAGGAATGCTGGAAAAACAGCCCACCCAAGAAATAAACCAGCCATGCCATTTAAAATTAAATGCACGCTACCAATTCCGACTGGCACATGAATGGTTCCTGCCACAAAAAATGCAGCGGCAAAAAGTGCGGTGAGCGGTAAACGTTCTGATTCTAAACGACGCAACCCCACGGCAATGCCCGCAACAGCAAGCACTGCGCCACCTAATAAAATAGGCGTATGTAACACGCCTTCAGATAAATGCATTAAATACGTCCTTGTTTAATTTTACGTGCATTACGTAAAGCAATAAGTCCAGCAATACCAACGATATAACCGATTCCACCTAAAATATCATGCAAATAAATTTTATCTTTTAAATGCGCAATATCTTCACGAAGCAGCATTAAATCTGCACTGCTTTGATTTTCGGCAGACGTATGAGCAGCAGCAACAACGGACGCACGGTGTCCTTCATCGCCTTCCACCACAACTTTTAAGGTTGTATGTGGTACATCAGCAATAGAAAGCTTAAATGCACCTTGGCGGTCTGTTTTTCCAGTTAAAACGGGATCAGAAACACCTGAGCGGAAAACTTCTAAATAAGTTTCAGCTGCTGGGGTCATATCAGAATAATAGGATTTGCCAGAAAGTGTTTGCCCATCATATTGGGCAAACACATAAAGCGCGTGGGCATAAGCATTCGGGAGATAGCAAGCCGCAAAAAGTGCGGTTAAAAAAGCAAATTTTTTCATCCCAAATCCATATTATTGCGCGTCAAAAGTTAGCATATATTCCACAGTTCGACGATCGTAATCTGCATTATTTGTTACTTTTTCCTCAAACTCTGCCCATACTTTGTTGAAGCCTTTAGTTGGGGTAAATTGAGCGATACCTTTTTCATTAGTTAAATTGAACGGTGCATCTTCACTCACACCCACTTTAATGCCTTGAACTGGTTTACCATTATGTAAAACAAGGATAGAAAGTGGTTTATTCGCTTGTGCTTTTTCTTGAGGAATCAATTCGTATGCTTGTTGATGAGATTTGAAAGATTCAGCATCCCATTTCAAAATCGCTTTACCAAATTTAACAGGATTAGTACTAAATTCTGCTGTTGGTTCTTCACGTTTTGTTTTTTCAACGTATTTACCGCTTGGTAATTTTGACCATACACCATTATCGAAATGAACGAAAACTAAATCTGATTTAGGCATAAGATAGGCTTCGCCATTTCTGAATTGGTAATCAACAGCAGTTAATTTGCCTTGCGCATTTAAGGCTTGGATAGATTTAAGTTTAGATTCTGGATAGGTTTCAGTTTGTTCATGTCCAAATTTCACTACGTATTCATCTTGCGATGAAGCAGGCTCAAGCCAAACATTATGTGCGTTAGCAACAGACATACCTAAAAGTGCGGTTAATCCTACAGCGATTTTTTTCAATTCCATTTTGGATACTCCTTGTTTGTTTAAGAAAATCTAGGCGTATGATAAAATATGAAGTAACTTTAGAATCAAGTCATTTTTTAAGGAAATTGATGAAAATTGGAGCACTTGCTAAAGCCCTAGGCTGTACCGTAGAAACCATCCGTTATTATGAACAACAAGGTTTAATCCCGCCCCCAAAACGTACTTTAGGCAATTTTCGGCAATATAATGAAGAACACTTGCAACGTTTATCATTTATTTGTAACTGCCGAAATTTAGATATTTCATTAAGTGAAATAAAAAGCCTACTGAATTTAGAAAATGCCTCCAAACAACAAGCAGAAGAAATTAATCGTGTGTTAGATAAACACATTAAAGAGGTGGCAACAAGGATTCACGAACTCGCCCATTTACGGATGAAATTAATTGAATTACGTGAAAAAACAGTCTCGAATGATGAAGATCCAATGAAATTGCTATTGCAACATAGTGGCGTGAAATTTGTGCGATTAAAATAGCCGCACTTTTAAGATTATGGCTGACTAGATAAACGCTGTTTTGCTTCCTTATTGCCTAATTCAGCTGCTTTTTTCAGCCATTCCAATGATTTTTCAGGTTGGTTTTGTAAGCGATAAATATTACTTAACATCATCATCGCATCCGTATCTTTAGCTCGAGCTGTACGTTCAAAAAGCTTAATGGCTTGCTCTGTATTTTGTTTGACGTAATCGCCACGTAGATACATAACGCCAAGGTTATTTAGCCCTTTCACACTACCCTTCTCTGCCGCTTCGCTAAACCACCAATAAGCCTTTTCATAGTCTCTCACCGTGCCACGCCCAAGGTTATATAACATACCTAGATTGCTTTGAGCAGTGGTGTTTCCCTCTAACGCCATCGGATACATGATATCGAAAACAGAGCTCCATTGCTGTTTATTGGCAAACTCTTGCGCCAAATTCATTCTTGCTTGATCATCCATTTTCGAATTCGCTGTAATATCAATGGTTTTCATCGCCCAAACAGGCAAACTAAAACAAAGTAATACTATATGAAAAAATAACTTCAGTTTCATTTACAAGGTTGCTACTAAAAGTAAAATAAAAAATACGGCAGTAATCGCAAATTCTGTTAGTCCAACTTGCATAACAGAAAGCTTTTTAGTGGGCAGATAAACCGCTCGCACTAATCCAGGCACAAAAGCTAATGCTAAAATAAATTGTTGCGAAACCACAAAAATCAGCACACATAATAAGTGAAAAATCACTGATGCCCAAAAATAACGTGGATTTTTTCGTTCACGCATCATTGATTTTACATAAAGTGTTGTTCCAATAAAAAATAATGTTGGATAAATCGCCACCCAAAGTATTTTTTCATCAAAAGTGCGGTCAGAAAAGTAATAGGATCCCATTCCAGCTAGGGCAAAAATTAAGATCCCTGCCAAGTCATTCCATAAATTGCGCTCATCTTTTTTCTTGGTGAAATAAATATTCACCGCAACAAACGGTAACATGGCAAACATAAAATACAACACCTGCCAATTATAAATTAACGCGGGAATCGCAAAAATCACGGCGGCAGCAAAATAAATCACAGACCATTTTTTATATAACTCAAGATTTTTACCTTTAAACAAATTCAAAAAAGGATAAGTCATCAAATAAAGCGAAAACCATCCTAATAATAAAAACATGTGCGCCCATACTGGATTAGCAAGCAACATACCATAAATAAAAGGCAGTAGTGCCATAACAATAGCACCGTGCTGATTAGAGATAAGCAGTTTCATAATAATTAAATAATTGAGAATAATTGTCGGATATTTTAGCCTAGTAAAGAGGATTTTACAAAGCAGTAAAGGCTATTTAGAATAGAAGAAAACACCCCAAAGGAGAACCCTATGACAATTCAACGCATTTTACCCAATGCACGTTTAAGTGAAGTTTCAATTCATAACAACCTCGCCTATTTTGCAGGGCAAGTTCCAGAATTAACCATCGAGCAAAATACCTACGAACAAACCAAAGAAGTATTAGGTTTAATTGATAAATTGTTAGCAGAAATTGGCTCCAATAAAAGCAATATTTTAACTGCGCAAATTTTCTTGGCAGATATGCAAGATTATGTTCAATTAAATCAAGCTTGGGATGAATGGGTCGATCATGTTAGCCCACCAAGTCGAGCGACAGTGGAAGCTAAATTAGCGGATCCTCGTTGGAAAGTTGAAATTGTTATTATTGCAACTTGTTAGTTTTTTAAGCCGAATAAACAGGAGAATATTATGGAAAATTGGACAAATGAAATTTGGGTAGCAATTGGTATCGCTTTTATTGTTGGGTTATTTATTGGTTACATTATTGTGCGTTTAACCAAAGGCTCGGTAAAACATCAAGCTAAAACAGAGGCTGAATTAAAAACAGTCAAAACCCAGCTTGATACACAAAAGGCGCAAATCGAAAAACATTTTGCAGAAAGTGCTGAGTTATTCAAAACCTTAATTAACGATTATCAAAAACTTTATCGCCACTACGCAACTTCCTCCAATAATTTACTGGGCGAAAAAGATCACAAAGGTTTATTCACCCAACAGTTAATTACTGCAACAGATAAATCTCAAAATGAACAGCCTAGAGATTATTCGGATGGTGCATCAGGCTTATTTAAAGAAAATAAAGAAGAAAATAAAGAAGAAAATTAAAAAGTGCGGCTAAAAATAGAAATATTTTTAGCCGTTTATTATTCTATTATTGCGTTGATTTTTTAGATTTTTTCCATTTCCAAAAAAAGAATAGTACAAGTAACCCAACAAATATATAAATCACAATTTGACCTTTTTGAATTTGTGTATGTAGCCAATCTAAATTTTTAGCCCCCAATTCCCCAAGATAAATCCAAATAGGTACAGAAATAATCGCAGCACAGAAATCTATTAAAACAAAACGAACATAACTTACACGGCGTGTAATACCTGATACCATATAAATTGGAGCACGTAAACCGGGTAAAAATCGTGCAACAAACAGTACTCGATTGCCATATTGACTGAATTTTTCACGCACAATTCTTAAACGCTGTAATGTTACGATTCTACGTATTGGTCGGAAACGTAAAATTTTCGTGCCATAAATTCGACCAAGCCAATACATACAGGAATCGCCAGCAAGCACACCAATCATACTAACCAGCAACATCAAATGAGAATTGACATTTTCTGGATAAAGCCCCGCAATGACACCGCCAGAAACTAACGTGATATCTTCTGGAATCGGCACACCAAATCCACAAATAATTAAAACAAAAAGAACAGCCCAATAACCATATTCAGTAAAAAATCCAATTAAAAATTCCATTTGTTCCTGCTTTTTTATTATATTAATAGATGTGATAAAAAATTGGTTCACATTTTAATCTTTTCAAATCAAAAAGCCTAGAAAAAAGTTTGATTTGAAAATAAGGATATTCTATAATCCACGGCTCTCAAGGCTTGTCTTTGAGCGGTTTTTAGGAAAATTGCTGGGTCGCCTGCGATTTTCTTTCTTTTAACATTTAATTTCAAGAGAACATAAAAATGGCATTTAAATTTAACGCTGAAGTTCGTACAGCGCAAGGTAAGGGTGCGAGCCGCCGCCTGCGTAACAATGGTCAAATCCCTGCAATCGTTTATGGTGGCAGCGAAGAGCCCGTTTCAATCATCTTAAACCACGATGAATTAAACAACGCGCAAGCACACGAATCTTTCTATTCTGAAGTGATTACTTTAGTGATCGGTGGTAAAGAAGTTGCAGTTAAAGTACAAGCAATGCAACGTCACCCATTCAAACCAAAATTGGTTCACATTGACTTCAAACGCGCGTAATTCACAAGTTTGAACAAAGTAAAAAAGCTAAGAGATCAATCTTAGCTTTTTTGTTCTGAGTATTTTAATTATTTCCCAATAAATACCTAAACTTTAATTTTTTATCAAATAACGATTTTTGCAAGTTATTACGAAGATATTGAAAATATGGCTGGGGTACTAGGATTCGAACCTAGGAATGCTGAGATCAAAACCCAGTGCCTTACCGCTTGGCGATACCCCAATTAGATAAATCTTTGATTAGATATAAAGAAGACTTTTTTGATAGTATGGCTGGGGTACTAGGATTCGAACCTAGGAATGCTGAGATCAAAACCCAGTGCCTTACCGCTTGGCGATACCCCAACGACTATTTGAATTACAAAGCGATAAATGGTGCGGGACGAGGGACTTGAACCCACACACCTCTCGGCGCCAGAACCTAAATCTGGTGCGTCTACCAATTTCGCCAGTCCCGCAAATTTGGTGGCTACAGCGAGATTCGAACTTGCGACCCCAACATTATGAGTGTTGTGCTCTAACCAACTGAGCTATGTAGCCATCACTTAATTTGCTTAACCATATCGGCTTTGCGGGGCGTATTATGCTAATTTTGATGATCCTCGTCAAATACTTTTTTACAAAAAAAGTAATTTTATGTTTGTTTGGTTATTAATGAAGCATATCACTTATTTTTTATTCATTTAAACAACTTATATGGCTTTCTCAACAGCCAAATTTTTCCTAATCCTATTTTTTCTTTTATGCGTTCATTTATTGTTAATTAAAATTTATTTGACAAAAAATGCCTAAATCGTTATTTCTATACCCACTATTCTAAAAAAAACACAACATCTAGGAGTATCTTATGCCCCATCTCTCAGTCGCCAAATTTGGCGGAACATCTGTTGCTAACTACAATGCGATGACAGCTTGTGCAAAAATTGTCATTGCCGATCCCAATACACGCGTAGTTGTGCTTTCTGCATCAGCTGGTGTAACAAATTTATTAGTGGCTTTAGTAAATGGTGTAAAAGCGACAGAACGTGAAAAATTAATTGGCAATGATCTGCATATCACTTCAGGTGTGGCAAAACGTATTTTTGATACTGTTCAATCTTATAATGTGCGAATGATTAGTTATGGGGCAAGTACCAACAATGTTTGTATGTTAGTACAAAGTGAACATTCTGATGAAATTGTACGCTCGTTACACAAATCCTTATTTGAATAAAATTTAAACCTAAAGTGCGGTGAAAAATCACCACACTTTTTCTTTTATATCATTGAGATTAAAGCCGAAAAAGAGTAAAGTAAACGGCTGTTCATTTGACTAATTTAACCGAATAAAAGGCGGAAATTATGGGAAAAAGCGTTGTTATCTTAGGCGCACAATGGGGCGATGAAGGTAAAGGAAAAATCGTTGATCTTTTGACGGATCGCGTAAAATACGTAGTTCGTTATCAAGGCGGCCATAACGCAGGTCACACACTTATTATCAATGGCGAAAAAACCGTATTACGTTTAATTCCATCTGGTATGTTACATCCAAACGTAACTTGCTTAATTGGTAATGGCGTTGTGGTTTCGCCTGAAGCATTAATGAAAGAAATGGGCGAACTTGAAAGCCGAGGTATTAAAGTTCGTGAACGTTTATTAATTTCAGAAGCTTGTCCTTTGATTCTGCCTTATCACGTTGCAATGGATCACGCACGCGAAGCAGCCCTTGGCAAAAAAGCTATAGGTACAACTGGTCGTGGTATTGGCCCAGCTTATGAAGATAAAGTAGCTCGTCGTGGTTTACGCGTAGGCGATTTATTTAATAAAGAAGCCTTTGCCGAAAAACTCAAAAACATCCTTGAATACTATAATTTCCAATTGGTGAACTACTACAAAGTTGAACCTGTCGATTATCAAAAAACCTTAGATGATGTAATGGCAATTGCCGATGTAATCACAGGTATGGTGGCAGATATCACTACAATTCTTGATACTGCGCGCAAAAATGGCGAACATATTTTATTTGAAGGCGCACAAGGGACAATGTTAGATATCGACCACGGTACTTATCCGTATGTAACCAGCTCAAACACAACGGCTGGTGGTGTTGCAACAGGCTCTGGTTTTGGCCCGCGTAATCTTGATTATGTACTTGGTATCATTAAGGCTTACTGTACTCGTGTAGGTGGTGGCCCATTCACAACTGAATTATTTGATGATGTAGGTGCTGAAATTGCACGTAAAGGTAACGAATTTGGTGCGGTAACAGGCCGTCCACGTCGTTGCGGTTGGTTCGATGCCGTCGCCATTCGTCGTGCAATCCAACTTAACTCTATTTCTGGTTTCTGTATGACTAAACTAGACGTATTAGATGGTTTTGATGAAGTAAAAATCTGTGTTGCTTACAAAATGCCAAATGGCGAAATCGTTGAATATGCACCGTTAGCGGCGAAAGATTGGGAAGGTGTAGAACCAATTTATGAAACATTACCAGGTTGGAAAGAAAATACTTTCCGCATCACAGATGTAAATAAATTGCCACAAAACTGCATTAACTATATTAAACGTATTGAAGAAGTAACTGGCGTACCTATTGATATTCTTTCAACTGGCCCTGATCGTGTAGAAACAATGATTTTACGTGATCCGTTCGCTGCTTAATTTCTTTTGATTTTCAGACCGCACTTTAAAAGTGCGGTCTTTTTTTATATTTTTTACTATTCTTCAATAGAACGTAATAATTCATTGATGCCCACTTTTCCTAAAGTTTTTGCATCCACTTTTTTCACGATCACGGCACAATATAGGCTATATTTTCCACATTTTGATGGAAGGCTACCTGATACCACCACAGAACCTGCTGGTACACGGCCGTAATGAATTTCGCCTGTTTCACGATCATAAATTTTGGTTGATTGACCAATGAATACTCCCATTGAAATAACACAACCATCTTCAACGATAACACCCTCAACCACTTCTGAACGCGCGCCAATAAAACAGTTATCGCCGATAATGGTTGGGTTAGCTTGTAATGGTTCTAACACGCCGCCGATGCCTACACCACCCGATAAATGCACGTTTTTACCAATTTGTGCGCATGAACCTACCGTCGCCCAAGTATCTACCATGGTGCCTTCGCCAACGTAAGCACCAATGTTTACATAAGATGGCATTAATACGCAGTTTTTAGAAATATATGCGCCTTTACGCACCGTTGCAGAAGGCACAACACGGAAACCTTCTTCAGTAAAACGTTCTTCAGTGTAATCCGCAAATTTTAATGCCACTTTGTCGTAATATTTTGTTTCTGCGCCGTCAATGATTTGGTTATCGTTAATGCGGAAAGATAGCAATACCGCTTTTTTTAACCATTGATGTGTTACCCATTCGCCAGCAATTTTTTCGGCTACACGATATTTTCCAGAATCTAATCCTTCGATCACTTCTTCAATTGCCGCACGCGTTTCTGCATCAACGGTTTTTGGTGTAATTTCTGCACGTTTTTCAAATGCAGCTTCAATAATTGCTTGTAAATTTGACATAGAACTTCCTATATATGTTGTGAATAAAGCGGCATTAGTTTTACCATATTTTAAACGGGCAAGCAAAACACCGAAAAAAAATCACCGCACTTTGTAGAAACAAAACTGCGGTGATAATAAAAAGTTGATTTGATTAAAAGATTGAAAGTGCAAGCCCCACGACAACAGACATACTAAAAACAACCATAATCATTGCATAACCAAAATCGCTCATTTTGTTCTCCTCATAAAAAAATAACGCAGACATTCTAGCAAGAATAATACGAAAAAATCACTTCTTTTTATAAAAAATTTGCAATAAAGATGACTAAATTCTCAACAAACCTTTATAATAGGAAAAATTTTTTAGGGATTTAAATATATGGCAACAATTAAAGATGTGGCAAAAATGGCTGGTGTGTCCACCACAACCGTATCTCACGTAATTAATAAAACCCGTTTCGTTGCAAAAGATACGGAAGAAGCGGTGTTATCCGCAATTAAACAACTTAATTATTCCCCTAGTGCTGTGGCACGCAGTTTAAAAGTCAATACCACCAAATCCATTGGTATGATTGTGACAACCAGTGAAGCACCGTATTTTGCCGAAATAATCCATTCTGTTGAAGAACATTGCTATCGACAAGGTTATTCTTTATTTTTGTGTAACACACAAAATGATCCTGAAAAAGTCAAAAATCATTTAGAAATGTTGGCAAAAAAAAGGGTCGATGGTTTGCTTGTAATGTGTTCTGAATATACTCAGGATTCATTGGATTTACTTTCATCATTTTCCACTATTCCAATGGTTGTAATGGATTGGGGCCCAAATACCAATACCGATGTGATTGATGATCATAGTTTTGATGGCGGTTATTTAGCAACCAAACATCTTATAGAGTGCGGTCATAAAAAAATCGGGATTATCTGCGGTGAACTCAATAAAACTACCGCAAGAACGCGTTATGAAGGCTTTGAAAAAGCAATGGAAGAAGCTAAATTAACAATCAATCCGTCTTGGGTACTAGAGGGTGCATTTGAGCCTGAAGATGGCTATGAATGTATGAATCGTTTACTGACTCAAGAGGAATTACCAACCGCCCTATTCTGCTGTAACGATGTGATGGCACTCGGTGCAATATCAGCACTAACAGAAAAAGGCTTGCGTGTGCCAGAGGATATGTCAATTATCGGCTATGATGATATTCACGCCTCACGTTTCTACGCACCACCATTAACCACCGTTCATCAATCAAAACTACGTTTAGGCAGACAGGCAGTAAATATTCTGTTAGAACGAATTACTCACAAAGATGAAGGTGTTCAACAATATAGTCGTATCGATATAACCCCTGAGCTTATCATTCGAAAATCCGTTAAATCGATTTTATAAACTTAGCAAAAATAGACCGCACTTTTTAAACAATCCCTAAAAAGTGCGGTTCTTTTTTAGCTATTTTTTAGCTTTTCTTGATTATTTTCAAAATTTCTCTGAATAGCATTTGCCCTCCACCCTATTTTTAGTTATATCTATCGCCAACTGACAAATTTTATTTTTTACTTTTAGGAGTTCCTATGACACAAGAGTACAGTACTCTGCGCAATAACATTAGTATGTTAGGGCGTTTTCTCGGAGAAACCATCAATGATGCACAGGGCGAGGATATTCTCGAGTTAATCGAAAACATTCGTAAACTTTCTCGTAATTCTCGTGCTGGCGATGATAAAGCAAGACAAGCATTGCTCGATACGCTAGGTAGTATTTCTAATGAAAATATTATTCCCGTCGCACGTGCTTTCAGTCAATTTTTAAACCTCACTAACATAGCAGAACAATATCAAACCATTTCCCGTGAACATTCTCTTGCACAAAGTTCTTCTCAATCCTTAAGCGAACTTTTCAAACGCTTAAAAGAACAAAATGCTTCAGTGGAAGAGGTGCATAAAACCGTCGAAAAATTATTAATTGAGCTTGTTCTGACCGCACATCCAACAGAAACAACACGTCGTTCATTAATTCATAAACACATTGAAATCAATAAATGTTTAAGCAAGCTAGAACATCATGATTTAACGGAAAAAGAACGCAATATTATTGAGCGTCTATTACTTCGTTTAATCGCTGAAGCATGGCATACCAACGAAATTCGTACTGTTCGTCCAACACCATTTGATGAAGCGAAATGGGGCTTTGCGATGTTAGAAAACAGTTTGTGGCAAGCTGTGCCAGAATTTTTACGCCAACTCAACGAAACCGCCCGTGAATTTTTAGGTTACGATTTGCCGGTGGGATTAAAACCTGTGCGTATTTCCTCTTGGATGGGCGGCGACCGTGATGGAAATCCATTTGTTACCGCACAAATTACCAAAAAAGTACTTTATTTTGCCCGTTGGAAAGCGGCGGATTTATTCTTACAAGACATCAGCAAATTAGCCGATGAACTTTCAATGATGAAATGTAGCGATGAATTTCGTGATAAATACGGCGAACATTTAGAACCCTATCGTTTCGTAGTAAAAAATTTACGCAATCAACTTACAGCAACATTAGCTTATTTTGATGATCACTTATCTAATCGCACACCAAGAGTCTCCGAAAGCGAGATTATTTTGGAAGATAATCAACTGTGGGAGCCGCTTTACGATTGTTATCAATCTTTAATTCAATGCGGTATGCGCATTATTGCGAATGGTTCATTGCTGAATATTTTGCACCGTATTAGTTGTTTTGGCGTGACACTTTCTCAAATGGATATTCGCCAAGAAAGCACCCGTCATACCGATGCCATTGCTGAAATCACGCGCTATATTGGTTTAGGCGATTACTCTCAATGGATGGAAGACGATAAACAGGCTTTCTTAATTCGCGAATTAAGCTCTCGTCGTCCATTAATTCCGCAAAACTGGACACCATCGCCTGAAACCAAAGAAATTTTAGATACTTGTAAAGTCATTGCTCAACAAAAACAAGGTGTAATAGCTTGTTATGTTATTTCGATGGCGCGCAGTGCCTCTGATGTTTTAGCCGTTCATTTACTCTTAAAAGAATCAGGCGTGCCATATCACATTCCTGTTGTGCCATTATTTGAAACCTTAGAGGATTTAGATGCAGCCGAAAAAGTGATGACTCAACTTTTCAATGTGGGTTGGTATCGTGGCGTGATCAATAATCGTCAAATGGTAATGATTGGCTATTCAGATTCGGCAAAAGATGCGGGAATGATGGCTGCCTCTTGGGCGCAATACCGTGCACAAGAAGCCTTAGTGAATTTAACAGAAAAACTTGGCATTGAACTCACTTTATTCCACGGACGTGGTGGCACAATTGGTCGTGGCGGTGCACCAGCACATGCGGCATTACTTTCTCAGCCACCTCGTTCCTTAAAAAATGGTTTACGTGTAACAGAACAAGGCGAAATGATTCGTTTCAAACTGGGTTTACCCGCAGTAGCAGTAGAAACCTTTGATCTTTACGCCAGCGCCATTTTAGAAGCAAATCTTTTACCGCCACCAGAACCGAAACCAGAATGGCGTACTATAATGGACGAGCTTTCCACGATTTCTTGCGATATTTATCGTGGTGTGGTGCGTGGCGATAAAGATTTTGTGCCTTATTTCCGCAGTGCGACGCCAGAACAGGAACTCTCCAAATTGCCGCTTGGCTCTCGCCCTGCAAAACGCAATCCAAATGGCGGTGTGGAAAGTTTACGTGCGATCCCGTGGATTTTTGCCTGGATGCAAAACCGTTTAATGCTGCCCGCTTGGTTAGGGGCTGGTGCAGCTATTCGTCAAGTTATTGAACAAGGCAAAGGCGATATTATTCATAAAATGTGCGAAAACTGGCCGTTCTTTTCAACGCGAATCGGAATGTTGGAAATGGTATTTAGTAAATCGGATACTTGGCTTTCCCAACAATATGATCAACGATTAGTGAAAAAAGAGCTTTGGTATTTAGGTGAAAATTTACGTAAGCAACTTGAAGATGATATTCAAACCGTCCTTTCACTTTCTCACCAAAGTGAATTGATGTCTGATTTACCTTGGATTGCAGATTCAATCGCATTACGTAATATCTACACGGATCCACTCAATCTACTGCAAGTGGAATTGCTCCACCGTTTCCGTGAAAATCCAGAGCAAGTCAATCCCGATGTGGAACAAGCATTGATGATTACCATCACAGGTATCGCGGCTGGGATGCGCAATACGGGCTAGAAAGATGAAAAAAGTGCGGAAAATTTTCCGCACTTTTTAGGTATTATGCAGCAAGTGCTCAAAGACCGCATATGTGGTCATGGTTGCAATAATGAATGTACTCATGTATCGTTTTTTTTCAGCTGTTCGAACGTTTCAAATCGTTTACCATAATAACATTCCGTTTTTAACCATCCAAAAAATTTCCATTGCACTGTTATCTAAACAATTTCCCTTCCTTGACATATTTTGTTGAATGTCATTCTCTCTTAGTATGTTTTGATAGCCTATCATCTAATACAGCCAACCTTGGTCGGAATGTAAAATGTTTTTTGCTCCTTCAAGCCTTGCTACAGCTTGTTTCATCATTCGGGTGATTTTAAAATTCGAGATTCGCACTAAATCATAAGCCATAATTTCATTGTTAAATAAATCCTTAATTGGCGATAAATATTACTTACTTTCCTCATATTTTAATTCATTGGGGTCTATTACACTCTTTTCGTTTGTTCAGCTTATGGTAAAATTGCCTTCTAATAAATTAGAAGCAATACGACCTATTTTACCTTAGTAAAAGCGGTATTTTTCAGAATATACAATAGTTGCCCCGAATTTACCGCCCTCGAAATAGTCCTCTGCAACCAAGCCGACATCATCCTAACGTACTACATCACTGAACTTAGGCGATGTAGCTGCATTCCCGTTTTTTAGAAATACCCGCTTCACGGTATATCAATAATTGTTTTCAGTTATTATTGGAATTTAGGGTGGAGGAGTTCGTCTGAAAATATTTCCCATGAATATCCCACTGACAGCTATAAGAAATTTTTGTTATAATTAACAAAGACTTTCGAATTTATTAGAGATGATTTTGTGTCAAATTTACCATATAAAAATCAAGAGAATTATTCCCTTCCTTTCTCCTTTCAATATGAAAACTGGCGGAATAAACCTTTTTCAAATCCCAGTTCTCATATTCGTTTAGCAACTGTTTTTAGCGGCATCGGTGCGATTGAACAGGCTATGAAACGTTTGAAATTAAATCATGAAATTATATTTGCTGGAGATATTGACCCTCATGTAAAAAAAAGTTATTTAGCAAATTATCAATTATCAGAAGAGCACTGGCATTCTGACATTACAACCTTTGATGCGACGCCTTACCGAGAACAAATAGATTTATTAGTTGGTGGAAGCCCTTGTCAAGCGTTCTCCATGGTAGGTAAAAGGCATGGTTTGGAGGATACTCGTGGTACTTTATTCTATGATTTTGCCCGTGTAGTCAATGAAACAAAGCCAAAAATTTTTATTTATGAAAACGTAAAGGGATTATTGAATCATGATAATGGCAAAACATGGCAGGTAGTAAAAGATGTATTACATGCACTAGGTTATGATTTATATTTTCAAGTAATGAACAGCAAAAATTATGGTATACCACAACATCGTGAGCGTATTTTCGTGGTTGGTTTTAAAACTC
Organism: Haemophilus sp. HMSC066A11; assembly: GCF_001811665.1. Taxonomy (NCBI): domain Bacteria; kingdom Pseudomonadati; phylum Pseudomonadota; class Gammaproteobacteria; order Pasteurellales; family Pasteurellaceae; genus Haemophilus; species Haemophilus sp. HMSC066A11. The sequence goes on from NZ_KV805866.1 coordinate 38,886, forward strand.
CTCCCCAAGGGGGATTTATGTTTCCAGCAGAAATTCCTCTTGAGCATTCAATGCAAGATTTCCTAGAAGATTACACAGATAGCAAATATTACCTAAAAGAAAAAGGAATTAAATTCGTAACTAGCTCTAAAAATCGCCAAAAACGGTACACTCAAATAAACGGTGATGTAATGCTATGCCAAAAAGCCAATCAACAATTTAACTGGCACGGGGATTTCATATTTGAATATGCTGTTAATTGTAGTAAATTTGATGAGTTTATTTTTAATGTAAATGATGTAGAAGAAAAATATTATTTATCAAATAAAATCCGCGATTATGTTTTAGCTGGTGGTACAAAGAATTTTAAAACTAGTACAGAAACCGACTTAACTGTTGCAAGACCATTATTACAAACAATGCATAAAATGCATCGCGCTGGTGTTGATAATTATGTTACTCATAATCAAGGTCGCATTAGGAAATTAACACCAAGAGAATGCCTCCGACTTATGGGCTTTAGAGATGATTTCCAAATTGTTGTAAGTGATACACAAGCATACCGTCAAGCAGGAAATAGTATCGTTGTTGATGTTTTAATTGCTATTTTGAAACAAATTGATATTACAAAATATGGAGTATAATAATGTTAATTGATGGAATTACTTATTTTCCTATAGATACTAAAGAAAAGATTACTATTGCGGATTCATTTGTCGTTAGAGCTAATAAAATAGGTCATGGAAATGGAGAGGCAAAATTATATATCGGCAATGAAAATGAGGAAAATAGATCATTTTTTGGGGAGAATGGATTCATAGTTCGTTGTTTTTTACTAAAGCAGGATTTAATTAAATACTTAGATGAGACGAAAGAGGAATATTTATCTCCAGAACAGCTTTATCAAAATGCTAGTGAACTCCCTACATTGTGGTTAGAGCGCCGACAAAAGATTACCAAGCTGCCTGAAATAATTTGGTTTGATATAGAAGAACAAACACAAATTGCAGGCCCAAGATTGTATGTTAAATTTAATAATAAACAATCAAAATTTGGATATGAACTTATCCGAGAACTTTCCTTACCTAATGTGACATATATTTCTATCGTAAAACTAGTTAACTCAAAAACTCTAAAAGAACCTATTTTTTATATTCGTCTCTTTGCAGATTATTTCGGTGATGTTATCCACCCTGCTATTCTTGAACAAGAAGAAAAAAATATCCTAGGAGAACCTGATAGTCGTGAAAAAACAGAAAAATTAAGAGCACGGCAAGGTCAGGGAGAATATAGGAAAAAACTGTTAGAACAATGTCCATTTTGTCCAATTACATTGATTTCTGATGATCGCCTTTTAATCGCAAGTCATATTAAACCATGGGCAAAATCAAATGACTTTGAGAAAACAGATCCATATAACGGATTTATGTTTACACCAACCATAGATCATCTATTTGATCGTGGTTTCATTACCTTCACAGATAATCAAGAAATGCTACTCTCTCCTTTTCTATCCAAAATGACTTATTCAAAATTAGGATTAAGCGACAGAAAAAAATATCCAATGTTAAAGATTGAAGGGAGAACAGGATATTTAGAATATCATAGACAGGAAATTTGGAAGGGTTGACCCAATTAATAAATAGGCTATCTAAAAAATTTTCCGCCCTTTTTTATTCAAATCGATCACTTAATAAAAATTGTAAAACCGCATCCATTCTCAAATGAGGAATGCTCTCCCCTTGTTCTAAAGGCTGAGGTTCAAAACTATCAAAATCAAAGTGCGGTTGTTTTTGCCAAAATTCTGTTTTTGGTAATTTACTCGGCACGGTTCCTGGATAAATCGTAATCAGCTGTTTATCAATAGAACGAACCCCTTGAATTGCTTTAATTTCTTTTCCTTGCTGATTCACAATCACTTGCTTTGTGGTACGAACAGCCGCAATAGCGGTATATTCCGTATCGATTCCTTCAAATTCCACATGGCGACCACCCTCTTGCACAATTTGGCGCATTAAACTTACTAAATTAGGAATTTGATCACGAGTAATATGATCCGCCTTTGTCGCAACAAACATTAATCGATCAATTCGCGGAGAAAACAAACGATGAAGAAAATTTCTGCTGCCATAATGGAAATTATTAAATAACTGATTTAAGCCCATTTGCATATCTAAAAAGGCTTGCTGACTGTGATTTAAAGGCGTTAAACAATCCGCCAAAATAACTTGACGATCAAAGGTAGAAAAATAATTTTCGTAAAAACCTTTCACAATTTTATTGCGATAATAATCATAACGTTTTGTCAGCACAGCAAAATAGCTATTTGATTTTGCTGTTTTTTTCAAGGTTCGCCACTGTTTTTCTGAAAGATGAATTAATGGGAAAAATTGTAATGCGGGCGCGCCCTCTAAATCACTCGGCAATACAAATCGCCCAGGCTGAATAAATTGCATGCCTTGCACTTTGCATTGATGTAAATAATCCGTATAACTTTTCGCTATCTTGGCTAAAACATCTTCATTTTCGACCGCACTTAAATCCAAATCCTGCAACATAGCGAGCCAATTCTCCGCCAATTCTTCACGAATGCCTGTTGTTACCTTAATTTGCTCTTGTGACCATTGTTGAAAATCTAAATTTAACAACGGCAAATCGAGCAGCCATTCACCGGGATAATCAAAAATATCCAGATAAAGCGTGCCTCGTTCTTTCAAATGGCGTAGCAAGCCAGATTGACGTTGAAAACGAATTGCTAAACGAGTTTCACTCACGCCACGAGTAGATTGAAACCATTGAGGCGGATTTTGTGACAAATCATTTAAATTACTTTCATAATCAAAACGTGGCACGCTGAGATCTTGTTGGGATACTCGTTTGACTGCCAAAATTGAACCATTTCTAGCTGCTTCAAACAAGGGCAAATTCTGTGATGAATGTTGATTAATGGAGAGAAGTTGATTGATTAAACTTGTAATAAACGCCGTTTTTCCACTCCGACTTAACCCTGTTACCGCCAAGCGCAAAGTGCGGTCAAAACCACGATTAATAATTTGATTGATTTCCTTTTGAACCCGATTAAACATTCAATATCCTAGCCATTTTTACTAATATGCCTTACAATTTGACACATAATTTATCACAATGCATTTGTTATGTTACGTCTAAATCTGAGATTTTTATCTTTTCTGCTCTGTATAATCCAAAGTGTAGAATTACAGGCTGCGCCAAGTGTTCCAACATTTTTAACTGAAAATGGCTTAACTTATTGCACCCACGCTTCAGGTTTTTCATTTAATCCGCAAACGGCAGATGCAGGAACCAGTATGAATGTGGTCACGGAACAAATTTATAACAAATTATTTGATATAAAAAATCACAGTGCAACATTAACACCAATGCTGGCGCAATCTTATTCCATTTCAGCTGATGGTAAAGAAATTTTATTAAATTTACGTCACGGCGTAAAATTTCACCAAACCCCTTGGTTTACCCCAACACGTGATTTTAACGCTGAAGACGTAGTATTTTCGATTAATCGTGTATTAGGGCATAATACTTATTTACCAACCTTAGCTGAGGCGAATGTTACCTATAGTAACCCACAATATAAAGTGTTTCACGAACAAGCAAGAAAAGTGCGTTTTCCTTATTTTGATAGCATTAAACTTAACGAAAAAATCAAATCTGTGACCGCACTTTCGCCTTATCAAGTAAAAATTGAATTATTTGAGCCAGATTCCTCCATCTTGTCGCATCTTGCCAGCCAGTATGCCATTATTTTTTCACAAGAATATGCCTATCAATTAAGCGCAGATGACAACCTTACTCAATTAGATACCCACCCAGTAGGCACAGGGCCTTATCAAGTAAAAGATTATGTATATAACCAATATGTTCGCTTAGTGCGTAACGAAAACTATTGGAAAAAAGAAGCAAAAATTCAAAATATTATCGTGGATTTATCTACTGATAGAAACGGGCGACTCGTCAAATTTTTCAATAATGAATGTCAAATAGCCTCTTATCCTGAAGTGAGCCAAATTGGCTTATTAAAGAGCAACGATAAGCACTACTATATGCAATCCACTGACGGAATGAATTTGGCATATCTTGCCTTCAATTTTGAAAAGCCATTGATGCAGGATCGCACCATTCGAGAAGCTATCTCACAAAGTTTGAACCGCGCACGTATTATTCACAACATCTATCACAATACTGCGACAGTGGCGAATAACATTATTCCTGAAGTATCTTGGGCTTCAAGTGTCAATACGCCAGAATTTGAGTTTGATTACAATCCCAAAATCGCCAAAAATAAATTAGCAGATAAAAACCTTTTGTTAAATTTATGGGTAATTAATGAAGAACAAGTCTATAATCCTGCACCTTTTAAAATGGCTGAAATGATAAAATGGGATTTAGCTCAAGCGGGTGTGAAAGTTAAAGTGCGTGCCGTAACTCGTCCATTTTTAACTGCGCAATTACGCAATCAATCGGAAAATTATGATTTGATTCTATCTGGTTGGTTAGCTGGTAATCTTGATCCTGATGGTTTTATGCGTCCAATTTTAAGCTGTGGAACAAAAAATGAACTCACTAATTTATCTAATTGGTGTAATGAAGAATTTGATCAATTTATGGATCGCGCCATTACCACCTCACATTTAAGTTCACGCGTAAAAGCCTATAATGAAGCCCAAGAACTCGTTTTACGTGAATTACCCATTATTCCTATTGCCAATGTAAAACGAATTTTAGTCGCGAATAGTCGTGTGAAAGGAGTAAAAATGACGCCTTTTGGTAGCTTAGATTTTTCCACCTTATATTTTATTCAGGAGAAACACTAATGTTATGGTCGGTTCTTCGCCATATTCTGTGGGTGGCATTATTATTACTCGTATTATCGCTATTAGGCTTTGTCATTTTATTGCGCGATCCTCTTAATGCGAATCTTGTTACACAAAACATTTATATCGGCTATTTCCATTATTTAGGCACCTTGTTACAAGGTGATTTTGGCATTACCTATAACGGTGGAAAATCATTAATGAACCTTATTCTTACGGTTCTTCCTCCCACATTGGAACTTTGTTTCATTACATTGTTTTTGGCATTTATTTTTGGTTTGCCACTTGGCATTATAAGTGCGGTCAATTCTGAACAAGTTTTTGCAAAAAGTTTACAGAGCCTATCTTATGTAGGGCTATCTATTCCAATATTTTGGTTAGCCCCTATTTTACTGTATGTTGCCGCGCTCTCACATTGGGAAATTGCCGCTATTGGACAATATAATTTGCTTTACGAAATTAAATCCATTACGGGATTTCCTGTTATTGATATGTGGTTTATGGAAGTGCCTTATCGTACAAAAATCGTACAAAATATATTGCAACATTTAGCCTTACCAACATTGGTATTGTGTATTTTGCCAACAATGGAAATTATCCGCATTATTCATCAACGAGCAGAATATATTTTGAATCAAAATTTTTCTAAAGTAGCGACAACACGGGGTTGGTCAAAATGGAAAATTCTCCATCAATATGTATTCCGTAATACTTTTCCCCTGCTTGTTCCACAAGTACCACGTGTATTCACATTAGTATTAACGCAATGTATGTTGGTAGAAACGGCTTTAGGTTGGCCTGGCATTGGTCGTTGGTTAATTAATGCCGTAAATGAACAAGATTACAACAGCATTGCCGCAGGTGTAATTGTTATTGGTGTATGTATTATTTTGATTGATACATTCACTAAAATATTCACTTTTATACTCGATCCATTTAAAAAGAAAGGTTGGTATGCAAAATAAAGAACCTGATGAATTCCGCGAAAGCACCTCAATCTTTCAAATTTGGTTACGCTTTCGTCAAAATACCATCGCACTTTTTAGCTTTTATTTATTAATCGCATTAATTTTTACCGCACTTTTTGCTAGTTATCTTGCACCTTATGCTGATAATCGACAATTTATTGGGCAAGAATTAATGCCTCCTTCTTGGGTAGATAGAGGAAAAATTGCTTTTTTCTTTGGTACTGATGATTTAGGTCGCGACATATTAAGTCGTTTAATTATGGGTACTCGTTATACCTTAGGTTCTGCTTTACTGGTTGTCTTTTCAGTGGCAATAATAGGCGGTGCACTAGGAATTATTGCAGGACTACTGAAAGGTATTAAAGCTCGTTTTGTCGGGCATATTTTTGATGCTTTTTTATCGTTACCTATTCTATTAATTGCCATTGTTATTTCAACATTAATGGAACCAAGTTTATGGAATGCAATGTTCGCAACACTCTTAGCGATATTGCCGTATTTCATCCATGCAATTTATCAAGCCATTCAACAAGAATTGAAAAAAGATTATGTGCTGATGCTAAAACTTGAAGGCATTTCCAATCAAGCCTTATTAAAAAGCACTATTTTACCGAATATTACTGTTATTTATATTCAAGAAGTGGCTCGTGCTTTTGTGATAGCCGTGTTGGATATTAGCGCGTTAAGTTTTATTTCCCTTGGCGCACAACGACCAACCCCAGAATGGGGCGCAATGATTCGAGATTCTTTAGAACTACTCTATCTTGCACCTTGGACGGTATTACTCCCTGGCTTTGCAATTATTTTTACTATTTTATTAAGCATTATTTTTAGCAATGGCTTAACTAAAACCATCAATCAACATCAAGAATAGCTTATGGCACTTTTAGACATTTGTAACCTAAATATTGAAATTCAAACCTCCAATGGACGTATAAAAATTGTAGATGGCATCAATCTTTCCCTTAACGAAGGGGAAATCAGTGGATTAGTTGGCGAATCAGGCTCAGGAAAAAGCTTAATCGCTAAAGTCATTTGTAATGCAATCAAAGAAAATTGGATTATTACTGCCGATCGCTTTCGTTTTCACGATGTCGAACTACTTAAACTCAGTCCTAATAAACGACGTAAGATTGTCGGCAAAGAAATTTCAATGATTTTCCAAAATCCCTTATCTTGCCTTGATCCAAGCCGAAAAATAGGGAAACAACTCATCCAAAATATTCCTAATTGGACATTTAAAAATAAATGGTGGAAATGGTTTGGGTGGAAAAAAAGACGTGCTATTGAATTGTTACATCGCGTAGGAATTAAAGATCATCGTGATATTATGGCAAGCTATCCTAACGAACTGACAGAAGGCGAAGGACAAAAAGTTATGATCGCAATGGCTGTCGCTAATCAGCCTCGTTTATTAATCGCGGATGAACCAACAAATGCATTAGAATCAACCACTGCCCTACAAGTTTTTCGTTTACTTTCTAGTATGAACCAAAATCAGGGAACAACAATTTTACTTACGAGTAACGATATTAAAAGTATTAGTGAATGGTGCGATCAAATTTCAGTGCTTTATTGTGGGCAAAATACCGAATCTGCCCCGACTGAAATATTAATCGAAAGTCCCCATCATCCTTATACCCAAGCCTTAATTAATGCAGTACCCGATTTTACTCAACCTTTGGGATTTAAAACTAAATTGGGTACGTTAGAAGGCACCGTGCCTATTTTAGAGCAAATGCCAATTGGCTGTCGTCTTGGCCCAAGATGCCCTTTTGCACAAAAAAAATGTATGGAAAAACCAAGACGATTGAAAATAAAACAACACGAATTTTCTTGTCATTATCCTATTAATTTACGAGAAAAAAATTTCAAAGAAAAAACAACCGCCACCCCTTTTATACTTAATTGCAAAGGAAATGAATAATGCCCTTATTACAAGTGGAAGATTTAACTAAAACTTTTAAAGGTCACGCCAGTTTATTTGGTCGAAATCAATTCAATGCAGTGGATAAAGTGAGTTTTACCCTTGAACGTAAACAAACACTTGCAATCATTGGCAATAATGGCTCTGGTAAATCAACCCTAGTGAAAATGATAGCAGGCATTATTCCGCCAACTTCTGGTCGAATTTTATTTAATGATCGAGAATTACAATATCAGGATGCCCAATCTAGCGCTAAACATATTCGTATGGTTTTCCAAGATGCCAATTCTGCATTTAACCCACGTTTAAATATTGGACAAATATTAGACGAACCATTAAGCCTAGCGACAGATTGGACAGAAACACAACGTAATGAAAAAATCTTTGAGACCCTCTCTCTTGTTGGACTTTATCCTGATTACACAAATCTCAATATTAAGCATCTTTCTATTAGCCAAAAACAGCGTGTCGCTTTGGCACGTGCGCTGATTTTAGAACCTGAAATAATTATTATAGATGATGCAATTGGTAATTTAGATGCCTCGGTGCGCATTCAATTACTAAATTTAACCCTTGATCTGCAGCAACGTTTAGGTATTTCTTATATTTATGTAGGGCAAGATCTCGGTGTAATTAAACATATTGCAGATACGATTATCGTAATGGATGAAGGAAAAATGATTGAATATGGCAGCCCTCAAAATCTTTTTACCGCTCCACAAACTGATGTTACTCGTCGCTTAGTCGAAAGCTATTTTGGCAAAATTTTAGATGAAACCGCTTGGGTAAAAGACAAAAACACTCACTAAGGAAAGAAAAAATGAACACTCGTCCCTTTTATTTCGGACTTATATTTATCGCGATTATCGCTATACTTGCTAACTATTTAGGAAGCACCGACTTTTCCCATCATTATCATATCAGTGCCTTAATTATTGCCATCTTACTGGGAATGGCAATCGGCAATACCATTTACCCGCAATTTTCAACACAAGTAGAAAAAGGCGTATTATTTGCCAAAGGCACGCTTCTTCGCACTGGCATTGTGCTGTATGGTTTTCGCCTTACTTTTGGCGATATTGCCGATGTTGGCTTAAATGCTGTTGTCACTGATGCCATTATGCTAATTTCAACCTTTTTTCTTACCGCACTTTTGGGCATTCGTTATCTAAAAATGGATAAACAATTGGTTTATCTCACTGGGGCAGGATGTAGTATTTGTGGTGCGGCAGCGGTTATGGCGGCAGAGCCTGTTACCAAAGCAGAATCTCATAAAGTTTCAGTGGCGATTGCCGTAGTGGTCATTTTCGGGACACTTTCTATTTTTACTTATCCATTTTTCTACACTTGGTCGCAACATTTAATTAACGCTCATCAATTCGGTATTTATGTTGGTTCTAGCGTGCATGAAGTGGCTCAAGTGTATGCGATTGGGGAAAATATTGATCCTATCGTGGCGAATACTGCCGTCATTACCAAAATGCTCCGAGTGATGATGCTTGCACCATTTTTATTAATGCTTTCTTGGTTATTAACACGTAGTGATGGGGTATCAGAAAATACGTCACACAAAATTACAATTCCTTGGTTTGCTGTACTTTTTATTGGCGTTGCCATTTTTAATTCTTTTGATTTATTACCAAAAGAACTCGTGAAATTATTCGTTGAAATCGATTCTTTCTTATTAATTTCAGCGATGGCTGCACTTGGCTTAACTACGCAAGCAAGCGCAATCAAGAAAGCAGGACTAAAACCGCTTGTTTTAGGCGTATTGATTTATTTATGGCTAGTGATTGGGGGATTTTTAGTGAACTATGGAATATCAAAATTAATATAAAATTCACTTAAGATTGACCGCACTTTTAAAGTGCGGTCTTTTTTTATGAAGAATATTTTCAGATATGATTATTTAAAAGATGAAATTAGGCTTTATTTCAAAGTACGATTTAATAAACCATCCTCTAAAAATAAAGGACCAATTGGGCGTTTAGGAATATCAAACTTTTGTGGATAAATCACATCCACCAAATACAATCCATCGGGTTTTGCTGTTGGTGCGGCAAGCTGACGATTTTTCTGCTCAAGTAGCCATTGCATCCATTCAATCGGCTGATTTCCAGCACCGACCTCAATCAAACTTCCCACAATATTGCGCACCATATGATGCACAAAAGCGTTCGCCTGAATATCAACAATAATATATTTTCCGATACGAGACACATTCAAATGATGCACATTACGCCAAGGCGTATGAGACTGACATTGAGCCGCACGGAAAGAGGAAAAATCCTGTTCGCCAAGTAAACATTGCCCTGCCTGATGCATTTTTTCCGCATCTAAATCTAAATGGCAATGGGTTATTCCTCCCGCTAAAATCGCAGAGCGTAATTTATTACAATAAAGAATATAGCGGTAACGGCGTGCTGTTGCGGAAAACCTCGCATGGAATTCATCATCGACTTGTTTTGCCCAACTCACTGCAATGTCATCAGGTAAATGAGCATTCGTACCAAAAGCCCAAGCCTTATTTGGGCGAACCGCATTGGTTTCAAAATGAACAACCTGCCCCGTTCCACTTACGCCAGAATCCGTTCTGCCTGCACAAAATATGTCAATTTTTTCATTTGCAATGTGAGAAAGTGCCTTTTCTAATTCTTCTTGTACACTACGGACTTTTTCTTGTCTCTGCCAACCATAATAATTTTGCCCGTTATACTCAATGCCTAATGCAATTTTCATTTTTTACCTTTTGGCTTAATAAAGTGCGGTTATGGTAGCCCAAGTTTATTTGGAGCGCAAATGCATAAAAACACTCCAAAATTTATTCAAAAATAAGCGATAGTTTCTAAAAATTACAACAATTAATGTGAATTTTTTGTGATAAAGATCTCATTCTGATAATCTGCCATTAGAGTTTACACTCCAAACTCCCTATAATTAATCAATATATTATGAAAAACTAAAAGGAAAATTATGAAAACATTGAGTGAATTTATCGTTGAACGCCAAGCTGAATATCCAAACGCAAAGGGGGAATTGAGTGGTATTTTGTCGTCAATTCGTCTTTTAGCGAAAATAATTCATCGAGATATTAACAAAGCAGGTTTAACAAATATTCTCGGTCAATCTGGTATTGAAAATGTACAAGGCGAAAGTCAAATGAAACTCGATTTATTCGCCCATAACACGATGAAAGCGGCATTAATGGCTCGTGAAGAAGTGGCTGGGTTTGCATCTGAAGAAGAGGAAAGTTTTATCGCATTTGATACGGAACGTGGACGTAATGCAAAATATATTATTTTAACGGATCCCCTTGATGGCTCTTCAAATATTGATGTAAACGTATCCGTCGGTACAATTTTCTCTATTTACCGTCGCGTATCTCCAATTGGCTCACCTGTTACCTTAGAAGATTTTATGCAACCAGGGAATAAACAAGTTGCCGCGGGTTATATTGTTTATGGTTCATCAACTATGTTGGTATATACCACTGGTCACGGTGTGAATGGTTTCACTTATGATCCGTCTATCGGTACATTCTGTCTTTCCCACGAAAATATGCAAATGCCAAAAGAGGGCAAAATTTATTCCATCAACGAAGGACAATACCTGAAATTCCCACAAGGTGTGAAAAAATATATTAAATATTGCCAAGAAGAAGATAAAGCGACTCATCGCCCTTACGTATCTCGCTATATTGGTTCACTTGTAGCAGACTTCCACCGCAACTTATTAAAAGGCGGCATTTATATTTACCCAAGTGCAACCAACTATCCAAATGGAAAACTCCGTTTATTATATGAAGGCAATCCAATTGCATTTTTAGCGGAGCAAGCTGGTGGTGTCGCAACGGATGGTTATCGTCGAATTTTAGATATTCAACCAACGGAACTCCACCAACGTGTACCACTTTTTGTTGGTTCAGAAGATATGGTAAAAAAAGCGCAAGAAATGATGGAAGAATTTAAAGAAGAATAATAAAAATCTCCTCGATTAAAAGGGGAGATTTTTATCAATAAAAAGCATAGCCCAACTTTTCAGCCAACGCATAACAAAGCGTCCCTTTCCCAGCACCACTAGGACCATCAACAGTAATAATCATTCCCATACAAATTATCCTTTCATTCTCAAAATTTTGCGCATTATAGTGAGAATTTGGTGATCCTGCTAATGTTAATATGGTATTAAACAATCTTTATCATATTCCATATTCTTCTATTAATACTATAACTAAACACAAATAGTAATAAAAATGTAAAAAATGAAAATAAAATGTTAAATTTTATGAGATATTGATCACATTTTCTTAAAATAGGTATATGCTTTTGCATATAAATCCATAAAATAACCACATCTTTTAATCTAACTCTGAGGATATTTTATGCTGTCTTTTATTCTAAGTATTTTTCCTATCGTTTTACTGATTTATCTTATGGTAAAAAGAAACGCGCTACCTTCTTATGTTGCCTTACCTTGGATTGCAACATTAGTTATGGGCGTTCATCTTTTACACTTTAATACAGATATTGTTACTATTAGTGCAAATGTTGTTTCTGCAATTGTTGCGGTACAAACTCCTATTACAGTAATTTTTGGTGCGATTCTCTTTAACCGTTTCTCTGAAATTTCAGGCGCAACAAATATTATGCGAAAATGGCTAGGAAATATTAATCCAAATCCCGTTGCACAATTAATGATTATTGGTTGGGCGTTTGCCTTTATGATCGAAGGGGCAAGTGGTTTTGGTACACCAGCGGCAATTGCTGCACCTATTTTAGTGGGATTAGGTTTTCATCCATTAAAAGTGGCGATGTTGGCACTTATTATGAACTCAGTTCCCGTATCCTTTGGTGCGGTAGGTACACCAACTTGGTTTGGTTTTGGTGCTTTAAAATTATCAGAAGATATGATTTTAGAAATTGGGTCTATTACAGCATTTATACACTCCATTGCTGCACTTATTATCCCATTATTAGCACTTCGTATCTTAGTAAATTGGGATGATATTCGTAAAAACATCGTATTTATCTATATTAGCGTACTAGGTTGCGTAGTACCTTATTTCTTGATTGCTCAAGTCAATTACGAATTTCCATCACTCGTTGGGGGGGCAATCGGCTTATTTATTTCCGTATGGGCTGCGAATCGCAATATTGGTTTAGCAAAAGTAACAAATAACCTTGATAATAATGCGGTAAGTACGGGAGAAGTAGTTAAAGCATTATTCCCTACAGGTTTACTTATTGCATTTTTAATTGTGACTCGTATTCATCAATTACCGTTCAAAGCAATGATGAATGACGCAACTATTTGGTTCTCAACCACATTAGGTTCGTTAGGATTATTTGAAATTAGTAAAGGTTTAATCTTTAGCTTAAAAAATATTTTTGGCTCAAATGTTTCATCAAGCTATAAACTTCTTTACGTACCCGCATTGATTCCATTTGTCATTACAGTACTAATTGCGATTCCTTTCTTTAAAATTTCCAGTTCAAATGTTAAACAGATTTTTGTATCAAGTTTACAACAATCTAAAAATCCATTTATTGCCTTAATTGGTGCCTTAGTGATGGTAAACCTAATGTTAGTGGGTGGCGAACATTCTATGGTAAAAATTATTGGTCGAACTTTTGCTGAAATTTCTGGTAGTAACTGGACTATTTTCTCCTCTTTCTTAGGTGCGATTGGATCGTTTTTCTCGGGTTCAAATACCGTATCCAACCTAACATTTGGTAGTGTTCAACTTTCTACCGCAGAAACCACAGGCATTTCTGTCGCACTTGTTCTTGCTTTACAATCTGTTGGTGGGGCAATGGGGAATATGGTATGTATAAATAACATTGTAGCGGTAAGTTCAGTGTTAAATATTTCAAACCAAGAAGGCACAATTATTAAGAAAACCATTATACCTATGATCATTTACGGTATCATTGCCGCACTTGGCGCGCTGTTCTTAGTACCTTTATTTTATAATCTATAAAATTCACGCCAAAAATGACCGCACTTTTGCGGTCATTTCCTATTTTTCTCTTTTATATTTCTACTATCAAAACTAACCTTTAACCCATTAAAGTGCGGTTAATTTTGCGAATGAATTTGCCCATTTAGCAAAAACCAAACTTTCTTTTTCTTTATCTTCTCAACATATTTCCTCTCTAAAAATTAATTTTTTTCATTATTTTTAGGTATTTTCATTAAATCATTCCTTGAAATCCCTCTTATAAAATGGATAATCGTAATCCTTCTCAAAAATAAATAGGAACTATAATGAAGAAAGCTATAAAATTAAATTTAATTACACTTAGCCTAATCAATACAATCGGTATGACGATTACACAAGCTCAAGCCGAAGAAACATTAGGACAAATTGATGTCGTAGAAAAAGTGATATCAAATGACAAAAAACCTTTCACTGAAGCCAAAGCCAAAAGTACCCGTGAAAATGTCTTTAAGGAAACACAAACCATTGACCAAGTCATTCGGAGCATTCCTGGGGCATTTACTCAACAAGATAAAGGTTCGGGTGTGGTTTCTGTAAATATTCGTGGCGAAAATGGATTAGGTCGTGTCAATACGATGGTTGATGGTGTAACCCAAACCTTCTATTCTACAGCCTTAGACTCAGGTCAATCAGGCGGAAGTTCTCAATTTGGTGCGGCAATCGATCCTAATTTTATTGCAGGTGTAGATGTTAATAAAAGCAACTTTTCGGGAGCAAGCGGTATAAATGCGTTAGCAGGCAGTGCTAATTTTAGAACATTAAGCGTTAATGATGTGATTACTGATGACAAACCATTCGGCATTATTCTGAAAGGAATGACAGGAAGCAATGCCACTAAATCCAATTTTATGACGACGGCTGCTGGCAGAAAATGGCTTGATAATGGTGGCTATGTAGGCGTGGTGTATGGCTATAGCCAACGTGAAGTTTCACAAGATTATCGTATTGGTGGCGGAGAACGATTAGCATCATTAGGGCAAGATATTCTTGCTAAAGAAAAAGAAGCCTATTTCCGCAATGCAGGTTATGTTTTTACTAATGGACAGTGGACACCGGATTTAAGTAAGAGGCATTGGTCTTGCAATTCCGACTCCCCCCCTAAGGACAGAGACAAGTATGGGTTTACGTGCTCAATTCACAAAAATGAAGAAAGAGAAGAAATTCTAAAAGAATTAAAAGCTGGAACAAAACCTGAGAATATTGATAAGCTCCAAAATGGTAATGATGGAATTAAAGAAACTGACAAATCATTTGAACGCAATAAAGATCAATATAGTGTTGCACCTATTGAACCAGGCAGTTTGCAATCTCGTTCGCGTAGCCATTTGTTAAAATTTGAATATAGCGATGATCACCATACGCTAGGGGCGCAAATACGTACCCTTGATAATAAAATTGGTTCTCGCAAAATTGAAAACCGTAATTACCAAGTCAATTATAACTTCAATAATAACAGCTATCTTGATCTTAATTTAATGGCTGCACATAACATTGGCAAAACTATTTATCCTAAAGGTGGATTTTTTGCAGGTTGGCGAGTTAGAGATAAACTTATCACAAAAAATGTGGCAAATATTATTGATATTAACAACAGCCATACTTTCTTGCTGCCAAAAGAAATCGATTTAAAAACCACATTAGGTTTTAACTATTTTACCAATGAATACAGTAAAAACCGTTTTCCAGAAGAATTAAGTTTGTTTTATAAAGATGATTCACATGATCAAGGCTTATATTCATTCAGTAATGAAGGGAGATATTCTGGCTCAAAAGGTTTATTACCACAACGTTCAGTAATCTTACAACCTTCTGGCAAGCAAAAATTTAAAACGGTCTATTTTGATACCGCACTTTCTAAAGGCATTTATCATTTAAATTACAGCGTGAATTTTACCCATTACGCCTTTAATGGTGAGTATGTTGGATATGAAATTACAGCGGATCAAATTAATGAACCGATTTTGCATAAATCAGGGCATAAAAAGGCATTCAATCATTCTGCTACATTAAGTGCAGAACTAAGTGATTATTTTATGCCATTTTTCACTTATTCACGCACACACAGAATGCCGAATATTCAAGAGATGTTTTTCTCTCAAGTGTCTGATGCAGGGGTAAACACGGCATTAAAACCTGAACAATCTGACACCTATCAACTAGGCTTTAATACTTATAAAAAAGGTCTATTCACTCAAGACGATGTGCTAGGTATCAAATTAGTGGGTTATCGTAGCTTTATTAAAAACTATATCCATAATGTTTATGGAGACTGGTCGAAAGGTGGAGTTACCCCTATATGGGCAACAGCCAATAGTTTTCGCCTAACAATTGCTCATCAAAATTATCAACCTATCGTGAAAAAAAGCGGTGCTGAGTTAGAGCTTAATTATGATATGGGACGTTTTTTTGCGAATGTCTCTTACGCTTATCAACGTACTAATCAGCCAACCAATTATGCAGATGCAAGCTCTCGCCCTAAAAATTCGTCAAAAGAAGACACTTTGAAACAAGGTTATGGTTTATCACGTATCACTATGTTACCAAAGGACTACGGTAGATTAGAGCTTGGCACACGTTGGTTTGATCAAAAATTAACTCTTGGTATCGCAGCCCGTTACTATGGAAAAAGTAAGCGTGCTACAACTCAAGAAGAATACATCAACGGTTCTCGCTATGAAGAAAATACTACGAACGACAGAATTTATTATGCTATTAAAAAGACAGAAGATATTAAAAAACAACCGATTATTTTAGATTTACACGTCAGCTATGAACCAATCAAAGATTTGATTATTAAAGCGGAAGTACAAAATCTATTAGATAAACGTTATGTTGATCCGTTAGATGCTGGAAATGATGCAGCTTCGCAAAGATATTATTCAAGCTTAAATGATTCAATTTGTAGTAAAAATCCTGATAGTTGTGAAGGTGGTTCAGATAAAACTGTACTTTATAACTTTGCACGTGGAAGAACTTATATTCTGAGTTTGAACTATAAATTCTAGAGAGTTCATATAAAAGGCATAGCTAATAAGCTATGCCTTTTCAATAATGTTTATGAAATTTGTGATCTTATGAAAAGATTATGGCTACAGTCTATCTATCATCTCTAACACTAATGCGGAAGACTGCTTCGCCGCCAATGGCAAAAACTCTTCAAAAGACATACTTGCTTTGCCATCGCCGCCATCAGAAATAGCACGAACCACCACAAAAGGCACATTAAACGCATAGCAAACTTGCGCAATCGCTGTGGCTTCCATTTCAACACCTGTCACATTCGGGAAATCTGCTTTTATTTGTGTAATTTTGTCTTCGCTATTAATAAAACTATCGCCAGAGCAAATTAAACCACGTTTTACTGATTGTCCTTGCTTTTCTGCAATTTCTTGAGCGAGATCTGCCAATTTTTTATCAGATAAAAATGCAGCAGGATTAGCAGGTAACTGCCCTTTTTCATAGCCAAAAGCGGTCACATCCGCATCGTGATAGCGTGTTTCATCAGAAATTACAATATCCCCCACTTTCAAGCCTTTTGCTACTCCACCTGCAGAACCAGTATTGATCACAAAATCTGGCTTGGCTAATTGCAATAATGCCGTGGTGCCAATGGCAGCGGCTACTTTGCCAATGCCTGATTGTAATAATACAACATCTTTACCGTTAATTTTGCCTTCAAAAATGACCGCACTTGCTACTCGAGTTTCCGTTCTATCAGCCATTAAATTTTTTAAAATTTCGACTTCTTGCGCCATCGCGCCAACAATTCCAATTTTCATCACTTTTGTTCCTGTTCTATTTTATTTACCAAAAAATCTAACACCGCCACGCTATAATCATCGTTATAAAGCGTACTCGCAGTGAGTACATATTTTCCCCCAATAACAACGTAAGGATAGGTAAACACACCATATTCTTCCGTCAATTCAATCGCATTTTGAATTTGTTCTTTTACGCTTTGTGAATTTTCAGTTTGAATAAATAACGGCTTATCTAACCCTTGTTCTTCCGCCCATTGCTGAATTTTATTTGATGTAGACAATTCTGTATAACGGGATTTTTCTGAAGTTTCAAATAATAAAACATTAGATAATTCCACCGCACTTAATGCTTGCAAAGTATAAAAAATGCGTGCGCTAAACTGGCTATCGGCAGTTGCAATAGGATATTGTTCCAACACAACTTTATGTGTGCGTATTTGGCTATAAAGCTCTAAAATATCCTGCGCTGAAGAACACACTCGACAATCATAATCAAAAAAGAATTGAATGCGGATTTTTTTATCGGTTCGAGACGCTTGTTCGATAGGTTCTTTATAAGAAAAATAATCCCGTCCATCTTCAAAATAGATTGTGTCCCTTGATGGCAAGTGCGGAGAATTTTGCACTGAAAATTCTTTCTGATTGACTTCTGCTAAAACAAACGACGATAAAAAAAGCAAACAAAATGCCAATAACCCTTTTAATTTCATTCTATCACTCATCTATCGGCTCAATATAATCTACCAATAATTGTAGGCTACGATTGCCACGAAATTCGTTAATCTCTAATTTATAGGCTAAACGAGCCTGTTTAATTGAAAGATCAGGATACAATCTTGTATTAATATTAAATGCAATCGCATCTAATAAAACCCCGCCTTGTTTCGGCTCTAGCAACATTTTTAGATGATTTTTATTTTGCCCAATTGCGCGCTGGTCTAAAATTTTAAATTCGCCATCAAAGCAAGGCTCAGGAAACCCTTGCCCCCAAGTGCCTACCGATTTTATCAGCTCTGCCGTTTCAAGATTAAATTCATTTGAATTCAGTTCGCCATCTGTCCAAATTACGCCTTGTAGATGTTCTTCATCAAGCCAATCGGCAACGGTTTGATTAAAAAGATGTTGGAAATCGGCAAAATGTTCTTCGCGAATACTCAAGCCTGCCGCCATTGCGTGTCCGCCAAATTTTAAAATCATATTAGGATGTTGCGAATGAATACGCTCCAGAACATCACGCATATGTAAACCTTCAATAGAACGAGCAGAACCTTTCAAAATTCCCTCACTATCTTGTGCAAAGGCAATCACTGGACGATGATATTGATCCTTAATCCTTGATGACACAATGCCTAATACGCCTTGATGCCAATCAGGTTGATAAAGCGTAATACCATAGGGTAACTCTTTAAAAAGTGCGGTAAGATTTTGACAAATTTTTATTGCCTCAAGCTTCATACCCGCTTCAATTTCTTTACGAGTTTGATTGAGCTGATCGAGATCTAAAGCTAATTCTCTGGCTTTTGACATTTCGTTCGCCAGCAAAAGTTCTACCCCAATCGACATATTATCTAAACGCCCTGCCGCATTTAAACGAGGCCCAATACAAAAACCGAGATCACTTGAAGTAAACTGTTCAACATTACGGTTAGCCACTTCTGCCAACGCAATAATACCGAGACGGCAGTGTCTAGCACGGATACGCATTAAACCTTGATAAGCAAGGATACGATTATTTTGATCTAACGGAACAACATCAGCTATAGTGCCTAGTGCCACCAGATCGAGCAAATCAGTAAAATTAGGTTGTGTTTCTGCAGTAAAAATACCGAGTTCACGAAATTTTGCTCGTACGGCTAACATCAAATAAAATGCCACACCCACACCTGCCAAGGATTTTGAAGGGAAATGACACTGACTTAAATTAGGATTAACAATCGCATCGGCTGGCGGCAAAGTTTCGGGGGGTAAATGATGATCCGTGACTAAAACTCGAATGCCTTTTTCTTTCAAAAATGCCACACCGTCAAAAGATGAAACTCCGTTATCCACCGTCATTAAAAGCTGAACGCCCTTTTCAATTGCCATTTCAGCCACGGGAATACTCAAGCCATAACCTTGTTCAAATCGATTTGGCACAAGGTAATCCACATCAGAAAAGCCAAGTTGTCTTAAAGCCAGCACACTCAATGCTGTGCTGGTTGCACCATCAGCATCAAAATCCCCAACAATCACAATTTTTTGCTGTTGTTGATAGGCTTCCACTAATAAATTTACCGCTTGCTCAATGCCATATAACTGATTTGGATTGAGCATTGATTTCAAAGTGCGGTCTAATTCTTTGGTGTTTTGAATATGACGAGCGCGATAAAGTCGATCTAATAACGGATGGGTTGAAACAGAATTTCCAATTGGAATTTCACGGCGTTTGATAAGTTTTTTCACTGGATATTAATTCATACCTAAAAGCAAAAAGCTGTTGAAATCAACAGCTCTTTTATCTATACTTTTTCCTGTCGGTCAGGGCTTTTAACCCTGAATGCTGACAGGGGTTAAAAGCCCTACTGACCATTAGTCTAACTATTGTGTCAGCTAAGGATTTTAATGATGCCTAAATTATGCATTTATATCATAATTTTTGTGTTGTTAATGCTTTTAAGCTCCCCAGCATATTAAGCATAACCGACTAAATACAAGGGGTAGGCAACTGCCCCTTGTTTTTCATTATAAAATTATTGTGCTGTTTCTTCAAGTGCTCTTAATAAATCAGCTGGTTTTAAATAACCGCCAATAAGCTCACCAGTTGAGGTAACAATACTTGGTGTTCCTCGTACACCAAATTGAATACCTAATTCATAATGTTTTTTCACGATATTTGGCGTTTTAACTTCTTTTGGTAAATTGCCTTTTTCTGCTTCATTTAAAGCAAAAACGGGATCTTTCGCCGTCCAAATCGCTTCCATTTGTTTCGCCGTTTGATTATTCATACCTGCACGAGGGAAAGCTAAATAACGTACGGTAATACCAAGCTCGTTATATTCTTTTAATTGCTGATGTAACAAATGGCAATAATGGCAGGTAATATCCATAAATACTGTTACTACGTGTTTTTCATTTTTCGCAGGATAAACAATCATCTCGTCTTTATAAGAATTAAGTTTATCCACTAAAATTTTACCTGCTACATCAACAGGACCATTATTTGTGAGTTCATAAAGTTTGCCTTCAAAAAGATATTTTCCATCTTCGCTCACATAAAGTATACCTTGATCCGTGACAGCCGTTCTAATGCCTGAAATCGGCGAAGATTTAATAGTAATATTTGATACATTAAAAGACTGTAATTTGCGTTTAATTGCCGCATCATCTGCCATTGCATTAGCCGCAGCCACGCACAAAAGTGCGGTAAAAATTTTCTTCATTTTTTGTTCCTAAATTTACTTGAGTGAGAAAGCCTAAAATTATAGAGAGATTGCTAATTTCTGCAAGGTCAAACTATCCAAAAATCAGAAAATAGCATATAATTCCACACTTTATCACACAGTGAATTTATTATGTTTGAAATCAATCCTGTAAAAAATAAAATCATCGATTTATCTGACCGCACTTCGGTGCTTCGGGGGTATCTTTGACTTCGATGCCAAAGTTGAGCGTTTAGAAGAAGTCAATGCGGAATTAGAACAGCCAGATGTTTGGAATGATCCAGATAAAGCCCAAGCACTTGGTAAAGAACGGGTTTCTTTAGAACAAGTTGTAAATACCATCAAAAATTTAGAACAAGGTTTAGAAGATGTTGATGGCTTGTTAGAACTTGCTATCGAAGCAGAAGACGAAGACACCTTCAATGAAGCGGTCGCTGAATTAGATGAACTCGAACAACAACTCGAAAAATTAGAGTTCCGTCGAATGTTTAGTGGCGAACATGATGCTTGCGATTGCTATGTGGACTTACAAGCTGGTTCTGGCGGTACAGAAGCTCAAGATTGGACAGAAATGTTGCTCCGTATGTATCTTCGTTGGGCTGAAAGCAAAGGTTTTAAAACAGAACTGATGGAAGTCTCTGACGGTGATGTAGCTGGATTGAAATCGGCAACCATTAAAGTGAGCGGTGAATATGCCTTTGGTTGGTTACGAACAGAAACGGGCATTCATCGTTTAGTGCGTAAAAGTCCATTTGATTCCAATAACCGTCGTCACACATCATTCAGTGCAGCATTTGTCTATCCTGAAATTGATGACGATATTGATATTGAAATCAATCCTGCTGATTTACGTATTGATGTTTATCGTGCATCAGGGGCAGGTGGTCAGCACGTAAACAAAACAGAAAGTGCGGTGCGAATTACCCATATGCCAAGTGGTATTGTCGTGCAATGTCAAAACGACCGTTCACAGCACAAAAACAAAGATCAAGCGATGAAACAATTAAAAGCAAAATTGTATGAGCTTGAGTTACAGAAGAAAAATGCGGATAAGCAAGCAATGGAAGATAATAAATCGGACATTGGTTGGGGAAGCCAAATTCGCTCTTATGTATTAGACGATTCACGCATTAAAGATTTGCGTACTGGCGTAGAAAACCGTAATACGCAAGCCGTATTAGACGGGGATTTAGATCGATTTATTGAAGCGAGTTTAAAAGCGGGCTTGTAAAAATTTCTTGCCTTCCCCTGTTTACGGGGGAAGGTGGCGCGAAGCGACGGAAGGGGGCTTTCGATAATATATTTCCTTTAGTCTTCAACAGCTCCTAAAGTAAACAAAGAAAATAAAAATTTCTTATTAATTTATAAAACAAGGTAAACAATATGTCAGAACAAGAAGTTAAAGAATTAGATCTCAATGGCGAAATGCTCGTTCGTCGTGAAAAATTAGCCGCATTGCGAGCAAAAGGTAATGCCTTTCCAAACAAGTTTCGTCGTGATGCTCTCGCACAAGATTTGCACAATCAATATGATGTAGAAGATGGGGAAATCTTAAAAGAGAAAGGCGTTGAAGTACAAGTTGCTGGTCGTATTATGACTCGCCGTGCAATGGGTAAAGCAACTTTTATCACTATTCAAGATATGAGCGGTAAAATCCAGCTTTATGTTGCACGCGATAATTTGCCTGAAGGTGTTTATGCTGAAGATGTAGGTAACTGGGATTTAGGCGATATCATTGGAGTGAAAGGTACACTTTTCAAAACTAAAACCAATGAATTAACCATCAAAACAACTGAAGTTCAACTTTTAACCAAAGCACTTCGTCCATTACCAGACAAATTCCATGGTTTAACCGACCAAGAAGTTCGCTATCGCCAACGTTATTTAGATTTAATTTCTAACGAAGAATCTCGCCGCACTTTTATTATTCGTTCTAAAGTTGTCGCGGGTATTCGTGAATATTTCATTTCTAAAGGCTTTATGGAAGTGGAAACGCCAATGTTACAAGTGATTCCAGGTGGCGCATCTGCGCGTCCTTTCGTGACTCATCATAATGCATTAGATGTGGATATGTATTTACGTATCGCACCTGAACTTTATTTAAAACGCTTAGTCGTTGGTGGGTTTGAACGAGTATTTGAATTAAACCGTAACTTCCGTAATGAAGGGGTTTCTGTTCGTCATAATCCAGAATTTACTATGCTTGAATATTATCAAGCCTATGCAGATTACCACGATTTAATGGATAACACCGAAGAACTGCTTCGTAAATTAGCGATTGATATTCTTGGTACAACCATTGTGAAATACGGTGATTTAGAATTTGACTTCGGCAAACCATTTGAGCGTATTACATTACACGATGCAACCATTAAATATGGTGCAGACAAAGGTATCGTAAAAGAAGATTTATATGACTTTGATCGTGCAAAAGCCACGGCAGAACGCTTAGGTATTGAAGTACAAAAATCTTGGGGTTTAGGCAGCATTGTCAATGCAATTTTTGAAGAAGTGGCTGAACATCACTTAATTCAACCAACATTCTTAATGGCTCATCCTGCGGAAATTTCGCCACTTGCACGTCGCAATGATGAAAATCCTGATGTAACAGATCGTTTTGAACTCTTTATCGGTGGTCGTGAAATCGGTAATGGTTTCTCAGAATTAAATGATGCAGAAGATCAAAATGAACGTTTTGATGCACAAGTGACTGCGAAAGAAGCGGGCGATGATGAAGCGATGTTTAAAGATGAAGACTTTGTTGTTGCACTAGAACACGGCTTACCACCAACAGCTGGGGAAGGTTTAGGTATCGACCGTCTAGCGATGCTTTATGCAAATGCACCATCAATTCGTGATGTGATCTTGTTCCCTGCAATGCGTCAGAAATAATAAAGATACAAACAAAAGCCACCAAATGGTGGCTTTTTTATCGAAACATAAAAAGGGAGCTAATGCTCCCCTTACTTTTTAATGATTAACCATTAATAAATTTTTCGCCTAATTCAATATCTGCACGTAAAGTCGGCAACATATTTTCTAGAGCTTGTTGTTCAAAATTGCTTAATGGGCCAATTGGTAAAATTTCTTCTACACCTTCTTTGCCTAAACGAACTGGCTGAGAGAAGAAACGAGCATATTTGCCATCACCTTCAACATAAGTACATTCAACCACTGTCTCGCCACTTAATCCTTTTACTAAAGAACGAGCAAAACGTGCTGCAGCCTGTGCCATTGAAAGAGTTGCTGAACCGCCACCCGCTTTTGCATTGACCACTTCTGTACCTGCATTTTGAATACGTTTTGTTAATGGTTCGATTTCATCTTCATTCCACTCAGCATATTGAACTTGAGAAAGTAATGGAAGAATAGTCACTCCAGAGTGACCACCAATAACAGGAACGCTTGTACGAGAAACATTTAAACCTTTTAATTCAGCCACAAAGGTTTCAGAACGTAACACATCTAAAGTTGTCACACCAAATAATTTGCGTTTGTCGTAAACACCTGCTTTTTTCAACACTTCAGCCGCAATCGCAACGGTAGTATTTACTGGGTTAGTGATGATACCAACACAGGCTTTCGGGCAAGTAACCGCGACTTTTTCAATTAAACCACGCACGATACCTGCATTAATATTGAATAAATCTGAACGATCCATACCAGGTTTACGTGCAACACCAGCAGAAATTAATACAACATCCGCACCTTCAAGTGCTGGAGTTGGATCTTCACCAGAAAAACCTTTCACATTCACTGCCGTTGGAATATGGCTCACATCCACTGCAACACCTGGGGTAACAGGGGCAATATCATACAATGATAAGTCGGTACCTGCTGGCAACTGAAGTTTTAGTAATAACGCTAATGCTTGACCAATACCACCTGCGGCACCTAATACAGCAACTTTCATAAATACTCCTTATGTGTTAGTTAATTTAAAACAGACTGATTTTAAAATGTTCATCTTACAATTACAAATAGAGAAATATCATTCTATGATCTAGTTCACATTTCTGAGATAAATATTTTCTTCTCTTTGTTCTTATTCATATTTCAGTTGATGAAAGTGAATTTTTATGCAATTCTTATGCAAATTTTGACTATTGAAAAATAAAGATGACTGAGAATTTAACTCGCGCTTTTAAAGAATTACTCAACCAAGAACGCTTTGGTTCTCAAAGTGAAATTGTCGATGCCTTAAAAAAACAAGGCTTTACTGGTATTAATCAATCAAAAATATCAAGAATGCTCAGCAAATTTGGTGCGGTTCGCACCCGTAATACCAAAATGGAAATGGTCTATTGCTTACCAAATGAATTAAGTGTTCCCAATACCAGTAGTCCATTAAAAAATCTTGTCTTAGATGTTGATCACAATGCGATGTTAATCGTAATAAAAACGACGCCTGGTGCTGCTCAATTAATCGCACGATTACTTGATTCCATTGGAAAATCAGAAGGAATTTTAGGTACTATCGCAGGCGATGATACTATTTTTGTCACGCCCACAAACGATAAACCTATCGACGAATTATTGCAAAATATCCAACGTTTATTTGAAAACACATTGTAATGAATATTCTATTAACGGGAGGAACAGGACTTATCGGCAAAGCACTTGTCGAACAACTCTGTTTACGCAATGAACAAGTGACGATCTTAACTCGCTCAAGTTCGTTGCACGCTCTCTCAAAGCACAAAAACATCAAATTTATTACCGCACTTTCCCAACTTAATTCACAAGAACAGTTTGATGCCATCATCAATCTTGCTGGCGAGCCAATTTTTCATAAAGTTTGGTCGAAAAACCAGAAATCTATTTTACGAGAAAGTCGTTTAAGCCTCACCACTCAACTGGTTGAATTCATCAATCAGTATCAGCAATACCCAATTTTTATATCAGGTTCAGCAACAGGAATTTACGGCGATCAAGACGAACAAACAATTACTGAAACAAGCAAAACAGCAAAAACCTTTACCGCACAATTATGCCAAGATTGGGAAAATATCGCGCGACAAGCTAATGCGAGGGTTTGTTTGATTAGAACAGGAATAGTCTTTTCTACAAAAAGTGGTGCGCTTGCAAAAATGTTGCCTTTATACAAATGGGGACTTGGCGGTAAACTGGGCAATGGAGAGCAATATTTCCCTTGGATTGCTTTGGAAGATATGGTAAATGGCATTTTATTTTTACTCGATCATTCAGAATGTAGAGGGGCATTTAACTTCTCAGCCCCGAATCCCATAAAACAGCATAAATTTAACCGCACTTTGGCTCGAATATTAAAACGTCCTGCCTTTGCAACTATTCCAAAATGGATATTACATTTCATGCTTGGCGAACGAGCTAATCTATTACTCGAAAGCCAAAATGTTGTGCCTGAAAAATTACTTAACGCTGGATTCCAATTTCAGTATTCTGATTGCAAAAACTATCTAGAAGACATCCTAAAAAACAAATAAAAAAATCACCGCACTTTTTTTAATGCGGTGATTTTTATCCCTCTAAATACCTAGCATTTATTGTTCATTATAAATTTCAAGATTAGATGCTTGTTTTTCACGTTTTTTCTTTGCACTATCGTTGCGTTGAGTTGCGATTTTATTAAGATATTCAGGACTAATATCGCCTGTAATATATTCGCCTGTGAATACTGAACAATCAAAACCTTGAATGGCTGGATTTTCCAATTGAACAGATTCAGTAAGTGCGGTCAGATCTTGGAAAATTAATTTGTCTACGCCAATTAATTCTGCAATTTCATCAACATTTCGCCCATAAGCGATCAGTTCATCACAACTCGGCATATCAATACCATATACATTCGGATAACGAATTTCAGGAGCAGCAGAGGCAAAGTAAATTTTCTTCGCACCAGCTGAGCGAGCCATTTCAACAATTTGCTCAGAGGTTGTGCCACGAACGATAGAATCGTCCACCAATAACACATTTTTATCTTTAAATTCAGCTTTAATGGTATTCAATTTGCGGCGAACAGAACTAATACGCTGTGCTTGTCCTGGCATAATAAACGTGCGACCAACATAGCGATTTTTCACAAATCCTTGTCGATAAGGCTTCCCTAGTACACGAGCTATTTGTAACGCAATATCTGTTGAAGTTTCAGGAATAGGAATGACCACATCAATATTATCAATTTCATCCGCCCATTCTTTTGCAATTTTTTTCCCGAGTTTTTCCCCCATATGAACACGTGCAGCATAAACAGAGACACCATCAATCGTTGAATCTGGGCGTGCAAAATAAACATACTCAAAAATACAAGGATTTAACACCGCACTTTCGGTACATTGTTGTGAATAAAGCTCGCCATCAAACGTTACATAAACGGCTTCGCCCGCAGCAATATCACGTACAAACTCGAAACCGACAATATCTAAAGCCACTGTTTCAGAGGCGAACATATAATCAGTTTTGCCATTTTCTTCACGTTTACCCAACACCAAAGGACGAATACCAAAAGGATCTCTAAATGCAACCATACCATGTCCAATAATCATCGCTACGCAGGCATAAGCACCACGAATATCATTGTGAGTTTTACGAACGGCATAAAAAATATCTTGTGGATCAAGATGGTTTTGAGGAATGTGATCAAGATGATTAGCGAGAATATTAAGAAGAAGTTCAGAATCTGAATTAGTGTTTACGTGACGGCGGGCAGTTTTAAAGACTTTTTCTTTTAACTCCACTGAGTTGGTTAAATTGCCGTTATGCACCAAAGTGACACCATAGGGAGAATTTACATAAAAAGGTTGTGCCTCTGAGACGCTAGAACTTCCTGCTGTAGGATAGCGAATATGCCCTAATCCAGCATTTCCTTGCAAGCGTAGCATATGCTCTTGACGGAACACATCGCTGACTAAGCCATTAGCTTTACGTAAGCGGAAACGGTTTTCATCATCAACCGTTACAATACCCGCCGCATCTTGTCCACGATGTTGCAAAAGGGTTAATGCTGCATAAATAGATTCATTAACCGGACTTTGGCTAACAATACCGACAATACCACACATTTTGTGTTCCTTATTGATTAAGCGTTGGAGTTAAAAAACTTGAACTCGCCTGAAGCTGTTGAAAGAACCATTCAATAATAAAACCAAAGTGCGGTATTAATTGAGATTCTTTCCACCAATCGGTTTGTTCAAAATTGGTAAAAGTATCCATAAAAAATAACAACGCGGCGACAATCAACGCACCACGCACTAAACCGAAAGCTGCACCTAATACGCGATCAGTGCCGCTTAAACCAGTTTTATCCACTAATTGACTAATCACATAATTTACTATGGCACCCACAATTAAAGTCAGAACAAACAAAATGGCGATTGCGGTTCCATTACGCACATACATTGATTCAATTTGTGTAAGATAAGTGGCAAGATAAGGATAGAACTGGCTTGCTACGATAAATGCCACAACCCAGCTACCGAGTGAAAGCACTTCGCGAACAAAACCGCGTAATAAACTAACAAGAATGGAAAAAGCGATAATGCCAATAATAATGTAATCAATCATTAAAAAATCTCTCAATGAAAAACGGCCGTTTAAAACGACCGAGCTATTCTACAAAAATAAAGCCAAAAAGAAAACGTTTGCGTAAACTAAATTTCCTGCCAAAAAGCACGTTCCAATTTACTTTGAGCTTTCTTTAAGACTTCCGCTAAATGTTGATATGTCGGTTTTTCTTGCACAAAAGGCAAGGGTTCATGTAGTTGTTTTAAACGTTCGCAAATATCATAAAACCATACCGCACTTTGATTTTCTAACGGCGTATTGGCACGCTTACCAAGCCAATAAAGACCTTGAAAAGGAATAAGCAAGGCAAAAAGTGCGGTCAAAATTGCGATAGAAAATGCCATCAAATCATTTTTTGCATAAAACTGCTGCCATAGAATTGCAAACACAGCAACAAAAGGCATAAATTTTTGTGCAAAACTCGTGGCTTTCATAATACGGTTTTCAGGGAAAATAATGCCTAACTTCGCCTCCAGCGGCCAAGTATTAAGATAAATTTGCCCCTGTTTAAAAATGGAAAAAAATGCCATAAAAACACCTCAAAAATTGACCGCACTTATCATACGCTATTTTAAGTCTATTTTTAGTAAAAATAATTTAATTTTTCAAAAAATACGATAAAGTTTGTATTTTTTCCTTACCGATGAATTTATTTTATTCATCAAAAGGTGTATTCTATGTCTGATTTTTCAAACCATCTTAGATGATGGATTTCTATTAACCTCAATCAAATATAGGGTTCCTATGTCAAAACTTGTTCTTATCCTTAACTGTGGTAGTTCTTCACTCAAATTTGCAATTCTTGATCCAGCAACAGGGGAAGAAAAATTATCTGGCTTAGCCGAAGCATTTTTCTTACCTGAAGCACGTATCAAATGGAAACTCAATGGAGAGAAAGGTAACGCAGATTTAGGCGCAGGTGCAGCGCATACTGAAGCGCTTAATTTTATCGCATCTAACATTCTGAATGATGAGCTTAAAAATTCTATCGCGGCAATTGGTCATCGTATCGTTCACGGTGGCGAAAAATACACTCAATCTGTCATCGTAACAGATGAAGTTGTTAAAGGAATTGAAGATGCTGCACAATTTGCGCCACTTCACAACCCTGCTCACTTAATTGGTATTCGCGAAGCATTCAAGGCATTCCCACACTTAAAAGATAAAAACGTGGTAGTTTTTGATACAGCATTCCACCAAACTATGCCTGAAGAAGCCTTCCTTTATGCCCTTCCATACTCTTTATATAAAGAGCACGGCGTACGTCGCTATGGTGCACACGGCACAAGTCACTACTTCGTTTCTCGTGAAGTCGCTAAATATGTAGGCAAACCTGCAGATCAAGTAAATGCTATTATTTGTCACTTAGGTAATGGTGGTTCTGTTTCTGTTGTGCGTAACGGTCAATGTATTGATACTTCAATGGGCTTAACTCCGCTAGAAGGTTTAGTAATGGGTACGCGTTGTGGCGATATTGACCCTGCAATCGTATTCTACCTATACAAAACACTAGGTATGTCTATGGATCAAATCGAAGAGACTTTAGTGAAAAAATCAGGTCTTTTAGGTTTAACTGAAGTAACAAGCGACTGCCGTTATGCTGAAGATAACTACGATGATGAATCTAAACCAGAAACAAGACGTGCTTTAAATGTTTATAGCTATCGTTTAGCGAAATACATTGGTGCTTATATGGCTGTGTTGGGCGATGATCACTTAGATGCAATTGCATTCACTGGTGGTATTGGCGAAAACTCAGCGCACGTTCGTGAATTAGCCTTAAATCACTTAAAATTATTTGGCATTAAAATCGATCACGAACGAAATCTTGCCACACGTTTTGGTAAAGATGGTGTAATCACCACTGATGATTCCGCATTTAAAGCAATTGTTCTTCCAACTAACGAAGAATTGGTTATCGCACAAGATACCGCAAAAATTTGTTTCTAATTTAACAACAAGCTGCCGAATTTTTCGGCAGTTTTTATTTATAATATATACATATTAAGGTTTAACTATGTCTCGCACGATTATTCTTATCCCTGTAAGTACAGGCGTGGGTTTAACTAGCATTAGTCTTGGATTAATCCACTCTCTCGAACAAAAAGGCACAAAAGTTGCTTTTATGAAACCAGTTTCTCAACCAAGCACTGGCGAAGATAAATTGGATCGCACAACTTCTATTATTCGCACTAGCACTAGCCTTGAAACTGCCGAACCTTTTATGTTAAGCGTGGCAGAATCATTAATTGGTCAAAATCAGTCTGACGTATTGTTAGAAAAAATTGTAGCTAACCACCAACAATTAACCAAAAATAATGATATCGTTGTAGTTGAAGGTTTAATACCCACAAGAAAACACGGTTACGCAAACAGTATCAACTATGAAATTGCACAAGCATTAGATGCGGAAATCGTATTAGTTGCAGCACCTGCAACTGAAACGCCAACCGAATTAAAAGATCGCGTAGAAGCTGCAGCCTCTCTATTTGGTGGTAAAAACAATCCAAATCTTTTAGGTGTTGTTGTAAACAAATTCAATGCACCTGTTGATGAATCAGATCGTACTCGTCCAGATCTTGCTGAAATTTTTGATTCATTCCAACACAATCATATTAGCGAAACAGAAGTAAACAAGTTATTTGCAGGTAGTGCCATCAAGTTATTAGCTTGTGTGCCTTGGAATGCAAATTTAATCGCGACACGAGCAATTGACTTAGTCAAACATTTAGGTGCATCAATCATTAATGAAGGAGAAATCAATCGCCGTATCCGTGGCATCACTTTCTGTGCAAGAAGTTTATCAAATATGATAGAACATTTCCGCGCAGGTAGCTTATTGGTTGCCTCTGCTGACCGTCCTGATGTAATTGTTGCTGCTTCACTTGCTGCTGCAAACGGTATTGAAATCGGCGGTATTCTATTAACAGGCGGCTACAAAATTGATGCTCAAATTAATAAACTTTGCCGTCCAACTTTTGAAAAAGCGAAATTACCGATCTTCCGTATTGAAGGCAATACTTGGCAAACTGCATTAAGTTTACAAAGTTTTAATCTTGAAGTGCCTGTTGATGACAAAGAACGTATTGAAAATATTAAACAATACATTAGCCAACACTTTAATGCTGACTTTATCAATAATTTAGTTGCAGATTCCAGCCGTTTACCTCGCTTATCCCCACCTGCATTCCGTTTCCAATTAACTGAACTTGCTCGTGCGGCGAAAAAACGTATTGTGCTTCCTGAAGGCGATGAACCTCGTACAATCAAAGCTGCCGTACTTTGTGCAGAACGTGGCATTGCGGAATGTGTGCTTTTAGCAGATCCTGCATCCGTTCAACGAGTTGCAGAAGCACAAGGTGTTAAATTAGGTAAAGGTATTACAATCATCAATCCTGCTGACGTTCGTGAAAACTATGTTGATCGTTTAGTTGAATTACGTAAAGCAAAAGGTATGACCGAAACTGCGGCTCGTGAACAATTAGAAGACACCGTAGTACTTGGTACCATGATGTTAGAAGCAAATGAAGTAGATGGTTTAGTATCTGGCGCTGTCCACACCACTGCAAACACCATTCGCCCACCAATGCAAATCATCAAAACTGCACCAGGTAGTTCGATTGTTTCTTCTATCTTCTTTATGTTATTACCAGATCAAGTGCTTGTTTATGGTGACTGTGCGGTAAACCCAGATCCAACTGCAGAACAACTTGCTGAAATTGCAATTCAATCTGCGGATTCTGCGAAAGCATTTGGTATTGATCCAAAAGTCGCGATGATTTCTTACTCAACAGGTACATCTGGTAGCGGTGCTGATGTAGAAAAAGTGAAAGAAGCAACTCGTATTGCGAAAGAAAAACGCCCTGATTTATTAATCGATGGCCCATTACAATACGATGCGGCTGTGATGGAAGATGTGGCTCGCTCTAAAGCACCAAATTCACCTGTAGCAGGTAAAGCAACGGTATTTGTATTCCCTGACTTAAATACTGGTAACACGACTTACAAAGCAGTACAACGTTCTGCAGATTTAGTGTCTATTGGCCCAATGCTTCAAGGTATGCGCAAACCAGTCAATGACTTATCTCGTGGTGCCTTAGTTGATGATATTGTGTACACAATTGCCTTAACCGCAATTCAAGCAACACAATAATTCAAGTAAAAATATAAAAGAAAATACCGCACTTTGCCCTAGGCAATAAAAGTGCGGTATTTTTTATAACGTTTTTTTACAAATCGACCAAAATCAAAATTGCGGCTTCACCGCCCCATTCCCTTGGTGCTTGATGTAATGCCCGCACTTTAGGATGTTGTACTAGCCAACGTGGAATTTGTTTTTTCAATGTAAAGGTGCCATAGCCCGTCATAATGTTGGCACAATCTACATGCTCATTTTCACAAGCCAGTAAAAGTGCGGCTAATTCTTGCTTAGCTTGTTCACGGGTTAAACCGTGTAAATCTAAAAACAATTCTGGCGAAAAATCTCCACGACGAAGTTGTTTTAATAAATGGGAATCTTCCCCATCACGTAAATATTTCACAACACCATCATTGTCATTAAGTAATGGCTCATATTCATCAGAAAAATAGAACAATGTATCTTCTTTCACTCGTAATTCTTTCAATTCTATTTTTTTCTGATCACGTTTTTGGCGGGGGGCAACAAAAGTATCTTGTTTAATTGGCTTAATGCCTTTGGTTTCCGCGCGGAATAAATCAAATTCGTCTTGCATTTTTTTCTCATTAATTTTCAAATTTTGCGTATCATATCATAGTTCTACATTCTCATCTGTGGTATAACTACGCCAAATTTTCATACCGAATTTTATGCTAACTTTTCTACTCACTTTTATGGAGAAATGCGATGGAAACTTCACATAACCAAGAATTAGTTGCAACTATCTTGAAAGATAATCTTGCAAACGAACTGCAAACCATCCAAGATTTTCTGCGTTGGACGTATAGCATTCTCAATCGCTCTGATATTTACTTCGGGCAAGGGCACGATAATCCTTGGGATGAAAGCCTGCAACTTGTTTTAAGTAGCTTACATTTACCCATTGATTTACCTACCGAATTATTTAACAGTCGATTAACCCCATCTGAAAAAGAAACCTTAGTTCAACTTGTATTAACCCGAATCGAACAACGCGTACCTGTGGCATATTTAACAAATAGTGCTTGGTTCTGCGGTCACGAATTTTATGTCGATGAACGAACCATTATTCCACGTTCTCCAATTAGTGCTTTAATTCAAGATCGCTTTGAAGATTTAATTTCACAAGAACCAAATCATATTCTCGATCTATGCACAGGCAGCGGTTGTATTGCCATTGCTTGTGCTTATGCTTTCCCGAATGCGGAAGTAGATGCGGTAGATTTATCGGTTGATGCACTTAATGTCGCGGAGATCAATATTTCACGCCATCAATTAGAGCATCGCGTATTCCCGATTCAATCAAACTTATTTGAAAATATTTTGGGACAAAAATACGATCTTATCGTGACCAATCCACCTTATGTGGATGAAGAAGATCTCGCCGATATGCCGGAAGAATTCCATTTTGAACCAGAGTTAGCCTTAGGTTCTGGCCATGATGGTTTAAACATTACCAAACAAATTTTAAAACAAGCACCAGATTACTTAAGCGAAAATGGCGTATTGGTATGTGAAGTGGGCAATAGCATGGTGAGCTTAATTGAGCAATATCCAGATGTACCCTTTGAATGGGTAGAACTTAAAAATGGCGGACTAGGCGTATTTGCTATTCAGCGTAAGGATTTAGTGAAATATCACGATCTGTTTTAATCTTTTAAGTGCGGTTAAAATTCTTATTAAATTTCAACCGCACTTCATTTATACCTTGTTATTTTGTTTCCAATTCAATGCCTTCAAATAATTTTTTCACTGAATTGTTATCACGCAAACGCTCGGCTTTTTCTACGACACTACGAGTTAAGTGCGGTGAAAAA
Organism: Haemophilus sp. HMSC066A11; assembly: GCF_001811665.1. Lineage (NCBI taxonomy): Bacteria > Pseudomonadati > Pseudomonadota > Gammaproteobacteria > Pasteurellales > Pasteurellaceae > Haemophilus > Haemophilus sp. HMSC066A11. Next base: position 73,306 of record NZ_KV805866.1, read on the forward strand.
TATTCCATAAAATCGTACATATAATTACGTAAGAACGTGCTATGTTTAAATGCAATATTCGTCATACTTGGGCGGAACAAATGGCTTGCATCAATTAGCACAAGATCCGCATCTAATGCCGTATGTGCCATAGATGCCATAATTCCCACCCCTAAACCCAAGCGCACATAAGTTTTAATAACATCAGCATCGGTAGCCGTAAAAACTATATTTGGTAAAATGCCTGCACTATTAAATGCGGAATCTAAATCAGAAACACCCGTAAAACCAAACGTGTAAGTCACAAGTGGGTATTTGCCTAATTCCTCAATGGTCAGTTCTTTCACTTTGGCAAGCGGATGTTCTGGCGAAACAATCACAGCACGATTCCACCAATAGCATGGAATCTGAACTAAATCATCAAATAAATAAGGTGCTTCAGTAGTAATTGCCAAATCCACTTCACCTGACATTAAAGCATCGTGAATTTGTGTTGGCGAACCTTGATGAATATGCAAGCTCACATCAGGATATTTTTTAGAAAAACGTTCAATCACGCTTGGCAGCATATAACGTGCCTGAGTATTTGTCGTCGCAATACGTAATACACCGTGATTTGGCCGAGTATATTCATCGGCAACGGCACGGATACCTTGCGCTTTAACAAGTAACTCGCGTGCAATTGAGATAATCTTTTTCCCTGCTGGTGTAATTGATTTTATATGTTTGCCATGACGCTCAAAAATTTCTAGACCTAATTCATCTTCTAATAGGCGAACTTGTTTACTGATACCCGGCTGTGATGTGTAAAGTGCATTTGCCGCTTCTGTGACATTCAAATTTTGGTTTACAATCTCAACGATATAACGCAATTGATGCATTTTCATAAAAAAGTCCTTATTTTTTATAACGTTTGTTCATCTCCGAATAACGTTTTACCGCTTTACGAATTTGCCCAGATTTTGGACGACGACTAGCCTGTTTTACATCTAATTTCGTTTCAGTCTCAGCAGGTAATCCCACCAATTCACGTAAATAATTGACGTTTTCAAGATCCATTTCTTCCCAGCCACCACGAGGCAAACCTTTCATCAGTTTGATATTTCCGTAACGAATACGAATCAAGCGGCTAACTTGAATCCCTTGGGATTCCCACAAACGACGAACCTCACGGTTACGTCCCTCCATCAAGGTTATGTCATACCATTGGTTAATCCCCACACCGCCTGTAAATTTAATTTCTTTAAAATTAGCAGGACCATCTTCAAGCTGAACGCCTTTACGTAAACGCGCTAACATCGCATCATCAACTTGACCAAATACACGCACAGAATATTCACGTTCAACTTCACGGCTTGGGTGCATTAAACGATTTGCCAGCTCACCATCAGTGGTAAAAAGCAATAAACCTGATGTATTAATATCTAAACGCCCCACCGCAATCCAACGAGAGCCTGTTAAACGCGGCAAACGATCAAACACGGTCGCGCGCCCTTTTGGGTCGCTACGTGTACAAAGTTCGCCTTCAGGTTTGTAATACATTAATACACGGCAAATTTCTTTTTGTGCGTGGCTAAGATTAATGATTTGACCATCAATACGCACTTTCACGCCAGAATGTACGTCAATACGATCGCCTAAAGTCGCAATTTTACCCTCTACGCTCACTCGGCCTGCGGCAATCATCGTTTCAATTTCACGACGAGAGCCTTGCCCCGCACGCGCTAAAACTTTCTGTAATTTTTCGCCCTCTGCTTTAGGTTGATTCGAGGCTTTTACAATAGGTTTCGCTTTTGGCTTAGATAAAAATTTGTTATCAGAATTAACCGCACTTTTTTTCGTATTTGCTGTTTCTATGCGAGCAGTACGAGATACCGAACATCTATCATTTTTAGCTGAAAAATCACGTTTCTTTGCTGAATCTTTGGAAAAGTGCGGTTGTCTTTGAGTTTGTTTTTGACTAGGTTTCATTGTTTTCCTTGAATAATGGAAAGGTCGCTTTCACAAGCGTCTATAAGTTAAATAAAAGGAGCAGTACTTCCACTTCCTTCGCGTAAAATCACTGGCGATTCTTCCGTTAAATCTACCACTGTTGTAGGCTCTTGCCCTAAATATCCACCATGAATAATTAAATCCACTTGATGTTCCAAACGATCACGAATTTCTTCAGGATCGGATTGCGTGGTATGTTCTTCACCTGGCAACATTAACGAACAAGATAAAATCGGCTCACCTAAGGCTGAAAGCAAATCTAAAGCAATTTTATTATCTGGTACGCGTAAACCAATGGTTTTACGTTTTGATGTCATTAAACGACGCGGTAATTCTTTCGTTGCCGTAAGAATAAAAGTATAACGCCCTGGCGTATTATTTTTAATCAAACGATAAGCGGTATTATTTACCCTTGCATAAGTTGAAAGTTCCGACAAATCGCTACACACCAAGGTAAAATTATGTCCTTCAGGCAATTTACGAATTGCTACAATGCGATCCATTGCGTGTTTATCGCCCATCATACAGCCCAAGGCATATCCCGAATCCGTTGGATACACAATCACACCGCCTTTTTGTAAAATCTCTACGGCTTGATTAATCAAGCGTACTTGTGGGTTTTCATGGTGGATATAGAAAAATTGGCTCATGTGTTTCTTCCTTAAAAAGTGTACGCTGATTATAGCAGTTTTGCACTCACTTTATAATGGCGAGCATATAAAAATAAAGGCGTAGAAAGTCAATCTACGCTTTAGAAAACTAAAGTGCGGTTAATTTTTAGATGATTTTAATAGCTTTCTCAAGGCTTCACCAATTTCAGCGAGGCTTTTTACACAGATCACACCAGCGGCTTCTAACGCTGCAATTTTTTCTACTGCAGTACCTTTTCCGCCGCTAATAATGGCTCCCGCATGCCCCATCCGTTTTCCTTTTGGCGCAGTGATACCCGCAATATACGCAACCACTGGTTTAGTGACATTATCTTTAATGAAGATTGCTGCTTCTTCCTCTGCAGATCCGCCAATCTCGCCAATCATCACAATGGCTTCTGTTTCGGGATCTTGTTGAAATCTTTCGAGAATATCAATAAAACTAGAACCCAGAATAGGATCTCCCCCGATACCCACACAAGTCGATTGTCCAAAGCCTTCATCTGTAGTTTGTTTTACCGCTTCATAAGTTAAAGTTCCAGAACGAGAAACAATCCCCACTTTACTTTTTTATGTATGTGAGCTGGCATAATGCCGATTTTACATTCATCAGGCGTAATCACACCTGGGCAATTTGGCCCAATCATCACAACGCCTGTTTCATTTAATTTTTGTTTTACCTTAAGCATATCCAATGTAGGAATACCCTCAGTAATACAGACAATTAACTGAATCCCTGCATCAATGGCTTCAATTATGACATCTTTACAAAATGATGCTGGCACATAAATGACTGTCGCTGTTGCGCCTGTATTTTCAACGGCTTCACGAACTGTATTAAATACAGGCAAACCAAGATGACTACTGCCACCTTTATTTGGCGATACGCCACCAACTAATTGCGTTCCGTAGGCTAATGCTTGTTCGGAATGAAAAGTCCCTTGCCCTCCAGTAAAACCTTGGCAAATCACTTTGGTATTTTTATCAATTAAAATCGCCATTAGTGTTCTCCTTTTGCTGCATTCACGGCTAATTCTGCGGCTTGTTGTAAACTCTGTGCGGTAAGAATATTAACGTCACTTTCCACTAAAATTTGACGACCGATTTCAGCATTCGTTCCTTCTAATCGCACAACCACAGGCACTCTCACGCCCACTTCATTTACTGCAGCAATCACGCCTTCAGCAATCAAATCACAACGAACAATGCCACCAAAAATATTCACTAAAATCACTTTAACGGAAGGATCGGTTAAAATGATTTTGAACGCTTCAGCAACCCGCTCTTGCGTTGCACCACCACCCACATCAAGAAAATTCGCAGGCTTCCCACCATAGAGTTTCACAATATCCATGGTGCCCATTGCAAGCCCAGCCCCATTTACCATACAACCAATATCGCCCTCTAAAGCCACATAGTTTAACTGGAATTTTTCAGCTTCTGCTTCACGGGCATCATTTTGAGTTAAATCTTGCAGTGCCAATAAATCTTTATGGCGAAATAAAGCGTTATCATCGACAGATATTTTGGCATCGAGACAAACCAAATTGCCTTGTTGAGTGAGAACAAGTGGATTGACTTCCACTAAAGATAAATCTTTTTCTAAAAACAAACGAGATAAGCCCATAAAGATATCGGTAAACTGTTTGTTTTGCGTACCACTTAACCCTAATTTAAACGCCAATTCACGGCCTTGATAAGGCAATCCTCCAAATAAAGGATCAATGGTTACTTTATGGAGTAAGTGCGGTGAATTTTGCGCGACTTCTTCAATATTCATTCCACCAGCAGGAGAAGCAATAAACACCACTTTTTGAGAGGCACGATCAACAACCGCACTTAAGTAAAATTCTTTATCAATATCGCAAGTTTCTTCAAAATAAATCTGGTTTACTGGCTGACCCAATTTATCCGTTTGAAAAGTGACTAAACGTTGTCCTAGCCATTTTTCTGCAAAAGATCTTGCTTCCTCTACATCGTGCACTAATTTAACGCCACCCGCTTTACCACGCCCACCCGCATGAACTTGGCATTTCGCCGCCCACTTATCGCCTGAAAGTTGGGCCAGTACCAAATCTACTTCATCAACAGATTGACAGACTGCCCCATTTTTTACGGGTAATCCATAATGCTCAAATAGTTGTTTTGCTTGATATTCGTGTAAATTCATTCGCGACGTCCTTTTTGGTTATGAAAACAGTTCACTCAAGGTTTTAATGCTATATGAACCGTGATTTCTTCACGATCGTGATATAAATGTTTTGCTTGGATATCAAAATTTAAATTCTGATCCGCCAACATAACAGCCAAGTTTTCTAAACATAATATCACTTCTTGATAACGTTTTTTCATGGGTAATTTTAAATTGAAGATGGTTTCTCGGCACCAAGCATTCAACAACCATTTACCAATCAATAAAGAAATACGACTTGGTTGTTCCACCATATCACAGACTAACCAATCCACTTTTTTCCTTTTTTGGGGCTGAAATTTAAAACCATCTTCCGCGCAATGTTCAATGCGCCCCGTATCATGCAAATTCGCCGCCATTTTTCCGTGATCAACCGCATAAACAAATAAACCGCGTTTAACTAATTGATACGTCCAACCACCAGGGCAAGCCCCTAAATCAACGCCAATCATATTTTCATTTAAACGTTTATTCTCTTCTTTACGCGGAATAAAAGTCAAAATAGCTTCTTCTAGTTTTAACGTGGAGCGACTCGGCGCATCTGCAGGAAATTTTAAACGAGGGATTCCCATAAAATGGGGGGAATGATTATCCACATAAGAATATCCCACATAACAGCAATTCGGTTTCACAAAAAAACAATGTAAAAATTGACCGCACTTTTGACTCGCCTTTGCCGAAAGCCAACCTTGTTTTTTCAATGCCTGACGTAAAGGCACGGTAAATTTACGACAAAAAGTGGAAAGCTCCTTCGCTTCATTTGTATCTGCAGTTTCTACAAAAAGCTCGCTAGATTGAGCAAAATTAACTTGTTGTGATAATTCTTCAAACGCCGCCACGATGGGACTAATACGATCAGCGGGATCTAAATCTTCCAATAAATCGGAAATAACCATCATCTGACGAGCAAAAATCAAACGGTTAAAAGGAATGTCTCGGGCAAGGCGATCTGCCTCATCAGGTTGATAACATTCAAAAATGACATAGCCCGAATTATCTTGCACTCGAGCAAAACCAAATACACCTAAATGACTTGCTTGATCGGTGATCTCTGCGGCGACTTCTTTCTCAAAACCTGGGCGACAATATAATGCGAGTTTATTCATTTTCTTCTTGTTTAATTGAGTTAATAATCCACTGACGGAATGCTTGAATTTTTTGGTCATCAAGGCGATCAAGATGATTGACCACATAAAATGATTTTGGATCAGGCAAATTAGTCGGCAACACTGCTTGCAATGATCCATTTTCAATTTCTTGCAAGGCTAATAAGCGATTAGCTAATACAATGCCTTGCCCGTGAATAGCCGCTTGTAACGCCATAAATGTATGGCTAAATAACGGTCCTTGCTGAATATTTAAATCATCTAACTGTAAATGATTTGCCATCGCTTGCCAATTATCACAGGTATGAATGTGAATTAATGTGTGTTTTTTTAAATCTTCAGGCTGAATAATTGGATTTTCGGCTAACAATTCGGGTGAGGCTAAAATCAATAAATTTTCTTCACCAAGACGATCTACTTGAAGATTCTGCCAATTTCCCAAACCATAATAAATAGCAAGATCAATTTCTTTATTTAACAAACCTTCATCTTGATCCACGCCTGTTAAACGAACCTCAATTTGCGGATAAAGCTGATTAAATTCACTTAAATGTGGCACTAACCATTGGATACCAAAAGTTTGTGGCACACTAATGTTTAAGTGAGGATCTGCTTTTAACATCAACAATCGCTCTGTTGCTTCATTTAAGCGACGCAGAATTTTATTAATATCAACAAAATAAGCTTTACCAAGCTCCGTTAATTCTAAAGAACGATTCTTTCGCTTAAATAATTCAATCCCTAAAAATTCTTCTAATAATTTAATTTGATGACTAACCGCCGCCTGTGTAACACAAAGCTCATCTGCTGCTTTAGTAAAACTTAAATAACGAGCAGCCGACTCAAAAGATTTTAGTGAATTCAATGGTGGCAAACGTTTATACATAAGTATTTCCATTTATAAAATTTTCGTCTATAATGGACAAGATTTATTTCAAATTAGTTTTTCTAATACCTCAAATAAAAAAACGTCACTTGTCCTTTCCTACCCTTTTCCTTACAATACAACCATACTTAATGATTGGTAATTCCTTACTAGTTAATGAGTTTCAGACTTAAGTATGATGTTGTGTTTGCATATAGTTCGGGAAACCGAACTTGAGTAACAATTTATTACTCATTTACTTCCTGTATATTATTAAACCGATTTGGTTAAACGCTGCTCTCATTGAGTGGCGTTTTTTTCATCCCGATTTTAGCATAACTATATCTTTATTTCCTGCCCTGTTTCCAAAATTTCATTATTCCTTTTTAGTTGGCTAAAAATTGCATCATTTCGAGAATTTATTATTTAAATCACTTCAGGAATGGTGTAGATTAAGCGAAATTTCATTCAAAAAATAATATTAAGGAAGTAAAATGAAAGACTTAGACTGGAATAACCTTGGTTTTAGTTATATTAAAACAGATTACCGCTTCATCGCTCACTGGAAAGATGGCAAATGGGACGAAGGAAAACTCACTACAGATAACACATTACATATTCACGAAGGTTCTACCGCACTTCACTACGGTCAGCAATGTTTTGAAGGCTTAAAGGCTTACCGTTGCAAAGATGGTTCAATCAACTTATTCCGCCCGCAAGCAAATGCAGAGCGTATGCAACGTACCGCAGACCGTCTTTTAATGCCACGCGTACCAACTGAATTATTCGTGCGTGCATGTAAAGAAGTGGTTAAAGCTAACCAAGATTGGTTGGGTCCTTACGGCTCTGGTGCAACCTTATACTTACGTCCATTCTTAATTGGCGTGGGCGAAAATATCGGCGTGAAAACGGCACCAGAGTTTATTTTCTCTGTTTTTTGTTGCCCAGTGGGTGCTTACTTCAAAGGTGGTTTGGCTCCATCAAACTTTATCACGACTGATTATGACCGTGCTGCACCAATGGGCACTGGTGGTGTGAAAGTGGGTGGGAACTACGCAGCAAGCTTACTTCCACACGAATTAGCCGCAGAACAAGGTACGCCAGAACGTAAATTTGCGGATGCAATCTATTTAGATCCAAAAACTCACACCAAAATTGAAGAAGTCGGTGCGGCAAACTTCTTTGGGATCACAAAAGACAATAAATTCATCACACCAAAATCAGAATCTATTTTACCAAGTATCACTAAATACTCTCTTTTACATATCGCAAAAGAGCGTTTAGGTATGGAAGCTATTGAAGGCGATGTGTATATCGATCAACTCGATCAATTCGTAGAAGCGGGTGCATGTGGCACAGCCGCGGTGATTACTCCAGTGGGTGGCATTCAACACAACGGAAAATTCCACGTATTCTATTCAGAAACTGAAGTAGGCCCTGTTACCCGTCGTCTTTACGATGAATTAACAGGCATCCAATTCGGTGATGTTGAAGCACCTGAAGGCTGGATTGTGAAAGTAGAATAATTTCTACCAATAGAAAAACGAAAGTGCGGTTAAAAATCAACCGCACTTTTTTATTGATTCAATCCCCATTGGCGAGAATCTTTATCAAATTTAACACCTGAATGCGAACCTTCTGCACCGTTAAAATACACATCCTTATTTGCACAAGCTGAAATAATCAACGCGCCTGCGATAATCAACAACCATTTTTTCATAAGTAAACCTTTTTGCTAAATTAAAAACCTGCGAATTGTAGCACAACGACTTCACATCCAACGAAATATTTCACTTGTCTTGCTAAAATAGAACTTCCCCACTAGAATACCCCCCGTAGTTCGCAAACCTCCTACAATAAAAAACTAGGTAAAATATGAATATTTTCAATCCAAACCACGATCGTAAAGCGATTGTCATCTTTTCAGGTGGACAAGACTCCACGACTTGTTTATTCCAAGCTATTGCTGAATACGGCAAAGAAAACGTAGAAGCCATTACCTTTCAATATGGGCAGCGTCATGCTATTGAGTTAGAAAAGGCACGCGCCATTACGCAAGATCTCGGCATTAAACAAACCTTGATTGATACATCTGTTATAAAAGCTATCACGCATAATGCATTAATGGATGAACAGGCGCATATTGAGCAAAAAGAGAATGAATTGCCAAACACTTTTGTTGATGGTCGCAATGCCCTATTTTTACTTTATGCTGCGATTTATGCGAAAGGCCAAGGCATTCAAGATATTATCACTGGCGTATGTGAAACAGATTTCAGCGGTTATCCCGATTGCCGAGATGTGTTTATCAAGTCAATGAATGTCACATTAAATTTAGCTATGGATTATCAATTCAATATCAAAACACCATTAATGTATCTCACTAAAGCCCAAACTTGGCAACTTGCTGATGAATTAGGCGTATTAGATTATATACAAAAACATACTCACACTTGCTATGAAGGCATCGAAGGTGGATGCGGAAAATGCCCAAGCTGTATTTTACGCAATAAAGGTCTAAAGAAATATTTGACTCAAAAAGGTAGAAAAAATGTTTAAAATTTCCAAAGAATTTAGCTTTGACATGGCACATTTATTAGATGGACATGATGGGAAATGTCAAAATTTACATGGACACACATATAAATTACAAGTTGAAATTTCGGGTGACTTATATGAATCAGGTGCAAAAAAAGCAATGGTCATTGATTTTTCAGATCTAAAGTCTATTGTGAAAAAAGTTATTTTAGATCCGATGGATCACGCCTTTATTTATGATCAAACCAATGAGCGAGAAAGCCAAATTGCCACTCTATTGCAAAAGTTAAACTCAAAAACTTTTGGTGTTCCCTTTAGAACTACGGCAGAAGAAATAGCTCGTTTTATTTTTAATCGTTTAAAACATGATGAACAACTGTCCATATCATCCATTCGTTTATGGGAAACCCCAACTTCATTTTGCGAGTATCAGGAGTAAATGTTGATGGAAAAATATCATGATTTTGAACCGAACTTTAACATAGTCGAAATTTTTGAAAGTCTGCAAGGGGAGGGCTTCAATACGGGAATGCCAAGTGTTTTTGTACGATTTGGTAAATGCAATCTAGACTGTCCTTGGTGTGATACACCTTATAATAATTTTAAACGCTGGTCTGTATCACAAATTCTAGAAAAAGTGCGGTCATTTTCGTCAAAGAATATTATCATCACAGGTGGTGAGCCAACAATTGTACCAAAAATTGAATACTTACTTGAGCAATTTAAATCAGATGGCTATTTTCTTGCAATTGAAACCAATGGTCTAAAAGCAATTCCTGCACAAATAGATTATATTGCGACGAGTCCTAAGAGCCTTTATGCTCATAAGTATGAAAAGCGTTGCATTCCATTTGCAAATGAAGTACGTATTGTAATGGACAGTAATATGCCATCATTTTGTGAATTGATCGAGCAAAAAATAAAAGCAAAGAATTACTATCTTTCACCTTGTGAAATTGATGGGAAAATGAATTTACTTGAGACTATCACTTTACTTGGTCAATTGAATCAACGTTCAAATAAACCTAAATGGCAGCTAAGTTTACAAACACATAAATTGATTGGTATTGAGTAATAGAAGGAAATATTATTTTTTGATCAATATATAATTTAGTATATGACGTTTTCTACTTTAGAGAGTGATCATAATGAAACTTGGATAGCACACTTCTCCCATTCCTTTGTGCTAACCATTTTTTGGAATTTTGTACCATATCTCACTCTTTCTCATTTGTATTAATTATGAATAACATTGAATTTGAGTAACTTTTTAACCTAAAACTTAATTCGGACAAAATCACCGACTATGCGTAAAATGGCGTGCAAGTAGAAGGAAAAGCAAATGTTTATAAAATCATTACAGGAATCCTAGCAAATCAAGTATTGATTAAGTCATTAAACAACATTCCTATGCTATTATTGTTCATCATGGGTATTTTTGGAAAAATGAGAAACCTTGCATTTTAGGAATGAGAGGTAAACGAATTAAAAGTTTGTTTATAAATAGTATAAAAATAGCTTTCAAAGCATATAATTTTGATGTTGAGTTTAAGGATATAGGAGAATCCCGCTTAATATTATTCTGAAAATGTTCTACCCTACTTTTGATATACTCACAAATCTTATTGTTTCACAAGATAGATGGGACTATAATAACTGTAAATTTAAACAGATTAAAGATAGTTTATGATGGATATTTCTGAATTACTTGACGGACTCAACGATAAACAACGCGAAGCCGTAGCTGCTCCTCTTGGTAATCACTTAGTGCTAGCTGGTGCAGGCTCGGGCAAAACGCGTGTATTGACGCACCGTATTGCTTGGTTAATTGCGGTCGAAAATATTTCTGAAGGCAGCATTATGGCGGTGACCTTTACCAATAAAGCCGCAGCAGAAATGCGTCATCGTATTCAATCTACCCTTGCCAAACACGCACAACATCAATTATTTGGTATGTGGATTGGCACCTTCCATAGCATTGCTCATCGTTTGTTGCGAGCTCATCATTTAGATGTGGGATTGCCACAAGATTTCCAAATTTTAGATTCAGAAGATCAACTTCGTTTAATTAAACGATTATTAAAATTACATAATTTTGATGAAAAAGCTTTTCCGCCTAAACAGGCTTGTTGGTACATCAATAACAAAAAAGATGAAGGCTTGCGACCAAATGATATTGAAGATTTTAATGATCGCCAAGAACGTGAATGGATTAAAATTTATCAGATCTATCAAGACACTTGCGATCGCGCAGGGTTGGTCGATTTTGCTGAATTATTAATTCGGGTCTATGAATTATTTGAGAAAAAACCATTAATTTTGCAACGTTATCAACAACGTTTTCAGCATATTTTGGTGGATGAGTTTCAAGACACCAATAAAATTCAATATAAGTGGATTAAAATTCTTGCTGGAAAAACAGGCAAAGTCATGATCGTAGGCGATGATGATCAATCTATATACGGTTGGCGTGGTGCACAAATTGAAAATATCCAAAAATTCTTGAAAGATTTCAAAGCCGAAACAATTCGCCTTGAACAAAACTATCGTTCTACCGCCAATATCCTAAACAGCGCAAATGAATTAATTGCAAACAATAGTGATCGTCTTGGTAAAAATTTATGGACAGAGGGTGAGAAAGGCGATCCTGTGGGCATCTATTCTGCCTTTAATGAATTGGATGAAGCAAAATTTGTCGCTTCACAAATTCAGGATTGGGTAGAACATGGCGGAAAACTTGATGATTGTGCTGTACTTTATCGTAGTAATAGCCAATCACGGGTTATTGAAGAAGCTTTAATTCGTTGTCAAATTCCATACCGTATTTATGGCGGTATGCGTTTCTTCGAACGTCAAGAAATTAAAGATGCGTTAGCCTATCTTCGTTTGATTAATAATCGTCAAGATGATGCGGCTTTTGAGCGTGTAATTAATACGCCAACCCGTGGCATTGGCGACCGCACTTTAGATATATTGCGTAACTTAACACGCGAACGCCAAATTACCTTATGGCAAGCAGTACAAGTCGCAACACAAGAAAATATGTTAGCAGGGCGAGCCTCAACAGCCTTATTACGTTTCCAAGAATTAATTAATTCACTACAACTTGATACCGCAGAAATGCCACTTTTCGCACAAACTGATTTTGTGATTAAACATTCGGGCTTATATGAAATGTATCAACAAGAAAAAGGCGAAAAAGGCGAAGTGCGTATTGAAAACTTGGAAGAATTAGTTACCGCAACCCGTGAATTTATCAAACCTAATGATGCGGAAGAAATGACCGAACTCACTGCCTTTTTAACGCACGCTTCCTTAGAAGCTGGCGAAGAACAAGCCTCGCCACATCAATCTTGTGTAGAAATGATGACGTTGCACTCTGCGAAAGGCTTAGAATTTCCTCGTGTATTTATGGTGGGCGTAGAAGAAGGATTATTCCCAAGTTTTCGTTCTTTTGAAGAACCCGGACGTTTAGAAGAAGAGCGTCGTTTAGCTTATGTCGGTATTACTCGCGCACAGAAAAAACTGACCATCTCTTATGCGGAAAGCCGTCGATTATATGCCAAAGAAGAACGCCATTTGCCATCACGGTTTATCGCAGAATTACCGAGAGAATGTATCCAAGAAATTCGTTTACGAGGGACAGTCACGCGTGCGATGAACCTAGCAAAAGTCGGTTCATTGTCGAATACCAGTGCGGTCGAAAATGAATGGAAAATGGGTCAAAAAGTTAAACACGAAAAATTTGGTTTCGGCACAGTGATTAATGTGGAAGGATCTGAAAATAACACACGTTTACAAATAGCGTTCCAAGCTCAAGGCATTAAATGGTTGATTGCGCATTTGGAAACATTGGAAAAAGTGCGGTAGAATTCAAGAGTATTATATTTTTTACCGATTAATTTCTTTGAAAAGTGCGGTGAATTTTTACCGCACTTTTATTATCTACGAGTGATGGAATGTTTAAATTTGTATTCAAACGAATCTTAATGGTGATCCCTACTTTTATTGCCATTACTTTTATTACCTTTGCCCTTGTGCATTTTATTCCTGGTGATCCTGTGGAAATAATGATGGGTGAACGTGGCTTAACGGCAGAAGTACATCAACAAATGATGCACCAATTGGGTTTAGATTTACCTCTTTATCAGCAATATTTCCGCTATATTGGCAATGTAATTCAAGGGGATTTCGGTGCATCGTTCCGCACTCAACAACCTGTTCTTACTGAATTTTTTACACTTTTCCCTGCCACCGCTGAATTAGCATTTTTTGCGTTATTTTGGTCATTATTAGGTGGAATAATTTTAGGCACGATTGCCGCAGTAAAAAAAGACAGTTGGATTTCTCACACCGTTACAGCTGCATCGCTCACAGGTTATTCTATGCCGATTTTCTGGTGGGGATTGATTTTAATTTTATACGTTTCACCACAACTCGGTTTACCGCAAGGTGGACGTTTAGATAATGAATTTTGGATCGATACACCAACAGGATTTATGCTTATTGATAGCTGGCTTTCAGGTGTTTCTGGTGCCTTCGAAAATGCGGTGAAATCATTAATTCTTCCTGCCATCGTCTTAGGCACAGTTCCTCTCGCCATTATTACGCGTATGACACGATCTGCAATGCTGGAAGTATTAGGCGAAGATTACATTCGCACGGCTAAAGCAAAAGGCCTAAATTATACTCGAATCGTCATTGTGCATGCATTGCGTAATGCGTTAATTCCTGTTGTCACTGTGGTGGGATTAATTGTAGGTCAATTGCTTTCTGGTGCAGTTCTCACAGAAACTATTTTCTCTTGGCCGGGAATTGGAAAATGGATCATTGATGCCATTCAAGCCCGTGATTATCCTGTGTTGCAAGGTTCTGTACTGATTATTGCGACGATTATTATTGTGGTAAATTTAACCGTCGATTTACTTTACGGCGTGGTCAATCCGCGTATCCGTCATTAATTGTAGGAGAAATTATGTCTGACACGCCTTTAACTTTCGCGCCAAAAACACCTTTACAAGAATTTTGCTTTTACTTCAAACAAAATCGTGGTGCGCTAATTGGTTTAATTTTTATTTTGATTGTTGCCTTAATCAGCATTCTCGCGCCTTATATTGCGCCTTTTGATCCAACAGTGCAAAATCGTACCGCACTTTTACTTCCCCCTGCTTGGTATGAAGGCGGCAATCCAGCCTATTTACTCGGCACAGACGATATTGGACGAGATATTCTTTCGCGCATTATTTACGGAACGCGAATTTCCGTTTTTGCAGGATTTGTCATTGTATTGCTGTCTTGTGCCTTTGGTACTAGTCTTGGCTTGATTTCTGGCTATTATGGCGGCGTGCTAGATACAATTATCATTCGCCTAATTGATATTATGCTTGCGATTCCAAACTTACTTTTGACGATTGTAGTCGTCTCTATTTTAGAGCCATCACTCGCCAATGCCACTTTAGCGATCGCCGTGGTATCGATTCCTAGCTATGTGCGTTTAACCAGAGCGGCAGTAATAAATGAAAAAAATCGTGATTATGTGACTTCATCTAAAGTGGCAGGGGCAGGTATTTTACGCCTCATGTTTATTGTGATTTTACCAAACTGTTTAGCCCCTTTAATTGTGCAAATGACAATGGGCATTTCCAATGCCATCTTAGAACTCGCGACACTTGGTTTCTTAGGCATTGGTGCAAAACCACCAACACCTGAACTTGGCACAATGCTTTCAGAAGCACGCAGTTTTATGCAAGCGGCAAACTGGTTAGTTACAATTCCTGGCTTAGTGATTTTATCTTTGGTGCTTGCTTTCAACTTAATGGGCGATGGCTTGCGTGATGCCCTTGATCCAAAACTCAAACAATAGGAAAACAGAATGGCATTATTAGACGTAAAAGAACTTTCTGTTCACTTTGGCGATAAAAAAACGCCATTTAAAGCAGTGGATCGCATTAGCTATCAAGTCGCACAAGGCGAAGTGCTTGGCATTGTAGGAGAATCAGGCTCAGGTAAATCTGTGAGTTCTCTCGCAATTATGGGATTAATTGATCATCCTGGACGTGTATCGGCTGAATCCTTGCAATTTGAAAATACTGATTTACTCACTTTAGAGAGTAAAGCTAAACGCCAGCTTATTGGTGCTGATGTAGCAATGATTTTCCAAGATCCGATGACAAGTTTGAATCCTGCTTATACTGTGGGTTTCCAAATTATGGAAGCGTTAAAAACTCACGAGGGCGGCACAAAAAAGGCGAGAAAAGACCGCACTTTAGAGCTTTTAAAATTGGTCGGTATTCCTGATCCTGAATCTCGGATTGATGTTTATCCCCATCAGCTGTCTGGTGGAATGAGCCAGCGCGTGATGATTGCGATGGCAATTGCTTGCAGACCTAAATTATTGATTGCTGATGAGCCAACCACGGCATTGGACGTGACTATTCAAGCACAAATTATGGAACTCTTACTCGAATTGCAGAAAAAAGAATGCATGTCGCTGATTTTGATTACCCATGATCTTGCGCTTGTTGCTGAAGCGGCAGATCGAATTATCGTGATGTATGCTGGACAAATCGTTGAAGAAGGCACCGCAAAAGATATTTTCCGCGAACCAAAACACCCTTACACACAAGCCTTGTTACGTTCATTACCTGAATTTGCAGAGGGAAAATCTCGCTTAGAATCATTACAAGGGGTCGTCCCTGGAAAATACGATCGCCCAACAGGCTGTTTATTAAATCCTCGCTGCCCTTATGCCACCGAATATTGTCGCCAAGTTGAACCTCTATTGCATCATATCGGTTCGCATAAAGTAAAATGCCATACTCCACTGAACGAGCAAGGCAATCCAGTTGAATATCAAGGAGCTTAATAATGACGAATGAAGTAAAAGAAAATCCGCCATTATTAAATGCCATTGGCTTAAAAAAATATTACCCTGTAAAAAAAGGCTTGTTTGCAAAACCACAGCAAGTAAAAGCGTTGGATGGTGTCTCTTTTCAGCTTGAACGAGGTAAAACTTTAGCAGTCGTGGGTGAATCAGGTTGTGGAAAATCAACGCTAGGTCGTTTATTGACAATGATTGAAGAACCAACCAAAGGCGAACTTTATTACAAAGGGCATAATTTTTTAGAAAATGATTCTGAAACAAAAGCACTACGTCGTAAAAAAATTCAAATAGTTTTTCAAAATCCTTACGCATCGTTAAATCCACGCAAAAAGATTGGTTCAATTTTGGAAGAACCATTAATCATCAATACAAAACTTTCCGCCAAAGAACGGCGAGAAAAAGTTTTATCGATGATGGAAAAAGTGGGCTTGCGCGCTGAATTTTATGATCGTTATCCCCACATGTTCTCAGGCGGACAACGCCAACGTATTGCCATCGCTCGTGGTTTAATGTTAGATCCCGATGTCGTTGTTGCCGATGAGCCTGTTTCTGCATTGGATGTTTCCGTGCGTGCACAAGTACTGAATTTAATGATGGATTTACAAGATGAATTAGGCTTGTCTTACGTATTCATTTCACACGATCTTTCTGTGGTAGAACATATCGCTGATGAAGTGATGGTGATGTATTTAGGTCGTTGTGTTGAAAAAGGGACGACAGAGCAGATTTTTTCTAATCCTCAGCATCCTTATACCAAAGCGTTACTTTCAGCGACACCACGTTTGTCGCCAAACTTGCGCCGTGAACGCATAAAACTGACAGGCGAATTGCCAAGCCCAATTAATCCGCCAAAAGGCTGTGCATTTAATCCTCGTTGTTGGAAAGCGACAGAAAAATGTCGTGAAAATCAACCGCACTTGGAACAATATACTGATGGAAAATTAATCGCTTGTTTCCATATTGATTAAATTCATTTTGTCAGATTTATAAATAGGCTCATTTTCTCTCTCGCCAATAGGTTGCAAATCGAGGTTTTCCACTATTTGTAAGACCTCGATATTTATAAGTAATTACAGATCCTATCGGAGGGGAATTTTCTCGTTCGTTTAAGTTAAAACCCGAACCGATTTTAAATTCTCCCCGATGATTTTTACAAGTTAAAGCACCCATCACATTTTCAAATTGTCCTTTGCCTTTATGGTGTGCAATAACTGTACATTCTTCATCTCGTGCTGTTTTTAATTTTAAAATTTGTGAGCTTCGCTTACGTTCATAAGGTGCATTGGGGTTGCGTACAACAACGCCCTCGCCTTGCAAATTTTCGACTTGTGCAAGAAATTGATATAAATGGGTTTTATCTTTAACAGGAATTTGCTCAATAATTTCAATATAAGTTGTGGGATGTTCGACTAAATACGCTTTCAATTTAGCTAAACGCTCAAATAAATTCCCCTCTGCATCAGGCACATCAAAAACATACAATTTAAGTTTTTCCCAACCCTCGCCTTTGAAAGATTTTGTGATGGATGAAATTTCCTCAAAATGATTTCGCTCACTAAATAATTCGCCATCAATCGCAAAAGGCGGAAAATCCTTAATGAAATAGGCGGGCGGCGATAAAGGTTGCCCTTGTCGGGTTAATAATTGCTTTCCATTCCAATAACCGCGTACGCCATCTAACTTTTCAGACATTACCCAACCCTCTATGGGTTGATTATTGTAGGTATGAAGAAGCATTAAATCTGAGTTAGCAAAAGCAAAAGAACTCGCCAAGAAAAGTAACAAAGTGCGGTAAAATTTCATTGTGTTTTTGAAAATTAAAAGGCTAATAAGTTTACGCAAGATAAACATATCTTGAAAAATCCCCAACCATTCAAACTTATTTTTTCGATCTAAATCGCAAAAAATCATCATTTCATCGAAAAAAGATGAATTTTTATTTACGCTAGCGAAGAATCTTCATCTGCTATACAATGCCATCGCGATTTTATGCTAAAAGGAGCAATCAATGTATTTAGATCAAATCAAAGCAGAACTTGTGGAAGCACAAGATGTGTTAAACAAATTTATTGCTGATGAAAATAACATTAAATTAATTCAAGAAGCCGCATTATTAATTTCCAACAGTTTCAAGCAAGGCGGAAAAGTGCTTTCTTGTGGTAATGGCGGTTCGCACTGTGATGCGATGCATTTTGCAGAAGAATTAACGGGTCGTTATCGTGAAAATCGACCTGGTTATCCCGCTATTGCGATTTCAGATGCAAGCCATTTAAGCTGTGTAAGTAATGATTTTGGCTATGAATATGTATTTTCACGCTATGTTGAAGCGGTGGGTCAAAAAGGCGATGTATTATTCGGTTTATCAACTTCAGGTAATTCAAAAAATATCTTAAATGCTATTGAAGCGGCAAAAGCAAAAGGAATGAAAGTGATTGCGATGACAGGCAAAGATGGCGGAAAAATGGCAGGATTAGCAGATGTTGAAATTCGCGTACCCCATTTCAGTTATGCAGATCGTATTCAAGAAATCCATATCAAAGTCATTCATATTTTAATGATGTTAATTGAGTTTGAAATGGCAAAACAAGCCTAAAGTGCGGTTGATTTCAATCAAGTTTTTAAAATCCCAAATTTTTTTGGGATTTTTTATTAATAGCATTTGCATAATTATGCATAAAAATGTAATATTTTTTCATCTTATAAAGCATAGAGAAGAAAAATGGCTATTCGTGTTAAAAATCTCAATTTCTTTTACGGTTCATCACAAGCGTTATTTGATATTAACCTTGAAGCTGAAGAGGGCGATACCGTTGTGTTGCTGGGCCCAAGTGGCGCAGGCAAAAGCACATTAATTCGCACATTAAATTTGTTAGAAGTGCCAAAATCTGGCGAATTAAGCATTACAAACAATGAATTTAATTTATCCAATGCAATGGCAAATCCCAAAGCAATCAGACAATTACGCCAAGATGTAGGAATGGTGTTTCAACAATATCATCTTTGGCCGCACTTAACGGTAATTGAAAACTTAATTGAAGCACCAATGAAAGTGCGTGGTGTGAGTGAAAGTGAAGCGAAAACTGATGCAATGGAATTGTTAAAACGTTTACGTTTAGAACAACTTGCTGATCGCTTTCCATTACATTTGTCAGGTGGGCAACAACAACGTGTTGCAATAGCGCGCGCACTGATGATGAAGCCACAAGTTCTATTATTTGATGAACCAACGGCTGCATTAGATCCAGAAATTACAGCACAAGTTGTAGATATTATTAAAGAATTACAAGAAACTGGCATTACGCAAGTGATTGTGACCCACGAAGTCAATGTGGCGCAAAAAGTGGCGACAAAAGTCGTCTATATGGAACAAGGTAAAATCGTCGAAATGGGATCGGCTGATTGCTTTGAAAATCCGAAAACCGAACAATTTAAACACTATCTTTCTCACTAGAAATAAGGAGCTTACGATGAAAAAAACATTATTAACTGCCATTTTATTGGGGTCATCTATTGCTGCAGGCGCACAAGAACTCACTTTTGCAATGGAACCTAGCTATCCACCATTTGAAACCACAAATGAAAAAGGCGAAATTATCGGCTTTGATGTTGATGTGGCGAATGCAATTTGTCAAGAAATTCAAGCAACCTGTAAATTCAAGAGCGAAACCTTTGATGCGTTAATTCCAAATTTAAAAGCAAAACGTTTTGATGCAGCAATTTCCGCCATTGATATTACTGATGCTCGTGCAAAACAAGTGCTATTCTCTGATCCATATTACGACAGCACAGCAAGCTATGTTGCTCTTAAAGGCAAAGCAACTTTAGAGAGCGCAAAAAATATAGGTGTTCAAAATGGCACAACATTCCAACAATACACCGTAGCGGAGACCAAGCAATATACTCCAAAATCCTATTCAACTTTACAAAATGCTATTTTAGACTTAAAGAGCGGTCGGATTGATATTATTTTTGGCGATACCGCAGTGCTTTCCGATATGATTTCCAAAGAGCCAGAAATTCAATTTATAGGCGAAAAAGTAACCAATAAAAAATATTTTGGTAACGGGATAGCGATTGCAATGCACAAATCAAACAAAGATTTGGCGGCACAACTAAATAAAGGTTTAGCTGCAATTAAAGCGAATGGCGAATACCAAAAAATCTATGATAAATGGATGACAAAATAATTTATGTTTTCTGACTTTCTTTCTTTAATGTTTACCGCTGCCCTAATGACTTTAGGGCTTGCGGTCTGTTCATTGATCTTAGGCTTATTTTTAAGCCTTATTTTTGTCGCACTTGAAGCAAATCGTTTTGTTGGCAAGCCGATGACAGTATTTGTGGCATTATTACGTGGCTTACCCGAAATTATTGTTGTATTACTTGTCTATTTTGGTTCTACTGAATTAGTCGAAATGCTAACTGGCGAATACATCGAATTTGGGGCATTTGGCTGTGGTGTGCTTGCGCTTTCTCTTATTTTTGCAGCTTATGCTTCACAAACATTACGTGGTGCAATTCAAGCCATACCAAAAGGACAATGGGAATCAGGTGCAGCGTTAGGCTTAAGCAAAAGCTATACGTTCATTCATATTGTTATGCCACAAGTATGGCGTCACGCCTTACCTGGTTTAAGCACCCAATGGCTTGTATTGCTAAAAGATACGGCATTGGTTTCATTAATTGGTGTGGACGATTTGATGCACCAAGCGGATCTGATTAATACCAATACTCATCAACCCTTTACTTGGTACGGTATTGCTGCGTTAATTTATTTAGCGGTAACATTAATTAGCCAAGTTGGTATTCGAAAATTAGAGCTGCGTTTTACTCGTTTTGAAAGGGGCATGAAATAATGTTTCAAGAATATTTAAGCGTGATCGTACAAGGGATTCCAACGAGTTTACTACTCACAGTCGTATCCTTATTGATTGCTTTCTTTTTAGCCTTATTTCTTACTTTTTTACTTTCAATGGAAAATAAATGGGTAAAAAGTGCGGTCAATTTATACCTTACTTTATTCACAGGCACGCCACTGTTAGTACAGTTCTTTTTAATTTATGCGGGGCCTGGTCAATTTCAATGGATTATTGACAGCCCATTATGGTTTTTCTTATCCAATGCGTGGTTCTGTGCCACATTAGCTTTAGCACTAAACAGTGCAGCTTATTCCACCCAATTATTTCACGGTGCAGTAAAAGCCATTCATAAAGGACAATGGGAAAGTTGTGCAGCGTTAGGATTAAGCCGATTACAGACACTCAAAATCTTAATTCCTTATGCCTTAAAACGTGCGTTGCCTTCTTACAGTAACGAAATTATTTTGGTATTTAAAGGAACGGCATTAGCATCCACCATTACGATTATGGATATTATGGGTTACGCACGCCAACTTTATGGTACAGAATATGATGCAATCACAATTTACGGCATTGCGGGTGGTATCTATTTAATTATCACAGGCATTGCAACATTATTACTACGTAAATTAGAGAAAAAAGTATTGGCATTTGAACGTTTTGAAGTAAGCAAAGCATAAAGTGCGGTAAAATTTTTAGTGATTTTAAATCCCAATCTCCGTTGGGATTTTTTATTTTGTGATCTTGATCACATATTTTTGATATTAAGCCATTGGAAAATGCTTATAAAACAGAGCGTCAAAATTATGCTGATTTGGCAGAATTACGTAATATTCTTTACGATTTGCCGAAAAAAAAAGAGGAAGTTGCTAGGTTAAAAAGCAATATGGAAAAGTTGAAAACCGCAGCTAATCCAAATCAAGCTAAGATTGACAACGCAACTAAATCTTATGAAACAGCTAAAAATGAATTAGTTTCAACTTGGAAAGGCACTGCGGGTTCGGTTTCAGTGGGGAATAAAATAAGAGGCATAACCCGCCAAATTACTGGCATAGCTGCAGGGACTTATCGAGGACAATCTGCCGTTGCAGCTGGAGTCCGTTATACGCCTAAACCAAATATGGTAATTAGCCTTTCTGGCTCTGCTGATACCAATAACGGTGATTGTTTTAAACGATCACCGTTAAATTAAAGTGTTTTATAAAAAAGATTTTTATATTCTAAAAATTAGAACCCGTACCCCACACCAACTTTTGCACCATAGTTATTAACTTTGGTACTATCAAAATTACCTAAACGATTGTACTCAACTCCACCATTTGCGTACCAGTTGCCATCTAACTTATATTTTGCACCTGCTACAACCCCATATCCGAGCTTAATATCAGAAGAACTTTTAAACTTTTGTTCTGCGCGATTGGTGTATTTAAATTGATTAGTCGCTACACGAGCACCAACATAAGGTTGCACTTTAGAATTCGTGTCAAAATCATATAATACTGATGCACCTAAACCTTGAATTTTTGTGCCATCAACTTTTCCATGATGAGTATAATCACCCGCAACACGTGTATTTCCTACTTTATAACCCACGGATACGCGAGGTTCAACTCTTGTATTGTTACTACCGTTTGCTTTAGTTTGAGATAAACCGATATCGCCCTCAGCATAAATATTCGCATTTGCAACAGAAGCAAAGGCAAATGCACCAACAATAACTGCTAATAAAGATTTTTTCATTGGATAACTCCTTTATTTATTGAATAAATTGGAAAAATATATCACAAAAATTATTCTTCATCATCGACAAAAACTAATTTTCCCTTACATTTTTTACACAAATATTCGATGTTTTCTTTCATTATTTTGTTATGCCGACGAATAGTTAGAAAATGGGTTTGGCAAGCACAACGATATTCAAAGGTTTTACCTTGCACGTTTTTTATATCAAATTGATGGCAAGTGTCTGCGGGAAGCTTAAAAATTTCATTCATTACAAGCTGCCACTCTTTCCCGTGTGGTTTTACGCGACCAAACATTTGATACACAATCAAATGCGCAAGCTCATGTGGCACGACTTGTCGAATAAATTCATCCGTATTTTCTTGCAATAAAGTGCGGTTAAATTTTATTTCATTTTTTTGTAGGTAAGCCACGCCTGCCTTTATACCTCGTAACTCATAATTTACCTCTGGCATTGTAAATTTTCGCTTAAAATAAGCCTCTGCAAGCAGCAAAGACTGATTCAATTTGCGTTGCACTTGCATTTTTAAATGACGGAATGGAATAAGTGATATTGATGTCATCGGTAAAAGCAAAAACCGCTAGATAAGCGGCTTTTATATGATAGAATAACCAGTGGTTGGTCAGGTACGTTATTGCCTGACTGGCGGGTCAGGCAGTAACTCAATCTCGATCAGCTTTGTTTAACAACTCTGAAAGGAGATAGCCTTATGATAAAAATCATCTTAATGATTATTATCGGGTTCTTGTTGCTGTCCTTTAGCTCCCCAGCTTGGTAGCAACCTAAACCAACTAAGGCAACAAGAAACCTTGTTGCCTTTTCAATATAAGCCTTTCAAACTAAAAATTCAAGCCTATTATTTTAAACCTGCCGCAATACGTAAATCTTCTGCGCGATCCACTTTTTCCCAAGGGAATTGCTCACGACCGAAATGGCCATAAGCCGCCGTTTCACGATAGATTGGTTGGATTAAATCTAACATTTTAATTAAGCCATAAGGACGTAAATCAAAAAACTCACGAACTAATGACACTAATAATTCATTTGCAACTTTTCCAGTTCCAAAGGTTTCGACCATGATAGATGTTGGATCAGCCACACCAATCGCATAAGAAAGTTGGATTTCACAACGATCTGCTAAACCAGCTGCCACAATATTTTTTGCGACATAACGTGCAGCATAAGCCGCAGAACGATCTACTTTAGATGGATCTTTTCCTGAGAATGCGCCACCACCGTGACGAGCGGCACCACCGTAAGTATCCACGATGATTTTACGGCCAGTTAAACCACAATCACCCATTGGCCCACCGATAACAAAACGACCAGTCGGGTTAATGAAGAATTTTGTTTCTTTAGAAAGCCATTCACTTGGTAATACAGGTTTGATAATTTCTTCCATCACACCTTCATGTAAATCTTTTTGGCTAACTTCTTCAGAATGTTGAGTAGAAAGCACAACCGCATCCACACCAACAATTTTATTATCTTCATATTTTAACGTAACTTGGCTTTTCGCATCTGGGCGTAACCATGCTAATTTACCGCTTTTACGCACTTCAGCTTGTTTTTCCATTAAGCGATGAGCATAAGTAATGGCTGCAGGCATTAATACATCCGTTTCATTGGTGGCATAACCAAACATAATACCTTGGTCGCCTGCGCCTTGATCTAATGGATTTTCACGATCAACGCCTTGATTAATATCTGCAGATTGTTTACCAATCGCATTAAGCACCGCACAAGAATGCCCATCAAAACCCATTTCAGAATGTTCATAACCAATATCACAAATCACTTTACGGGTTAAATTCTCAATATCAACCCACGCAGAGGTTGTGATTTCCCCACCCACCAATGCCATACCCGTTTTTACATAGGTTTCACAAGCTACTCGTGCTTTTGGATCTTGTTTTAGGATTTCATCAAGTACCGCATCAGAAATTTGATCGGCAATTTTATCTGGATGCCCTTCAGAGACAGATTCAGATGTAAATAAATAGCTAGACATATTTTCTCTCTTTTTCTTCTAAATTTAGATGTATTGACGTATAGACGGCTATAATACGCATTTTTGCTTAATAAGCAAGCGGTATTATGGGGTAGTTGTGGGATGAATCGCCAACCAATTACGCAAAATTTGCTCGCCAAAGTCTGACATATAAGATTCTGGATGAAACTGGACACTATAAATTGGCAAAGATTTATGTTGCATTGCCATCACTACATCTTCATCACAAAGTGCGGTGATTTCTAGGCAGCTAGGAAAATCTTCTTCCTGTACGCCCCAAGAATGATATAGTCCGATATTAAATTCAGTTGGAAGATCAAAAAACAATGGAGAATTTGACCGCACTTTTAATGTTCGTTTCTGCCCGTGACGAACATTCTCTAAGTTATACAATGTACCACCAAAAAATTCACATAAGGTTTGATGCCCTAAACACACACCTAAAATAGATTTTTGCTGATAATATTTTTCCAACATGGAAAAAAGTTGTGGATAAGCGCGTGGCACATCGGGTCCTGGCGAAATCAATATATGGCTATAATTTTCCGCTGTATTTTCTTTCAAATCTTCTACGTTTAAAACATCATAAGGCACATTTAATTTTCGAATTAAATCCACCAAGTTAAAAGTAAAAGAATCGTGATTATTAATGATGAGTAATTTCATAACAGTTCGGTATTCGTTATAATCAGGTCATTTTACGCAAAATGGCACAAAGCACAATGCAACATTTTATTGAACAGGCTAATCATTATGGCAAACAACGCACTCCATTTTTCTTTCTTATTGATTTTGAAAAAGAAAAACCATTGATTTGTCCTCTCGAAAATTCTGCACAACAAGGCATTTATTTTGATATTTTAGGCAAAAGAAATCTCACAATTTCTCCACGACCTCTCCCTCTTAATTTTACCAAACATCCAATGCCTTTCTCGCATTATCAACAAGGTTTTGAACTTGTTCAAAGTGAATTACAAAAAGGTAATTCTTATTTATTAAATCTCACCTACCCCACTGAAATTTCAGGTAAGCTGTCACTTGAACAAATTTTTCATCAAACCAATGCACCTTATAAATTGTGGTTACAAGATCAATTCGTTTGCTTTTCGCCTGAATGTTTTGTCAATATTCATGACAACAATATTTTTACCTATCCCATGAAAGGGACAATTAATGCCTCTCTGCCCGATGCAGAAAATCAGTTACTCACAAATGAAAAAGAACAACGCGAGCATTACACGATTGTTGATTTGATGCGTAATGATTTATCCATGGTGGCAAAAAACATTCAGGTGAAAAAATTTCGTTATATCGATCGTATCAAGACCCAGAAAGGCGAAATACTGCAAACCAGTTCTGAAATTTACGGAAAATTGAATGAAAACTGGCAAAATCAAATTGGGGATATTTTAGAGAAACTGTTGCCTGCTGGGTCTATTAGCGGCGCACCAAAAGAAAAAACCACACAAATTATTCAGCAAGCAGAAAAACAAAAGCGCGATTATTACACGGGAATTTTTGGCATATTTGATGGCAAAACACTACAAAGTGCGGTGGCAATTCGATTTATTTCTCAAGTAGATGAAAAATTTTATTTTCATAGTGGAGGTGGAATTACCATTCATAGCAATGTGCAAGATGAATATGAAGAATTATTAGAAAAAGTCTATTTACCGATTGAAGGTGCTGATTAATGTTCCCTCTATTTGAAACCCTTTGTATTGAAAACGGGAAAATTCAAAATATCGATTTACACCAAGTGCGATATGAACGTAGTTTGCGTGAATATTATGGTAAAAGTGCGGTGAAAATTTTTAATCTTTTTTCACTCATTCAACTTCCAACGCCTTTACAAAATCAATTAATTCGCTGCCGCATTGATTACAATGCCGAAACCACACAAATTCAATATTTTGAATACCAACGAAAAATCTACCGCACTTTTCAACCTGTAATTTGTGATGACATTGAATATAGTTTGAAATATTTAGATCGCAGTTTAATTAATACATTATTTGCTCGACGTGGTGCTTGTGATGAAATTATGATTATCAAAAATGGAAAAGTGACAGATTGTTCCATCGGTAATTTAATTTTTCGCCAAGGAAAAAAATGGTACACGCCAGACACGCCATTGCTTTTAGGCACACAACGAGAAAAATTATTACAAGAAGGGAAAATTCAAGAACGCACAATATTCCAAGAAGATATTGTCAATTTTGACGAAATTAAAATCATTAACGCAATGAATAGCTTATAAAAAATAAGCCGACTGATTCAGTCGGCTCTAGTTATCCTATTATTTTTCAGCGTTTTTCAATAATTCTGCGTGTGCTTTTTTCTGTTCTTTCATTTTCGTACTCGCTTCACGGCGTTGCTTAGAAAGTTCAGCATTGCGAATTGTGTAATCATCCACACGGCTTTCATAATCATCACGCATACTTTCAATAATTCCGCGTACTTCTGCAATAGTCATATCATCACGAATATATTGATTTAAATTATCCAATAACAATATGCGTTTTTGGTTATCGCGAATCTTACGATTATTGTCTTCCATATCTCGTTTAATTCTATTTTTTAAACGATACATACGCACGTATTCCAACACATCTTGAAAAGATTGTTTATTCACAATTTCCATAACAACTCCCTTTAAAATAAATAAAATGACTGTGCCGTAATTTAGCTTTTTTTTAATCAATCGTCAAAATTTACCCTCTATTTTATGAATGATAGAAAGAATTTTTTTGATTTCAGTAAAAAGCATTGATTATCGATTTTTGTAGTGATAAAAAAGACATCATTATTTTCATAAAAACCAAGGAAATACAATGTCACAAGTCTTTAATTTTAGCGCAGGCCCTGCGATGATTTTCCCAGAAGTGTTGCAAAAAGCACAAAATGAACTTACAAACTGGCTCAATCAAGGTGTTTCTGTAATGGAAATAAGCCATCGCGGAAAGTATTTTATGGAACTCGTTACCCAAGCGGAAAAAGATCTACGTGAGGTTTACAATATTCCTGATAACTATCGTGCACTTTTCTTACAAGGTGGCGCTCGCGGTCAATTTGCCGCAATTCCGATGAACTTAATCGGTAAAAAAGGCAAAGCCCTTTATTTAAATAGTGGGCATTGGTCAGCTACAGCGGCAAAAGAAGCAAGAAATTTTGCAGAAATTGATGAAATCACTATTGTAGAAAATGGCGAACAGACTCGAATTACCGATCTTGATTTTAGCCATATCGCTGATCAATATGACTACGTTCATTATTGCCCGAATGAAACTATCAGTGGTGTAGAGATTTTTGATGTACCAAATGTGGGCGATGCCGTATTGGTCGCTGATATGTCTTCAAATATTCTTTCACGCCAAATCGATATCAGTAAATTCGGTGTAATTTATGCAGGTGCGCAAAAAAATCTTGGCCCAGCGGGTATTACATTAGTCATTATTCGCGATGATTTAATCGGTAATACACGTAAAGAAACCCCATCTATTTGGAATTATGCAACTCAACGTGATGCAGATTCAATGATCAACACGCCTCCAACTTTTGCGTGGTATTTATGTTCCCTCGTATTTAAACATCTTAAAGAAATAGGCGGCTTAGAAATAATCGAAAAACGTAATGCACTAAAAGCACAAACGCTTTATGATTATATTGATTCGAGCAAACTTTACCGCAATGTGGTAGCAAAAGAAAACCGCTCAACAATGAATGTGACTTTCATCACAGGTAATCCTGAATTAGATGCAAAATTTGTCGCAGAGTCTACTGCTGCGGGCTTGCAAGCCTTGAAGGGTCATAAGGTTTTAGGTGGAATGCGTGCATCTATTTATAACGCAATGTCGCAAGATGGTGTTGAAGCACTGATTACATTTATGAAAAAATTTGAAACTAAAAATCTTCCTCAATAATTAAAGAACATTTTCAATGGGCGCATTTACTATGCTCACATTTATTTGAAAATTCATACTAACCCACATCAATATTTATAAATAAAACTATGCAGTACATCAAAATTGCCAATCGTGGCGTAAAATCCTTATCCCCTTATCAAGCAGGCAAACCTATTGAAGAATTAGAACGAGAACTTGGTATTTCCAATATCGTTAAACTTGCCTCAAACGAAAACCCATTTGGTTTTCCAGAAAGTGCAAAAAAAGCAATTTTTGAACAATTAGATAAACTAACTCGTTATCCAGATGCGAATGGCTTTGAACTAAAACAAACTATCGCAAAAAAATTTGGCGTTCAACCGAATCAAATTACGCTTGGAAATGGCTCAAATGATTTATTAGAACTTTTTGCTCACACTTTCGCAACGGAAGGCGATGAAATCATTTATTCACAATATGCCTTTATTGTTTATCCTTTAGTAACTAAAGCGATTAATGCAATTGCAAAAGAAATTCCAGCTAAAAATTGGGGGCATAATTTACAAGGATTTTTGACCGCACTTTCTGATAAAACAAAGCTCGTTTACATTGCTAATCCCAATAATCCAACGGGTAATTTTTTAACATCGCAAGAAATTGAAGATTTTTTAGCAAAAGTCCCTCAAAATGTAATCGTGGTATTAGATGAAGCCTACACGGAATTTACCAAAGCTGAAGAACGAGTAAACTCTTTCAGTTTATTAAAAAAATATTCAAACTTAATTATTTCACGCTCTCTTTCTAAAGCCTATGGCTTGGCAGGTTTACGCATTGGTTATGCGGTATCTAATTCTGAAATCGCAGATTTATTAAATCGAGTTAGACAACCATTTAATTGTAATTCTTTGGCATTAACCGCTGCCGTTGCCGTAATGAATGATGATGAATTTGTTGAAAAAGTCGCTGAAAATAATCGAGTAGAAATGCGACGTTATGAAGACTTTTGTCAAAAAAATCAATTGGATTATATTCCCTCTAAAGGAAATTTTATAACCATTGATTTCAAACAACCTGCCACTTCGATTTATGATGCGTTGTTACGAGAAGGTGTAATTGTTCGCCCAATTGCTGGTTATGGTATGCCAAATCATTTACGCATAAGTATTGGTTTACCTGAAGAAAACGATAAATTTTTTACCGCACTTTCTAAGGTATTAAAGTTTGCTTAATCTATTATTCAATAATGAAAGGTAAATTTATTATATAAAAAACCCGCTTATTGCGGGTTTTATTTTTCTAATGTAATTAAGCGTGTTTTGCTGCCACTTCAGCTAATAAAGTTTGCAATTCGCCTGCTTGATACATTTCTAAAATAATATCGCAACCACCAACTAATTCTCCCTCAACCCATAATTGTGGGAAAGTTGGCCAATTTGCATATGTTGGTAACTCAGCACGAATATCTGGATGTTGCAAAATATCTACATAACCAAAAGGCACTTTGCAATTCATTAATGCCTCAGATGCACGAGCAGAAAAACCACAAGATGGAAATTTTGGCGAACCTTTCATATAAATAAGAATGGGGTTTTCACTAATTTGCTTTTTGATCTTGTCTAAGGTTTCCATAATGTTTCCTATAAATAAACGAGGTAAGCATTCTATCACAAGTTAAAACTTGATTAAAATGCTTGGTTTTAGTTTCATTTAAAACAAAAGGCCTAAACCGAAGTTTAAGCCTTTTCCTGTATTTAATCTTTCGTTAAACGACTAAAATTATTTAGTACCGTTTACTGCGATTTCTACACGACGGTCTGGAGCAAGACAAGCGATAAGTGCTTTACGACCTTTAACTTGGTCACAAGTTGCGCCAGTTACTGGGTTTGCTTCACCGTAACCAGTTGCAGAGATTGCGTCTGCTGCAACACCTTTAGCAACAAAGTAGTTAGCTACTGAATCTGCACGTTCTTGAGAAAGTTTTACGTTGAACGCGTCAGAACCAATACGGTCAGTGTAACCAGCAACAGCTACTTTTGCACTTTTAACTTGTGAAATTTCGCCATAGACGCTGTCTAATGTTGCTTGTGCTTGAGGTTTTAAGTTTGCTTTACCAAATGCGAAAGTTACATCAGAATTTAAGCTGAAAGTTTTGCTTACCATTTCAGGTGCTGCAACAACTGGTGCTTCGCCTTGACCGAAACGGTAAGAAATACCCGCATTGATAGAACCAATCCAAGGGTTGTAGTTAATTGCGGTATTTGGTTTATCTTGAGGGCGGTATTTACCTACGCGAGTTAGCCATTGGTATTCTAAACGAACTGCTAATTCTGGTAATACTGCGTATTCTGCACCTACTGCAAATAAACCAGAGGCACGTGCTGTGTGACGACCTTTCTTGTGGTCACGAGTACCGTTTGCATCTTCATAAAATTTATAATCAGAACGTACTAAAGCAACACCTGCTTTGCCATAAACATCTAAACCGTCTAACACTTCATAGCTGCCTTTTAAGCTTAAGTGCGCACCGTGGTTAGTATGTTTAGCTTTAGGTTTTCCTGCTAAACGAAGTTTTGCTCGACCAAAATTGTCGTAACCTAATTCAGCAGCTAAACCAAAATTATCTTGATTTAAAATTTGGTAACCACCAAATACACCATAAGTGAAAGTATTGCGTCTGTAACCATAACTAGCAGATGTTAAATCCTCTTTAATTGCGCCATTATTGTTAATACCATCATGGAAAGATCCTTGACCAGCTTTAACACCAGCGTAGAAGGTATTTTCTTGTGGAGCTGCTTGAGCTACTGAAGCTGCTGCTAAGCCAGCAACTACTAATGCGATTGCAGTTTTTTTCATTTTGATGTCCTCTATTTAGTCATCGAATAGTAATAAAAAATTATTCCCGTTTAGACCGAACTTTTAATCAAAGTTATCTTCTAAACAGTCACTTAACGAGGGTTTGAATTTGCCTCATTGCTACCTTTTGACAAATTCAATTCCTTTGCTTATGTTTACCCCAAAGGAACGTTCAAAAGTGCACTTATTATCCTATAAAAATTGAAAAGATCAAATTCTTTTGAGTGTTTTGACTATTATTTAATCAAACAACATCATTTTCTTGACTAAATTCACTCCATAAAATGCCTCCCCAAAACGCTTAAAATCTAATTCGACATTGTTCGCACCTTAAGATATTATCAAGAACCTGCCGTTTTACCTTCAAATGAGTTAAATACTATGTTGCCAAGTCTAAATCGCATTCCTCAAATTGAACAATATGTACTTGATTATCTTAATGATCTTCAACGCCAACATTTTGAGGGAGATATTGCGACAAATTATTCGGATAGATTAAGCCTGGCTACGGATAACAGCGTTTATCAACAACTTCCACAAGCGATTCTTTTTCCGAAAACTGTAGCTGATATAGTGCGTATAACCAAATTGGCAAATTTACCTGAATATCAATCGATCAGCTTTACGCCTCGCGGCGGTGGCACTGGCACTAATGGTCAATCCCTTAATAACAATATAATAGTGGATCTTTCTCGTCATATGACTGCCATTTTAGAACTCAATGTAAAAGAATGCTGGGTTCGAGTACAAGCAGGCGTAGTAAAAGATCAACTTAATCAATTTTTAAAACCACATGGCTTATTCTTTGCCCCAGAACTGTCCACCAGCAACCGAGCGACTTTAGGCGGAATGATTAATACGGATGCCTCTGGGCAAGGCTCATTGCAATATGGTAAAACCTCTAATCACGTTTTGGCGTTACGTGCAGTATTAATAAATGGCGAAATTTTAGATACAAGTGCGGTCAATTCTGTTGATGTTTTAGAAAACATTTATGTGCTTGAATTAAGCGATAGTAGCAAAAAGCTCCATCAAACAATCGCACAACACTGCAAAGAAAAAAGAGCGGCAATCATTAAAGATTTGCCACAACTTAACCGTTTTTTAACGGGATACGATCTCAAAAATGTATTCAATGAAGATGAAAGTGAATTTAATCTTACGAGAATTCTCACTGGTTCTGAAGGTTCTCTCGCATTTATTTGCGAAGCCAAACTCAATCTTCTGCCAATTCCGCAGTATCGCACGCTCATCAATATTAAATATCGTTCTTTTGATGCGGCATTACGCAATGCACCTTTTATGGTCAAAGCCAATGCGCTTTCTGTGGAAACTGTTGATTCCAAAGTCTTAAACCTCGCCAAACAAGATATTATTTGGCACTCTGTGAATGAACTTCTGACAGAAGATGAAGAAGATCCAATCCTCGGATTAAATATTGTGGAATTTGCTGGTAATAATAAAGAAAAAATAGACCGCCAAGTCACCGCACTTTGTCGCTCACTTGATGAAAAAATCGAACACAACCAAGATCACATTATTGGCTATCAAGTTTGTTCTGATTTACCTTCTATTGAACGTATTTATGCAATGCGAAAAAAAGCCGTGGGCTTACTTGGTAATGCAAAAGGTGCTGCCAAACCGATTCCTTTCGTGGAAGATACTTGTGTCCCCCCAGAAAATCTTGCGGATTACATCAGTGAATTTCGCGCTTTATTAGACCAGCACAATTTACAATACGGCATGTTTGGGCACGTGGATGCTGGTGTGTTACACGTTCGCCCTGCGCTTGATTTATGCGATAAAGAACAAGTGAAATTATTCAAACAAATTTCAGATGAAGTGGCAGAACTTACGATTAAATATGGTGGATTACTTTGGGGAGAACATGGAAAAGGCGTGCGTTCCCATTACGGCGAAAAATTCTTTACCCCAGAACTCTGGCACGAACTTCGTTATATCAAAACCTTATTCGATCCGAACAATCGCTTAAATCCTGGCAAAATCTGTACACCTTTGGATTCCAAAGAGGAACTTTATTCTATTCTTTCGCCGATGCGAGCTGATAAGGATCGCCAAATTCCTATCCAAGTGCGTGATGAATTTAAGGGTGCGATGAACTGCAATGGAAACGGCTTATGTTTCAATTTTGATGAACACAGCATTATGTGCCCATCGATGAAAGTCAGTAAAAACCGTGTATTTTCGCCGAAAGGTCGTGCAGCCATGGTTCGAGAATGGCTTCGATTGATGGCGAATGAAAATGTTTCGTCCGAACAATTAGACTTCCGTAAAACAGAAATAAAACTAACCGCACTTGTAAAAAGACTCAGCAATACGGTTCAAAAATGGCGAGGCAATTATGATTTTTCTCACGAAGTAAAAGCCGCAATGGATACTTGCCTTGCTTGTAAAGCCTGTGCGAGCCAATGCCCGATTAAAATCGATGTGCCAAGTTTCCGCGCGAAATTCTTTCATTTCTATCACAGCCGCTACTTACGCCCCGCAAAAGACCACGTTGTGGCAAATTTAGAAATCGCTGCGCCTTATATGGCAAAACAGGCAAAATTCTTTAATTATTTTACCAAGCTGAAAGTCACGCAAACATTAGTGGAAAAAACGCTAGGCATGACCGATTTGCCCTTGCTTTCTGAACCCAATTTGCAACAACAGCTGGTGGAAATTCATTATCAAGGCAAATCCTTGGAAGAATTGGAAAGTCTAAGTGCGGTAGAAAAAACCGATATTTTATTTATTGTGCAAGATCCTTATACCTCTTACTATGATGCGAAAGTGGTACGCGATTTTGTTATGCTTACGCAGGAATTAGGCTTTACACCAATTCTGTTGCCATTTAAACCAAACGGCAAAGCAATGCACATTAAAGGTTTCTTAAAACGCTTTAGCAAAACAGCACAAAACCAAGCCGAGTTTTTAAATCGAATGGCAAAATTAGGCATTCCACTTGTAGGCGTTGATCCAGCCATCGTGCTATCTTATCGAGACGAATACAAAGAAGCACTACAAGAAAAACGGGGCGACTTTCACGTTCTCACCGCACACGAATGGTTAAAACAAAGATTACAAAATGCGGATTTACAAGAGAAGTTAAAAAACATCGCCAAAACTGACCGCACTTTCGATTGGTATTTATTCCCGCATTGTACGGAATCTACTTTTATGCCGAATAGTCCAAAAGAATGGCAAGAAATTTTTGGAAGATTTGGACAACAACTTAATGTAGAAAAAGTAGGATGTTGCGGTATGGCTGGTGTATTTGGACATGAAGTGCAAAATCAAAAAATGAGCCGAGAAATCTACGATGTATCCTGGCATAAAAAACTGCATGAAAAAGATCCGCACTTTTGTTTAGCAACTGGTTATTCTTGCCGCAGTCAGGTAAAACGTTATGAACATGTGGTGTTAAAACACCCTGTGCAGGCATTATTAGAAATTTTAGCGTAATGAAAGGAACATCATGATTTGGCAAAAAAACTTCACGCTCAAAAACTTAAATCAACTCTGCTCCAACAGTGCAGTTAGCCATCTTGGCATTGAAATTTCTGCGTTTGGCGAGGATTGGATTGAAGCGACAATGCCAGTGGATCATCGTACTATGCAGCCGTTTTGCTTATTACATGGCGGGGTTTCGGTTGCTTTAGCTGAAACAATTGGTTCCCTTGCGGGTTCGCTTTGTTTAGAAGAAGGCAAAACTGCGGTTGGATTGGATATTAACGCCAATCATCTTCGCCCTGTTCGTTCAGGTAAAGTGACTGCGAGAGCCACGCCAATTAATTTGGGCAGAAATATCCAAGTTTGGCAAATTGACATCCACACAGAAGAGAATAAACTTTGTTGTGTTTCTAGATTAACCCTTTCCGTAATCAATTTATGACAAAATCCGCAAAAATCGGCGTATTACTTGCCAATCTAGGCACACCAGATAGCCCGACACCGAAGTCAATCAGCCGTTATTTATGGCAATTTTTAACGGATCCTCGCGTGGTAGATTTACCCCGTTGCAAATGGTATCCACTACTTAAAGCCATTATTTTGCCATTGCGTTCAAAACGTATCGCCAAAAATTATCAAGCCATTTGGACAGCGCAAGGCTCGCCTTTACTTGCCATTTCAAGACAACAAAAAGACGCATTGCAAGCCTATTTAGATAAGCAAAATATCGATACACAAGTAGAAATTGCCATGACGTACGGCAATCCATCAATACAAAGTGCGGTGAAGAACTTGCTTAAAAATCAAGTTGAGCGAATTATTGTTTTGCCTCTTTATCCGCAATACTCTAGCTCAACCACGGGCGCAGTATTTGATGCTTTCGCTAATGCCCTTAAAGAAGAACGAGGATTAGTGCCTTTTGATTTCATCCATTCTTATCATATTGATGAAAATTACATTAACGCCTTAGCAAACTCCATAAAAGTGAGGTTAAAATCTGATGAGTTTTTACTATTTTCTTATCACGGTATTCCTCTGCGTTATGAAAAAATGGGCGATTATTATCGTGAACATTGTAAACAAACGACTATTGCAGTTGTTAATAAGCTAGGCTTAACAGAAAACCAATGGGGAATGACGTTTCAATCGCGCTTTGGGCGTGAAGAATGGCTACAGCCTTACACCGATAAATTTTTAGAATCAGCTGCAACACAGAACATTCAAAAAATTGCCGTTATTTGCCCGGGTTTCTCCGTAGATTGTTTAGAAACCATTGAAGAAATTGACAAAGAAAATCGAGAAAATTTTCTAAAAAATGGCGGGCAATCTTATCAATATATTCCCGCACTTAATGTAGAGCATGCACATATTGAAATGATGGCGAAACTAATCATAGAAAAACTTGCTTAATAATCGAAATGGTAAAACGTTTCTAAAATCTTCCGCACTTTGCTAAAATCAGCCATTATTTTTTTCACAAGGATAAAACATGGCTGATTTTCCTTTTATCGTTGAGATCAACGAACAAAATCTTACTGAAATACTGCAACAATCCTTAGAAAAACCACTTGTCATCAATTTTTACGCGCCAACACATAAAGAATCGGCAGATTTTTTGGCACTACTTGAGCAAGTTACAGAACAATATCAAGGGCAATTTGTTCTTGGAAAAGTAAATTGTGAAAAAGAGCAAATGATTGCTGCACAATTCCGCATCCAAGCATTGCCAACTACCTATTTGTTTCAAGAAGCACAGGCATTAGATGCATTTCCAGGAGCTCTTAATAAAGCGTCATTAATCCAACGATTAAGCATTATTTTACCTAAAGAAGAAGATTTAAAATTCCAGCAAGCATTAGATTTCTTGCAAGTAGAAAATTATGAGGCAGCATTGCCATTATTGAAAGATGCATGGGAACTTTCTGATAAGAAAAACAGTGATATTGCCCTGCTCTATGCGGAAACCTATATTGCAATGAAGAAAACGGAGCCAGCACAAGAAATTTTAAATCAAATTCCATTGCAAGATCGTGATAGCCGTTGGCACGGATTACAAGCACAAATTGAGCTACAAATTCAAGCAGCCGATACACCTGAAATCCAACAATTACAAGCTGATTATGCTAAAAACCCAACAGCTGAAATTGCAATAAAACTTGCTGTACAACTTCATCAAGCTGGACGAAATGAAGAAGCACTGACACTACTTTTCGGCATTTTAAAAACAGATTTAAGCGCGCAGAATGGCGAAGTGAAACAACAATTTTTATCTATTTTAAGCGCAATGGGCAATGCTGATCCGCTGACAAATAAATTTCGTCGATTGCTTTATTCGCTGCTTTATTAAGCAAAAAGTTTATAATCAGTAAAATGCAACTTATTGCATTATATTATTACTTAACTACAAACAAGGATTCTTTATGTCAGATACCAAACACGCAAAACTTTTAATTTTAGGCTCAGGCCCTGCTGGTTATACAGCAGCCATTTACGCAGCACGTGCAAACTTAAAACCAGTATTGGTGACTGGTTTGCAACAAGGTGGGCAGCTGACCACTACAGATGAAATTGAGAACTGGCCAGGCGATTTTGAGATGACTACTGGTTCAGGTTTAATGCAACGTATGTTGCAACATGCAGAAAAATTTGAAACAGAAATCGTCTTCGATCATATCAATCGCGTAGATTTATCTTCTCGCCCATTCAAACTTTTTGGCGATGTGCAAAATTTCACTTGTGATGCGTTAATTATCGCAACGGGTGCCTCTGCACGCTATATTGGCTTACCTTCAGAAGAAAACTACAAAGGTCGTGGCGTTTCTGCTTGTGCAACCTGTGATGGTTTCTTTTATCGTAATAAACCAGTCGGTGTAATTGGTGGTGGAAATACAGCGGTGGAAGAAGCGCTTTACTTAGCCAATATTGCAAGTACAGTGCATTTAATCCACCGTCGCGATAGCTTCCGTGCGGAAAAAATCCTTATCGACCGTTTATACAAAAAAGTAGAAGAAGGGAAAATCGTTCTTCATACTGACCGCACTTTAGATGAAGTGTTGGGTGACAACATGGGCGTAACCGGATTACGTTTAGCCAACACAAAAACTGGGGAGAAAGAAGAACTCAAATTAGATGGTTTATTCGTGGCGATTGGTCACTCGCCAAATACGGACATTTTCCAAGGGCAACTAGAATTGAATAATGGCTATATCGTTGTAAAATCTGGTCTTGAAGGAAATGCAACAGCCACTTCTGTGGAAGGCGTGTTCGCAGCTGGCGATGTCATGGATCACAATTATCGCCAAGCCATTACCTCCGCGGGAACTGGTTGTATGGCAGCATTGGATGCAGAACGCTATTTAGACTCTCAAGAAGCATAAATCTTCTAACCAATTCCCCTCTTTTAAAGAGGGGAACTTTCTCTATATCACGATAAAACTATGAACAAACTTCGCCAAAAATATTTACAAAAATGGCTTCGCGCACAACAAGAACCTATCAAAAAATTAATGCGTGTGAACATTGTCTTAGCTACGCTTTCTTCATTCATTTTAGTCGCACAAACTTATTTTCTTGCGACGTTGCTCGATAAATTGATTATACAAAATGTGCCTCGTGATGAACTTATTCCTTATTTTCTCGGGCTAATTATCGGCTTCGGGATGCGTGCTATTATTTTATGGGCACGCGAAAAAATAGGTTTCCAAAGCGGACAATTATTACGCAACCATATTCGTCAAAAAATTCTGGATAAAATCCATCTTGTCGGCCCTGCGACAATCAATCAAAAACCAGCTGGAAGTTGGGCAAGCATTATGTTGGAACAAGTTGAAAACTTACATAATTTCTATGCCCGTTTTCTGCCCCAACAAAGTCTTTCAGCCATTGTTCCAGTGGTTATTTTCATTGCTGTATTTCCCTTGAACTGGGCGGCAGGCTTAATCTTAATGATTACCGCACCGCTTGTTCCTCTGTTTATGATCATTGTCGGTATTGCTGCGGCTGACAACAGCCAAAAAAATATGGATACCCTTTCTCGCCTCAGTGCCCAATTTTTAGATCGCTTACGCGGTTTGGAAACCTTGCGTCTTTTTAACCGCACTTCTGAACAAACTGAGCATATTGAAAATGCCACTGAAGATTTCCGTGAAACCACAATGGATGTGCTAAAACTCGCTTTTCTCTCTTCTGCCGTATTGGAATTTTTTACCTCTATTTCCATTGCACTGATGGCGGTCTATTTTGGTTTTAGCTACTTAGGTCAAATTGAATTTGGTACCTATAATGCACCGCTTACACTTTTCACAGGTTTCTTTTGTTTAATTCTTGCACCTGAATTTTATCAACCCTTACGCGATCTGGGCACTTATTACCACGACCGCGCAGCAGGTATTGGTGCCGCAGATGCCATTGTTGATTTCTTAGAATCCGATTATTTAACCGTTCATCAAAATGAAAAAACAATTTCTTTAGAAAGTGCGGTTGAAATTTCTGCCGAAAATTTAGTGGTGCTTTCGACACAGGGTTCAGCATTAACCAAGCCGTTAAACTTCCAAATTCCAGCAAATCACAATGTTGCGCTTGTAGGACAAAGTGGCGCAGGGAAAACCTCATTAATGAATGTAATTTTGGGCTTTTTACCTTATGAGGGCTCTCTTAAAATTAATGGGCAAGAACTTCGCGAAAGTAATCTAGCTGACTGGCGCAAACATATTGCGTGGGTAGGACAAAATCCATTGTTATTACAAGGCACAATTAAAGAAAACTTACTACTTGGCAATATTCAAGCCAACGATGAAGAAATTAATCAAGCGTTAATACGCTCTCAAGCGAAAGAATTTACCGATAAACTTGGACTTCATCACGAAATAAAAGATGGTGGATTAGGCATTTCTGTGGGACAAGCGCAACGCCTTGCCATTGCTCGGGCATTGTTACGCAAAGGCGATTTACTTCTGCTCGATGAGCCAACCGCAAGCCTAGATGCACAATCAGAAAATCTTGTTTTACAAGCATTGAATGAAGCAAGTCAGCATCAAACTACGCTGATGATTAC
The DNA here is from genome assembly GCF_001811665.1 of Haemophilus sp. HMSC066A11. Taxonomy (NCBI): domain Bacteria; kingdom Pseudomonadati; phylum Pseudomonadota; class Gammaproteobacteria; order Pasteurellales; family Pasteurellaceae; genus Haemophilus; species Haemophilus sp. HMSC066A11. The sequence goes on from NZ_KV805866.1 coordinate 113,370, forward strand.
CCACCGAATTGAAGATTTGAAACAATGTGATCAAATTTTTGTGATGCAACGAGGAGAAATAGTACAGCAAGGTAAATTTACCGAATTACAACATGAAGGTTTCTTTGCTGAACTACTCGCTCAACGACAACAGGATATCCAATAATGCACACATTACTTCCGTTTATACGTTTATTTAAATTCGCCAAATTTCCTCTTATTTTAGGCTTGGTGCTGATGATTTTAGGCTTGGGATCCAGCATGAGCTTGCTTACCGTTTCAGGCTGGTTTTTAGCCGCTACAGCCATTGCAGGACTAGGCACGCTATTTAACTTTTTCTACCCTTCAGCCAGTGTGCGAGGTTTAGCTATCGGACGAACCGTCATGCGCTATTTTGAAAAAATAGTGACGCATGATGCAACATTCCGCATTTTGTCGAAATTACGCGTACAAGTATTTGAAAAAATCATTCCTTTAAGCCCAGCGGTATTAAATCGTTATCGCAACAGCGATTTATTAAATCGTTTAGTTTCCGATGTGGATACCCTTGATAGCCTCTATTTACGTTTACTTGCGCCATTTTTCACTGCTGTATTTGTAATCATTGCCATAACGATTGGACTTAGCTTTATCAATATTCCACTCGCACTTGGTTTAGGCTTATTTTTGTTAATTTTATTAATAATTATCCCTACTGTTTTCTATCGACTAGGACAGCAATTTGGCGAACGCTTAATCCAAGCACGTGCGACCTATCGAACCCAGTTTTTAGAATTTATCCAAGCACAAGCCGAGCTTTTATTATTTAATGCGGAAGATAGATTAAAAGAAAAAATGTCAGTCACAGAAAAAACATGGCAGGAAGATCAAGCCAAAGAAGCAAAATTAAGCGGATTTTCTACCGCACTTGTTCTCTTTCTTAATGGTTTGTTGATTTCTGGAATGCTATGGTTTGCAAGTAACGCCAATTTTGGCACAGATGAATACCGCACGGCTTATATTGCACTTTTCACTTTTGCTGCACTTGCAGCCTTTGAGATCATCATGCCACTGGGTGCAGCATTTTTACATATAGGTCAAGTTATTGCGGCAGCAGAACGTGTGACCGAAATCATTGAGCAAAAACCGCTTGTTGAGTTTAATGGTAACGAGGAATTTGAAACAAAAGTGCGGTTAATTTCTGCGAAGAATTTAAATTTTTCCTATCCCGAACAAGAAACACTCGTATTAAAAAATCTTACATTAGATTTAGAACAGGGCAAAAAAATTGCTATTTTAGGCAAAACTGGAAGTGGAAAATCTTCACTTCTTCAACTTTTAGTACGCAATTATGATGCGAATCAAGGTGAGCTTTTATTGGCAGAAAAACCCATTTCCGCCTATTCAGAAGAAACATTACGCCGCCAAATTTGTTTTTTAACTCAACGTGTTCACGTATTCAGCGATACACTTCGTCAAAATTTACAATTTGCAAGTGCGGATAAAATTTCTGATGAAAAAATGATTGAAGTACTACATCAAGTTGGCTTAAGCAAATTACTTGAGCAAGAAGGAAAAGGTTTAAATCTTTGGCTTGGGGATGGCGGTCGTCCACTTTCTGGTGGGGAACAACGCCGTTTAGGTTTAGCGCGTATTTTACTCAATAATGCACCAATTTTATTGTTAGATGAACCAACAGAAGGCTTAGATCGCGAAACTGAACGTCAAATTTTACGTTTAATTCTGCAACATGCCGACAATAAAACCCTAATTATAGTCACTCACCGTCTCAGTTCAATTGAACAATTCGATAAAATTTGTGTAATTGATAACGGAAGATTAATCGAAGAAGGCGATTACAATAGTTTAATCACCAAAGAAAATGGTTTCTTTAAAAGATTGATTGAGCGAGTATGAGAAAAGGAAGTTGGGCGGAAACCTTCCCAGCTTCTTCTCGGCACACAGTAATTCCGACTTTGGCTGCTTCCTTCCAGACCTGACCGAGTAAACCAGACACCGTTGCGAGAGACCGAGAAGGTTTCCATTGATATCGCAATGCGATTGCGTGCTATTATGCAAAAATTACCGCCGTATTGCAAAGATTAATTCAAAAGTGCGGTGAATTTGGCGAGAATTTAAGCCACATTTTCAGGATTTTTATGAAATGAACTACCTCCAATACTACCCGACCGATGTGATTAATGGCGAAGGAACAAGATGCACACTTTTCGTCAGTGGCTGTACGCATGCTTGCAAAGGTTGCTACAACCAAAAAAGTTGGTCATTTTCAGCAGGTGTATTATTTGATGACGTAATGGAACAACAAATCATCAATGATTTAAAAGACACACGCATTAAACGCCAAGGTCTGACGCTTTCAGGTGGCGATCCACTTCATCCGCGCAACGTAGAAACATTACTGCCCTTTGTGCAACGCGTAAAACGAGAATGTCCCGATAAAGACATCTGGGTTTGGACGGGTTATAAGCTAGATGAATTAGACGAACAACAACGTGCTATGTTGCCTTATATTGATGTGTTAATTGATGGGAAGTTTATTCAAGAACAGGCTGACCCAAGTTTAGTTTGGCGAGGTTCCGCAAATCAAATTATTCATCGATTTAAGTTATAAAACACTGAAAAAAACCACCGCACTTTTTAGTCAAAAGTATTGAGCGATAAAAAATCTGCAACTGAATTCTCAATTGCAGATTTTTTTATTGATTTCCAGTTACTTATTTAGCAAGCGATCCGTAATCGTGCCTGCCACCATGGCACCGTTTACGTTAAGTGCGGTACGTCCCATATCGATGAGCGGTTCGATGGAAATGAGTAAACCGATTAATTCCAGTGGTAAACCTAACGTAGATAGCACGACGATAGCGGCGAATGTGGCTCCGCCACCTACGCCTGCGATGCCGAATGAAGAAATGGCGACCACGAAAATTAAGGTTAGAATGTAGCTGAAGCTAAAAGGGTCAATGCCGACCATTGGGGCGACCATTACAGCAAGCATCGCTGGATAAATGCCGCCACAGCCGTTTTGTCCGATAGTGGCACCGAATGTGGCAGCAAAGTTGGCGATGACATTGCTGTTACCTAATTTTGCGGTTTGCGTTTCAATATTTAACGGAATTGTCGCCGCACTTGAGCGAGATGTAAACGCAAAACTTAAGGTTGGCAACACTTTTTTGTAGTAATCCACAGGATTGACTTTGACGAAGAACAATAAAATGCCGTGAACCACAAACATTAAGGCAATAGCAGCGTAAGAAGCCACAATAAAATTGCCCAAATTGACAATATCCGCCCATTTTGAGGTGGCAGCCATTTTAATCATCAACGCAAACACGCCGTAAGGGGTTAAGTGAATCACAAAACGCACCAAACGCATCACTAATTTGTTTAAAGTTTCTACACCTTGTGCAATTCGTTCGCCAAGTGCTTGATCTTCTTTGCCTAAACTCAAAGCCGCCACGCCAAGTAATGCTGAGAAAATTACGACACTAATAATGGACGTTGGGTTGGCACCCGTGAGATCAGCAAAAGGATTTTTCGGAATAAAGGACACCAACATCGCAGGCACAGTTAAATTGGACACTTGCCCTGCTTTATCTAACACTTTGCCTTGAGCCGCTAATTCACGATCGCCCACGATTAATCCTGCCGCCGACACATCAAATAAATGCACCATCGCAATCCCAATTGCAGCGGAAACGGCGGTGGTAATCAGCAAGGTGGATAACACGCCAACGCTGACTTTGCCCAATGATTTGGTTTGATTGATACGAGCGATAGCAGATAAAATCGACACGAACACCAACGGCATCACGATCATCTGCAATAAACGAACATAACCGTTACTGACCACATTGATCCAATCTAAAGTTTTGTCTAACAAAGGTTTTTCAAAAGCGGATTGCAATACCGCACCAAAAAGCAAACCGAGCAATAAACCGATAAATACCGTTTGCCCTAATTTTTCGGTTTTGCGATATAGCTGTGCTAACAGCAATAAAAAAGCAATAAATATCGCCAAATTGACTAATAACATAAAAAATCTCCAAAACTGATTAAAGTGTTTGGAGACTATCAACTTCAGTAAAAATAACAAGTTTTCTTTCGTTATATTTTATACTTTTTGGTAATTAAAATGCGGCTGCAGTGGCTAGCACGCCTGAATAAACTAAATAGCCGCCGAAAAATAAGAAAATTGCCCCAGCAAGATTATCAATATAACGGCTGTATTTGCTGTAAAAAGATTTAGCAAGTGATCGAGAAAATAGCAATGAAATAATACAAAAAAGTGCGGCTAAAAATTCATTTAAAATTTCAACCGCACTTTTCAATAAAATCAAATTATTCTTCTAAAACAACTTTACCGATATAGCCTAAATTACGATGGCGTTGCGCGTAATCGATACCATACCCCACCACAAATTCATCAGGAATTTCAAAACCAATCCATTCAACAGGCACTTCCACTTCCCGACGAGAAGGTTTATCAAGTAACGTACAAATTGCAAGGCTCGCAGGATCACGCAAATTCAAAATATCACGCACTTTTTCCAAAGTATAGCCCGTATCAATAATATCTTCCACAATTAAAACGTGTTTACCTTTTATATCGCCGTCCAAATCTTTGGTAATACGAACGTCGTGATTCGTGGTCATACCAGTGCCATAACTTGAAGTAGTCATAAATTCAATTTCCACAGGTAAATTTATCTGACGAACAATATCCGCCATAAACATAAAGGAACCACGTAAAAGCCCCACTACAACAAGGCTATCGATCTGTTTTTCTTGATAAAATTTTGTAATTTGAGCACCTAATTCAACAATACGCGCATGAACATCGTTCTCTGAAATTAAAACGTCAACGTGGTGTTTTTTCATTGTGTTTCCTTATGAAATGACAGGGGATAAAATCGTTTGCTATTTTACAAAAAAAAGGCTGAAGTTTAAACCTTCAGCCTTTTTGAACCCTAACGAATTTACTTTCTACTCTACCTGTTGGAGCAACCTGCAATCGCTTAACAGATGTGCGTATAGTAACAGATATTCATTCATTGTCAATAAGAATTATTCTCAATTTCAAAAATATTCTTAATTTCCTGAAATTTTCATTTTATCTAACAAAATAGAACCCGTTTGGATGTTAGAACGATGCTCTATATCATCCGCTACAGCAAGCATATTCTTCAACATATCTTGCAATTGTCCCGCAATAGTAATTTCGGCGACGGGATATTGAATTTCCCCATTTTCCACCCAAAAACCTGATGCGCCACGGGAATAATCGCCAGTAACAATATTGACACCTTGCCCCATAACATCTGTTACGAGTAAGCCTGTTCCCATTTGACGTAAAAGTGCGGTCAATCCACCCGTTAAATTTGGCTTAACAAGCCAGTTGTGAATGCCTCCAGCATGACCAGTGATCGGCATACCAAGTTTTTTACCACTGTAACTTGTCACTAAATAAGTTTGTAATATGCCGTTTTCGACAATTTCACGATCTTGCGTGCGAACACCCTCACTATCAAAAGGCGTAGAAGCTAAACGGCGTAATAAATGTGGTCTCTCACTGATATTGAACCAATCTGGTAAGACCTGTTTACCTAAATGATCGAGTAAGAAACTTGATTTTCTATATAAGCTGCCACCACTTATTGCAGCGGCAAAATGAGAAATAAGACCAGTTGCCACATCATTTAAGAAAATAACTGGCACTTCTCGTGTACTCAATTTTTGAGGATTTAAACGAGAAACGACTTTCTTTGCACAATTTTCGCCAACCCAAATTGGCGATTGGAGTTTGTCAAATTCACGAGAGATCGTGTATTCGTAATCATTTTCTAAGGCATCTTCTACGCCACCAATAACCGAACAAGATAAGGAATAACGGCTTGATAAATAACTTTGCAACATACCATGGCTATTTCCATAAACTTTCACGCCTGTATGTGAATTAAAACTTGCTCCGTTGCTATTTACGATGCGTTTATCCGCTTGCAAAGCGGCTTGTTCTGCTTGAAGTGCCAATTCCGTCGCTTTATCAACATCCACATCAGCAGCATGATAAAGTTCTAAATCAGGCGCATTAAAAGCCATTAAATCCTTATCCGCAAGGCCTGTGCAATCATCGGGTGAAGTGTATTTTGCAATTGCAAGTGCGGCTTCTACCGCATTTTTAATTGCACTTTCGCTTAGATCGGAAGTAGAAGCATTGCCTTTTTGTTGTCCCATATAAACAGAAATCCCCAATGCGCCATCATTAGTAAATTCTACGTTTTCAATTTCTTGCAAACGAGCAGATACGGATAAACCGCTCACTTTTGTGACCGCGACTTCTGCACTTGCGCCAGCTTTCGTTGCTAACTCCACTGCAAAACTGACGGCTTGACGTAATTCTTGTTCTTGTGCTTTTAAAAGTGCGGTTGAATTTTCAGCTGTTTTCATTATTTTTTCCTATTAAAAATTTTCAACATTTTATCTTATTTTCAAAGTTTATGGTAAAATGTGCACCAATTTTTATAAAGGATAAAAAATGGCAAAACGTAAGAAAAAAGAAGTTTTCGATTGGGAAGATGAAGATCAAGAAGAAATTATTTGGGTGAGTAAAAGCGAAATCAAACGCGATGCGGAAGATTTAAAACAACTTGGCGAAAAGATTGTCAATTTAACCAAAGCTAATCTTGCCAAAATCCCACTTGATGAATCCTTACTTGATGCCATTGAACTTGCACAGCGTTTACAAAAAGAAGCTCGTCGCCGTCAATTACAATATATCGGCAAATTATTTCGAGGCATTGATGTTGAGCCTATTCGTGAAGCCTTAGATAAAATTGAAAATAAGCATAACCAACAACAAGCTATGCTACATAAAATCGAAAAAGTGCGCGATGAATTGGTGGAAAAAGGCGATGTGGCTTTAACAGATTTATTAAATGATTATCCTAATGGCGATCGTCAGCAACTACGCAATCTGATTCGTTCTGCACAAAAAGAACTGGAGCAAAATAAACCATCGAAAGCCTATCGAGAAATTTATCAAATGCTCAAGGTATTAATGTTGGAAGATTAAAAACATTGAAATTTTCATCCGCACTTTGTGGATAAGTGATTGAAATAAAAATGAATATTCGTTGGAATGTAATTTTGGGCGTTATCGCACTTTGTGCTTTGGCGTGGTTTTATTCCTTAAATCAGGAAACCGCAGATTTATCTGAACTGGTGAAAAAGCCAGATAGTCCTGATTATGTGGGTTATAAAATGGAAACTACGGTTTTTTTCCCTGATGGTAAAAAACAATATTTGGCTTTATCCGATAAAATTGAGCATTATACAGTCAATGAACAAACCCTTTTTACCGCGCCTTTAGTTTATTTATATCCCACAACATCAAATGAAAAGGAAGAGGAAAAAAATGCCAATCAAAATGTAGATTTTTTTAGCACACAAAGCTGGAAATTAAGTGCAAATCAAGCAAGATTGACAAAAGATCAAATATTGTATTTAGAGGGTAATGTCGTTGCGCAAAATTTAACATCAGATTCACGTTTGCAACGCATTGAAACAGAATCAGCGGTCGTCAATTTGAAAACACAGGATATGACTTCCGAAACACAGGTTAAAATTAAGGGTAAAAATTTTAGTTCTACAGGATTAAAATTAGTCGGAAATTTACGCCAACAAGTGGCGACATTAAAGGAACAGGTAAAAACATATTATGAAGTTAGTAAGCAATAAAATTCTTTTTCTTGCAACGATGGTATTAGCATCAAGTTCAGCTTTTGCATTGAAAGATGATGTTAATCAGCCGATAAATATTGTTTCGGATAATCAATCCTTAGATATGGAAAAAAGTGTAGTGACATTCACAGATAATGTAGTCATTACACAGGGGTCTATTGTTATCAAGGCAAATAAAGTTGTCATCACTCGTCCTGCTGAAAAATCAGGGAAAAAAGAAACTGTAGAAGCATTCGGCACGCCAGTCACATTCCATCAACAGTTAGATAATGGTAAGCCAGTGGATGGAAAAGCAAATAAAGTTCATTATGATCTTGGTAACGAATTTTTAACATTAACTAACAATGCCGAATTAAAGCAGCTTGATAGTAAAATTAATGGCAGTGTTATTACCTATGATGTGAAAAAACAACAACTTAAAGCTAATGGTAATGGAAAATCACGGGTAACAACAGTTCTTATTCCATCTCAATTACAACAAGCTAAAGGGAAGTAATCTATGTCAATTTTGACTGCAGAGAATTTAGCTAAAAGCTACAAAAGTCGTAAAGTTGTTTCGGATGTTAGTTTAACCGTAAACTCTAATGAAATTGTTGGTTTACTCGGGCCAAACGGTGCAGGTAAAACAACAACTTTCTATATGGTCGTTGGGCTTGTTCGCCAAGATCAAGGTAAAATTGTTATTGATGGCGAAGATATTAGTTTGCTCCCAATGCATAACCGCGCGCAACGTGGCATTGGTTATTTACCGCAAGAAGCCTCGATTTTTCGCCGTTTGACTGTCTATGAAAATTTGATGGCGGTATTGGAAATTCGTAAAGATTTAACCCCACAACAACGTCGCGAAAAAGCAGATGAATTAATTGAAGAATTTAACATTAGTCATATTCGAGATAATTTAGGGCAAGCCTTATCAGGCGGAGAACGTCGCCGTGTAGAAATCGCACGTGCCTTAGCAGCAAATCCAAAATTTATTCTATTAGACGAACCTTTTGCTGGTGTAGATCCTATTTCTGTGAGCGATATTAAGAAAATTATTACTGATTTGCGCAATCGTGGATTAGGCGTTTTGATTACTGATCATAATGTACGTGAAACCCTTGATGTTTGCGAACGTGCTTATATTGTTGGCGCAGGTAAAATTATCGCAACAGGCACACCAGAACAAGTGATGAACGATGAACAGGTTAAACGCGTTTATCTTGGCGAACAATTCAAATTATAAAAATGAAAATAACTGAACTATTAAGCCCTGAGAATATTCGTCAGGGCGTTAGTTTTTCTAGCAAAAAACGATTATTTGAGTCTATTGCGCATTTTGTAGAAGAACAAATCCTTGCAGAACAAGGCGAACAAGCCTGTTTTGAATGCCTTTTTGAACGTGAAAAACTGGGGAATTCTGGTTTAGGAAATGGGATTGCAATGCCAAAAGCGAAAATCCCCGTAACAGTATCAGATAAAGCAATCGCAGTGTTTATGCAACTCGATAATCCGATTGATTACGATGCTTTTGATGGTAAACCAGTGGATTTAATCTTTGCCTTGCTGATTCCAGAAAATCAATGTGAAACCTACATTCCAGTTTTAGCATCATTAATAGAAAAACTGACTGATAAAAATGTGTTGAAACAATTACGATCAGCCAAAAGTGCGGATGAAATTTGGCAAGTTTTTGAAATTACCGATCAATCAGAAACGACACTTGAAGAAGTGAAAGAATAATTACAGTGGGGAAACTTATGGAAATTATCATTATTAGTGGACGTTCTGGCGCAGGAAAATCTGTAGCCTTACGAGCATTAGAAGATACAGGATATTACTGTGTTGATAATATTCCTTTAGATTTGCTTCCTCAATTGACTGATATTCTGTCTCAATCCCAATCATCTGTCGCCATCAGTCTTGATATTCGTAATATTCCAAACTCCGCTAATTCTCTTGAGCAAACCATTTCAACATTACAAAAGCATCATCAGATTAAAATCATTTTCTTAGAGGCTGATCGTGCCACCCTAATTCGCCGATATAGCGATTCACGCCGTTTGCACCCGCTTTCATTAAAAGATTTATCTCTTGAAGCCGCAATTGATGAAGAATATTGCTATCTTGAACCATTGATTCAACACGCAAATCTTATTCTTGATACCACCCATCTTTCTACGCATAGTCTTGCAGAGCGATTACACGAATTTTTACGCGGTAATAGTGAAAAAGAATTAAAAATTATTGTTGAATCTTTTGGTTTTAAATATGGGCTTCCTTTAGATGCGGATTATGTTTTCGATGTACGATTTTTACCTAACCCCCATTGGGATCCAACATTACGTCCAATGACTGGATTAGAAGCCCCTGTCGCAGAATTTCTAAATAGTCATACAGAAGTCAATGAATTTATTTATCTCACTCGTCATTACATTGATACTTGGTTGCCGATGTTAGAAAAAAATAACCGTAGCTATTTAACCATTGCCATCGGATGTACTGGGGGAAAACATCGCTCCGTTTATATTGCCCAGCAATTAGGCGAATATTTTCAAGCCAAAGGAAAAACGGTAAAAATTCAACATAAATCTTTAGAACGGAACAAAAAAATATAAAAAGTGCGGTCATAAAAACATTATTTTTATTGACCGCACTTTTTTTACACGCTCACAGGCTTTACAATCTCACTAGGATAACAGCCTAAAATCTTTAAGTAATTACTATAATTTTTTAGTTCTTCCAAAGCCTGTTTCGTATCTGGATGATGAATATTTGCTTCAATTTCTAGATAAAACATTTCTTCCCAAGGCTTACCATAAATCGGTCGAGATTCCAGTTTTGTCATATTGATTTGATGCTTTTTAAACACCAATAAAGCATCCACTAACGCACCAGCTTGCTGTGAAGTTGTCATTAATAATAAGGTCTTTGTGGGAATCTGTGATGAAACTTCGCGAGGCTCTTTAGCCACCACAATAAAACGCGTAATATTGTTCTCTTGATTAGCAATATTAGTTTTTAATACACTAAGTCCATACAATTTTCCACCGTCTTCATTGCCCAATGCTGCAATATTAGGTTTATTCAAACTTGCGACTAATTGCATTGCGTGTGAACTACTTTCGCAATATTCAATATGCACGCGATCAAGGCTATGAATAAATTGACTACATTGTTGAATCACTTGAGGATGACTATACAACGTATCAATTTGGTTCAAATCTGTCTTATCATTGACAAGTACGCAATGTTTGATTGGATATGCCAACTCTCCCACTAATGATAAATCAGTATGCTGAAGTAAATCATAAACTTCATTAATTGCACCCGATGTTGTATTTTCTAAAGGTAACACACCAAAGTCAGCTTCTCCAGTCTGAACTTTTTCAAATACTTGCTCAAAAGACTGACATCCTAGTTCTACAAATTGTTTTTGATAACGAGCAGCATAATTACGTGCAGCTAAATTAGAATAAGAACCACGTTTACCTAAAAAAGCGATATGTAAATTTTGATTACGTTGTTCATTAAGTTTATTTTGCAAATAGACTTGCTGGGTCAATACCGAGTCTTCAATGATTTTTTGGAAAATTGAAGTGATATATTGTGCTTCAAGCTGATAATTTTCATTTTCTGCAAATTGCACTAGTTCTTGTAAAAGTTGCTGTTCTCGCTCTACATCACGTAAAGATTTTTGCGAGATCTCTTTACTTCTCACTACATCGAAAGCTAAACGATGACGCTCAGAAAGTAATTTTAATAAACTACGATCTATTTGCGTAATTTGTTGGCGAATGTCAGATAATTCTAATGCCATAATGCTTCCTTATAAAAAATCCCACGAAATTGACCGCACTTTTAGTACATTCGCTATTTAAGCACGAGATGAAATAAAAAAGCTATACTTCCCACCAGAAATATAGCTTTTTCAACAATAAAACAATTAAATAAGCACTTGCGCTGGAGCTACATACCCTTGTGGCACTTGCTCTTTATCTTCAAAGGTTACAAATTCCCACGCTTCTTGATTTGCTAAAACAGCACGAAGTAACTTGTTATTTAAACCGTGACCTGATTTATAGGCTTTAAAATCACCGATAATGTTATAACCAGCCATATAAAGATCACCAATTGCGTCTAACATTTTATGACGAACAAGTTCATCTTTAAAACGTAAACCATCTTCATTTAAAATTCTATAATCATCAAGAACAATCGCATTATCAAGGCTACCACCTAATGCTAAACCTTGAGATTGAAGATATTCAATATCTTTCATAAAGCCAAAAGTTCTTGCTCGGCTAATTTGATGAACAAATGCTTGGGCAGAAAAATTCATTTCATAGTTACGTACATCTTTGCCAATAGCAGGATGGTCAAAATCAATAGTAAAATCTAAACGAAAACCATTGTAAGGCTTAAATTCAGCCCATTTATCGCCATCTTCAACTCGAACATATTCCTTAATACGAATAAATTTTTTCGCTGCATTTTGTTCTTCAATTCCTGCATCTAACAACAAATAGATAAACGGACTAGCACTACCATCCATAATTGGAATTTCAGGGGCATCAACTTCAATAATAATATTATCAATACCAAGCCCTGCCAAAGCTGCATTTAAATGCTCGACGGTAGAAATACGCACACCTTGTTCATTAATTAGTGCGGTACAAAGCATTGTATCACGCACTGAATTAGGATCAGTGGGGAATGCCACCTCAGGGTTTAAATCTGTACGATAATAAACAACACCAGTGTTTGGCATAGCTGGGCGCAAGGTTAATGTCACTTTTTCACCGCTATGCAAGCCAACGCCTGTAACTTTAATACTTTGTTTTAATGTTCTTTGTTTAATCATTCTACTACCTTCATTTACTAGGTATTTTCTGAAACTTATTAATTTTCTTCACGCTGTGCAGGATTAAAGAAATTATTTTTCTTAAATGCTTCCAAGCGATCTGTAATCGGTTTATCTAACGGCCGTTGATATTCTTCTGATGCAGTTCTTGACACCTCAACAGATTCACGACGATGAAGTTCAGGAACAATGTTTACACGTCCTTCACCTTCAATATTCTGCGTAGAAAGCCCTTGACGAACAACCTGAATTGGTTCATTTCCTGCAATTTCACCGAGACCAGTTGCCACAATAGTTACACGAATTTCATCGCTCATCTCAGGCACTAAACTCGTACCAACAACAACTGTCGCTTCTTCAGAAGCAAAACTACCTATTGTCTCACCTATAATGTTAAACTCTTCAAAAACTAAATCCATTCCAGCAGTAATATTAACTAAAATTCCTTGAGCGTTAGAAAGATCGATTTTTTCTAGAAGATCATTGCGTACTGCAAGACGAGCTGCCTCTTCTGCTCTACCTGCACCGGGTTCTCCCACAGCTGAACCAAAACCAATCATAGCTTGCCCTTGAACTGACATTACCGTTCTTACATCAGCGAAGTCCACGTTAATTAAACCAGGAGAGGTAATCATATCTGAAATTCCCATTACAGAATTACGCAATACGTCGTTTGCAGCAGCAAAAGCATCAATTAATTTAGCATTTTTAGGGAGAACTTTTTGGATTTGTTGATTCGGAATAATAATCATTGAATCAACATATTGGGATAAATCTTTAATACCAAGCTCTGCAAATTGCATACGTTTTTTACCTTCAAAGGCAAAAGGTTTAGTCACTACAGCAACAGTCAAAATACCGAGTTCTTTAGCAATTTTAGCAACAACAGGTGCCGCACCCGTACCTGTGCCGCCGCCCATACCTGCTGCAATAAAGACCATATCGGCACCTTCAAGCATTTTGCGGATTTCATCCTGATCATCTTCAGCTGCCTTACGACCAATATTCGGATTTGCCCCAGCACCTAAACCTTTGGTTGTTTCTCCACCAATTTGTACGGTCTGTTGAACTTGACTTTTACGCAATGCTTGAGCATCAGTATTGACGGCATAAAATACTATGCGACCGTGTTCCTCTGATGTTAATGAACTTTCGCCAACAAAGGTTCCGCCCATTTCTTGTTTTACCATATTCATTACCATATGGTTTACGGCATTGCCACCGCCACCGCCTACACCTACGACTTTGATCAGTGCGCCGGATTCGTTAAAATTATCGTACTCAGGGTACTCTGGGTATAGCATTGATGTTCTCCGTTACTGCCAGATAAGCTGACTAAATATATAAAATATAAATTCCCTTTATTGTAGATGAAAAATTAAAATAATCAAAATTCTGACCGCACTTTATTGACAATTTTTTTTACTCCTTGCCAAATAGATTCAAAGAAAGTTCCTTCAGAATCATCACTTCCTGAAATTAAATCATCATCACTATTACTGTAATTATATTGCAATAGTCCCACCACCGTTGAATATTGTGGACGATTCACGTAATCAGTCAAACCAGTAATATTTAATGGACTCGCAATATGCACCTGACAATGGAAAACATTTGAAGCGCATTCTTTAAGATCTTCAATCTGCGCTCCACCACCAGTTATTACCACACCTGCAATTAATTCAAATTTAATATGTTTTGCTTCTAATTCAGCTTTTAACTTATCTAATTCATCTTTTACCACGCCTAAAAGCTCCGTATAACGAGCTGATGTAATTAAAGATAAATCACTTTTTGTTAATGAACGAGGTGCACGACCGCCAATACTTGCCACCTCAATTTTTTTATCTCCGTGCAAGCGAGCTGGGTAAAATGCACTAGCATAGTTCACTTTGATCCGTTCTGCTTCTGCTCGCGAAATTGTACAAGCGTGTGCAATATCATTTGTCACAATATTTCCTGCGTAAGGAATTACCTTGCTAAAACGTAATGCGCCATTCGTATAAACCATCACGTTCATTGTGCCAGCACCAAAATCAATTAAACACACGCCGTGATCTTTGTCACCCTCAGTTAGCACAGAATGTGTTGCTGCAAAACCAGAGAAAACCACTTTATCCACTTGCAATCCACAACGTTCAACGGCTTTTTTTAAGTTATTTTGCCAATCTTGATGACAAGCGATCAAATGTACTTGTGCTTTTAAACGCACGCCTTCTAATCCTAATGGATTTTTAATGTTCATCTGACCATCAACAGCGTATTCTTGTGGAATAACATGCAATAAAGATAATCCTTCTGGCAATTTTATTGAGCTTGCTGTATGAAGTGCGGAATCGATTTCCTCTTGTGTTACTTCACTTTCTGCTATCGGCACAAAACCACTTTCATTGAGGCTTTGAATATGCTCTCCAGTAATGGCTAAAGTCACACTCATAATCTGACAATCAGCCATAGATTCTGCCGCTTCAATAGCACGTTGAATCGAACCCACCACGGCACCAAAATCAGTGATGCTGCCACGATCAATCCCTTTTGAAGGACAACTGCCTACACCAAGCACATTCACTACACCATCAGGAAATACTTCGCCAACTACAGCGACCACTTTTGACGTGCCAACCTCTAAACCTACTATTGTTTTTGTTTCCACACCTTTAACCATTTTCGCACCCAGTTATTTTTATCTATCAACCATACCTACAGCTGCACCTGCCGTATATCTTAAATCTATATAATCTATTTTTTTGTTTTCTGGCACATCAATTTGCGGATAAATTGTGACAAATCGCTCAAGTTTTGATTTCCAATCGCCACGACCTAATTTTAGCACAATATCATTATCAAGCTGGACCTGCCACGCACCGCGATCATCAATATTAATTCCCTTTGCCATTATATTATTTGATTTTAAATTAATATAAATTTGGTTCCACGTCTCAATTACTTTCAAACTCTGATAATCGGGCCCGCCCAAATAGGGCAAATTTTTTGCAGTTAAACGTACAGAAGGAAGCTGAAAAACGATACCATCAAGGGTAACAAATTGATTTTGATTCCAAAACGCAACGGGTTGATATTCTGATACCCAAATACTTAAACGATTTGGCCACATTTTTCTTACTATTGCACCTTTAACCCAAGGTAAAGCCTCAATTTGCTCTTGAATCGGTGCCACATCTTGCCCCCAAAATCCTTTTAATTCGCCCATTTTTAATAGGCTTTCTTTAATATCATCAGCAGTAGTAAAGGTATTTTGTCCAACAAGTGCAAATGCGCTAATCGGCTTATCATCCATTTTTTCTAAAATGCTTTGCCAATTAAAATAAACACCAAGTAAAAAAAAGACACCAAGCAATACCGCAAAAGCCCGAATATGAAAATAATATTTAGGCTTTTGTTCTCCAAAACGAATATTCTGTGGCGTTTTTCTTTTCAGAATGTTCATTACAGGCTCAACTCCAAAATTTTCACGACGAGTTGCTCAAAAGAAATACCTACTGTCGCTGCAGATTTTGGGAATAAACTATGGCTCGTCATTCCAGGGTTAGTATTAACCTCAACCAAACGGAAATTACCTTTTGCATCACACATTACATCAATACGACTCCAACCACGACATCCCACTGCATCATAAGCGCGTTTTACTAGTATCGCTAACTCTTGCTCGCGTTCAGGCGTTAAACCTGCTGGGCAGAAATATTGCGTATTATCAGAAATATACTTCGCTTCATAATCATAAAATTCGCCCTCTGGAACAATACGAATTGCGGGTAATACTTGATTGTCAAGCACAGGCACAGTTAATTCATCGCCAGCTAACCACTCTTCAATTAGAATGGTATTATCAAATTTAAGCGCATATTCCACCGCACTTTTTAACTCTTCTACCGCTTTTACTTTCGTTAAGCCAACGCTAGAGCCTTCTAAAGAGGGTTTAACCATTAATGGTAAGCCTAATTTTGCCACAACAGCCTGAGGATCCAATTCAGAAAAAGTTTCTCGGGTAACCACTTTCATATCTGCAACAGGTAAACCAAAAGCTTTCCACAACATTTTTGTACGCATTTTGTCCATCGTTAATGCAGAAGCCATCACGCCACACCCCGTATAAGGCAAACCAATTTGCTCTAATAAACCTTGCATTGTGCCATCTTCTCCACCACGACCGTGCAAAATATTAAATGCTCGATTAAAGCCATCCTTTTTAAGATTTGCAACATTGTATTCTTTAGGATCAATAGGATGTGCATTATAACCTTGCTTTAATAATGCTTCTAATACCGCTTTGCCTGAATTGAAAGAAACTTCACGTTCAGCAGATGTGCCGCCTAATAACACCGCGATTTTTTCTTGTTTTAAGTTCATTTTCTATCCTGTTTTTCTTCTTACTGATGATACTTTTCTAATACTAAGATTTTCAATCAATCCATCTGGCATTAATTCTTCCAAGATTCAGCCAAGCCACGAGAAATTTTACTTACGCTACCAGCACCTTGTGCCAAAATCAAATCGCCGTCTTGAATAATTTGATCGAGAACATCGCCTAGTTGCGAAATATCTGATACCAAAATAGGATCAACTTTACCAAGATTACGAATGGAACGGCAAAGAGATTTACTATCAGCTCCAACAATAGGGGCTTCTCCCGCTGCGTACACATCAAGCATAATCAAAGCGTCTACTTGCGAAAGCACTTGTACAAAATCATCAAACAAATCACGAGTGCGTGAATAACGATGCGGTTGGAAAATCATTACAATACGTTTATCTCCCCAGCCTTCTCGCGCTGCTTTAATGGTTACGCCCACTTCTGTTGGGTGATGACCATAGTCATCAACTAAACGTACTTTACCATTTGGACGAATAAACTCACCTAACTGATCAAAGCGACGACCTGCACCTTGGAAATCAGCAAGGGCTTCTAAAATAGCCTCATTGCCAATACCTTCTTCTTTTGCTATAGCAAGTGCAGCCGTTGCATTTAACGCATTATGTTTTCCTGGCACATTTAACAGTACATTAATACGTTCATTATTTGGGCAAATCACTGTGTAATGACCTTGAAATCCTGTTTGTTCATAATCTTCAATGCGATAATCTGCCTGTTCACTAAAACCATATGTAATCACTTGGCGACCAACTTTTGGCACAAGTTCCATTAAAACAGGATCATCAGCGCACATCACGGCTAAACCATAGAATGGTAAATTATGCAGGAATTTCACATAAGTGGCTTTCATTTTTTCAAAATCGCCTTCGTAAGTATCCATATGGTCTGGCTCCATATTAGTTACAACAGATACCATTGGCTGTAAATGCAAAAACGACGCATCACTTTCATCGGCTTCGGCAATTAAATAACGACTTGCCCCTAAATGTGCATTCTTACCCGCCGATTTCACTAAACCGCCGTTTACAAAAGTCGGATCAAGTTTAGCCTGGGTGTAAATCATTGAAATCATTGCTGTTGTTGTCGTTTTCCCGTGTGTTCCTGCAACAGCAATACCGTGACGAAAACGCATAATCTCCGCCAACATTTGTGCGCGTTGAATCACTGGAATGCGTTTTTGTTTCGATGCAACTAATTCAGGGTTATCATCTTTTATCGCACTAGACACAACAACAACACTGGCACCTTCAATATGTTCTTCTGCATGACCAATGTAGATTTTTGCCCCAGCTTGAGCTAAACGTTGAGTGACTACGCCATCGGCAATATCTGAACCTGAAATTTGATAACCTTCATTTAATAAAATTTCTGCAATGCCGCTCATTCCCGCACCACCAATGCCAATGAAATGAATTTGCTGTACACGGCGCATTTCAGGGATAATTTTTCTAATTTCTTCGTGGGAATGTTTCATTTATTTTTCCTTTTCTCCCAATGACAAAACTCAACTAAAAGTGCGGTTAAAATTCGCAACGTTTTTATTTCTAATATTAGCGCTTTTGGATATAAAAATACTTATGACTGAGGCTATTTATAAAACGCCACAACCCCTAGTTTGAATATTGTTTAATTACTTCAGCTACACGTTGTGCCGCATTAGGCATCGACATTGTTTTCGCTTTCAATGCCATCTGCAATAAATTTTCACGAGTGAAATTTTTTAAAGAATTCACTAGAATTTCAGGCGTTAAATCTGCCTGTTCTATAATTTTCGCCGCGCCAACATCTGATAAATATTTCGCATTTAAATATTGTTGGCGATCTTTATGTTGGAAGGGTACAAAAATTGCTGCGGCTCCCACTGCTGCAATTTCACATACGGTTAATGCGCCAGAACGGCAAATCACCACATCAGCCCAAGCATAAGCCTCTGCCATATTATCAATAAATTCTGTTATTTTAACTTGTTCTAAATTCTCGCCATAAAGTTGGCTGACTTCTTCTACCGCACCTTTACCTACTTGATGACGAAGCTCTAATTTATCTGCAAGCTGGGCTACTACTTTAGGTAAAGTATGATTAAGCACTCTCGCTCCTTGACTACCACCAACCACTAAGACACGTAATTTTTCCTCACGATCCGAGAAACGAATATCAGGATTTGGCACCTCAAATAAATCTTCTCGAACTGGGTTTCCTACTACTTCAGCATGAGGAAAAGCAGTTGGAAATGCCTGCAATACACAGGTTGCAATTTTACCTAATAATTTATTCGTTAAACCCGCTATCGCATTTTGTTCATGTAAAATGATTGGTACACCACAAAGTTTTGCCGCAACGCCAGCGGGGCCAGAAACATAGCCTCCCATACCAAGTACAGCGTCAGGCTTTTCTTCTTGAATAATTTTTTTTGCCTGCAACACGGCACGAAAAATGGCAAAAGGCGCATTTAACAAAGCTTTTATACCTTTACCACGCAAGCCAGAAATTTGAATAAATCGAATAGGAATACCATATTTTGGTACAAGTTGAGCCTCCATTCTATCTTTCGTACCTAACCAGCAAATATCCCATTCTTGTTTTTGTAAAGTTTGAGCAACTGCAATGGCAGGAAAAACATGACCGCCAGTGCCACCCGCCATCACTAATAATTTTTTATTTTTCATCTTTTCTATCTCTAATCATCACGCAAGCGTGCTTGACCTATACGAAATAAACGATTTTCGTGATCAATTCGCAATAAAATACCAATAGTGGCGGACATAATGATAATACTCGAACCACCATAACTCACGAGTGGAAAGGTTAAACCTTTAGTTGGTAGTATTCCAAGAGCCATACCTAAATTCACAAAGCCTTGAAAGAAAATCCAAAAACCAATACCTAATGCAAAAAAACCTCGAAAACGTTGTTCTAACATTAAGGATTCTCGTCCAATTTTCATTGCACGAAAAATTAATAAACCTAATAAAAGAATAACAATCAATATACCGATAAATCCAAATTCTTCGCCGATAATCGCCATAATGAAATCGGTATGTGCTTCAGGCAGATAATCTAATTTTTGAATTGAATTACCTAATCCTTCGCCAGTAATTTCTCCCCGCCCAAATGCTATAAGAGAGTTTGTTAATTGGAAACCAGTGCCATAAGGATCTTTAAAGGGTTCTAAAAAACCTATAAATCGCTTTAACCGATAAGAGGCGGTCAATACTAGCCAAACGAATAAGATTCCACCTAATGCTATCAATCCTACAAACTGTAAAATTTTCGCCCCTACGATAAAAAGCATCCCAGACATAATAATAAATAGCACGACTGTACTACCTAAATCAGGTTGCAATAAAAGAAAACAACCCAATACAAGCATAACAATAAATGGTTTAAAAATACTAACATGTCGCGACCGCACTTCATCATAACGACGAGTGAAATAACTTGCTAAAAAACAAGTCAAAGCCAATTTTGCAAATTCTGCAGGTTGAAAGTTTAAGATCCCCAATGAAATCCAACGTTTTGCGCCATTAACCGATGTACCGATAAAAGGGACAAGCAATAATAATATGACAGAAAATAAAAAAATTTTAGCGTGCCATTTTTCCCATTGCGAAGAAGAAATTTGTAATGAAATATAACAAGTGAGCAAAGAAAGTAGCACATAAATAGCGTCGCGTTTTGCAAAGTAAAAAGGATCATTAAATAAACGAGAGCTATAAGGAATAGAAGCAGATGTTACTGCCACTAAACCAATTAAAAGCAAAATAACAAATAACCAAAATAGTGCACGATCATACAACAAACCTTGCGGTGTGATGCGTGTCCATTCATCGTAATTTTTTTTGATATTTTGTAAAAATTCCATCTTATTTCGTGAGTTACTAAATTAGGCTAAACATTGAGCTAAACGCGTAAATTCTTCGCCGCGTTTTTCAAAAGAAGCAAACTGATCGAGACTTGCGCAAGCAGGCGACAATAATACCATATCTCCGCTTTGCAATGTTGGGCGTAAAAATTCTATCGCTTGTTCCATTGTTTCAAACAAATAGCTTTGTGATGAAAATTTTGCAAGCAGCGCACCATCTCGACCAAAACAATAACAAATAATGTGTGGTTGATTAATTAATTCAGCTAATTCTGAAAAATCAGCCCCTTTTCCGTCTCCGCCTAGCAACAAATGCAATTTACCCTCAATATAAAGCCCAGCCAATGCAGCAACTGTACTCCCCACATTTGTTGCTTTAGAGTCATTAATCCAACGAATGCCATTAGCTTGATGCGCTAATTGAAAACGATGATCTAACCCTTTGAAATGGCGAAGTGCGGCACGAATTGAATCTAAATTAATACCTATAGCTTGTGCCAATGCTGTTGCTGCCAAAATGTTCATATAATTATGGCGACCAACCAATGTAGCTTCTTCACAAGGTAAAATCACTTCATCTTTTACCATTAAATATTGCTTGCCATTTTCAGTTTTTAGCCAATAATCCGCACTATTTTCCGCAAAAGAAACGATTTGTTTCGCTTGATTTTCGTTTTCCCCAAAAGTCAGCCTATCTTCATTGTTCAACACACCTACTTTAGCATTATGATAAATGCGTAATTTTGCTTGGCGATAATCTTCTAAATCCATATAGCGATCCATATGATCTTCAGTCACGTTCAAGACAGTCGCAGCCGCAGCTTTTAAGCTATAAGTTGTCTCAAGCTGAAAACTAGAAAGCTCTAATACATAAAGTTCACAATCTTCATTCAACAATGACAAAGCAGGAATCCCAATATTTCCACCCATACCAACTTTCACGCCAGCAGCTTTCGCCATTTCATAAACTAAAGTAGTTACGGTACTTTTTCCATTTGAACCGGTAATTCCCACAATTGGCTTTGTCGCTGCGCGGCAGAATAATTCAATATCACCGATTACTTCTACGCCAGCTTTAAGTGCGGTTTGAATTTCTGGTGTTTTTACCGCAAGCCCTGGGCTAATAACAATCATATCGCTTTCAAGTAACCATTCCTGATTTAAACTACCAGTATGAAGAGGGATATTTTGAGGAAGTTTATCAATACCAGTAGGCTTTTTTCGAGTATCAATCACACGAATATTAGCCTGTTGGGATAAGAGATAATCCACACAAGAAAGACCTGTTTTGCCAAGCCCAATGATCGTAATATTTTTGTTTTGATAGGCATTCATTTTATTTCTTCTTAATTACTATAAGTTTTAAATTTTGCTGATGGGAATATCAATTTATAACGTAAAAGCTCGCTCTTTCAAAAACTGAAAGAGCGAACCTCACAACATTTATTAACGCAACTTCAAGGTGACTAATCCCATCAACACTAACATTAAGGAAATAATCCAAAACCGAATAATCACTCTTGGTTCTGGCCATCCTTTCAATTCAAAATGATGATGAATCGGTGCCATTCTAAAAATGCGTTGTTTGCGTAACTTATAAGACCCTACTTGTAAAATAACAGAGAGCGCTTCAACAACAAATACGCCACCCATTATCACAAGCAAAAATTCCTGACGAACAAGAATTGCTACGACACCCAGCGCTCCACCTAATGCTAGAGAACCCACGTCCCCCATAAATACTTGAGCTGGATAAGTATTAAACCATAAAAATCCTAAACTTGCGCCAACAATAGCTGTACAGAACACCACTACTTCAGAACTGTATTTAATATACGGAATGTGCAAATATTCTGCGAAATTCACGTTACCTGTAGCCCAAGCAATTAAAGCAAACGCACCTGCAACAAGCGCAGTAGGCATAATCGCTAATCCATCTAAACCGTCGGTTAAATTCACTGCATTACCCGTGCCAACAATCACAAAGTAAGATAACACAATATAGAACAAACCTAATTGAGGCATAATGTCTTTAAAGAATGGAATCACTAAACGGGTGGCATCAGTGTCGTGACCAAGCCAATAAAGCCAAAGGATTGCCACTAATGCCACCACAGACATCCAGAAATATTTCCAACGAGCAATCAATCCATCAGTATTTTTACGGGTAATTTTGCGGAAATCATCCACAAAACCAATTGTGCCGTATCCAAATAAAACAAATAAACAAACCCAAATATACGGATTAGCAAGATTTGCCCATAATAACGTACTTACGCCAATAGAGAATAAAATCATCACACCTCCCATAGTGGGTGTGCCTTTTTTTGCAAAGTGACTTTCAGGGCCATCATTTCGCACTTCTTGGCCAAATTTTAAGATCTGCAAGCGTTTGATCACTTTAGGACCAATCCAAAGTGAGATAAAAAGTGCGGTTAATAATGCAAGAATTGCACGGACGGTAATATAAGAAATCGCATTAAAGGCGGTTTCGTAACGAACAAGATATTCAGCAAGCCAGACTAACATTTAATTTTATCCTTTAATGAATAGATCACATCTTCCATTTTCATTGAGCGTGAGCCTTTTCCTAGCACCACAACTTTTTTATTTTGTTGTAATTGGTTTTCAATAAGTGGAACTAAGAAATCCACCATTTCAGTTTTATCCGTAAAATGCTTGCCCAAAACAGCCTCAGAAATAACCGCACTTTCATTGCCATAAGAACACACTAAATCTAAATTTACCAAATTAATATATTGTCCAACTTCACGATGAATAGCGAGAGAATTTTCGCCCAATTCTTTCATATCTGCGACACATAGAATAAGGAAAGCATCATAACTTTTTAGGACATCAATAGCCGCACAGAGAGAATCTTTATTTGCGTTATAAGTATCATCTAATAACAATAAATTAGGCGTTACTTGAATAGGAAATAAACGCCCTTTCACTTGTGAACGTTGTTCTAATCCAGCTTTGACATCGGCAAGCGTAGCACCAACATTCATCGCTAGTGCGGTAGCAGCTAAAGCATTTTTTACATTATGTTCACCAAGGTAAGGTAAGTTAATCTCAATTTCACCTTGTGGGGAAATAAGTGTAAAAGTGGAACCTTGATCAGTATGATGGATATTTTTTGCAGAATAATCTTTACCGTTAAAATATTGAATCTCATGTTCACTGATTTCTTTTTGCCAACAATCTAAATGGTTATGTTCTGCGTTAATAATCGCCACGCCATTCAATGTTAAACCACGATAAATCTCACCTTTAGCTTGTGCTACGCCCTCTAAAGAACCAAACCCCTCTAAATGTGCAGGCGCAATATTATTAATCAATGCGGCATTAGGTTGAACTAATTTTGTGGTGTAATTGATTTCATTTTGATGATTTGCACCAAGTTCAATCACAGCAAAACGATGTTTTTCTGTTAAGCGAAGTAGAGTTAAAGGCACACCTATATCGTTATTGAAGTTACCATTGGTAAAAAGTACCGCTTCTGAATCTGCTGCGGTATGTTGCAAAATACTTGCCGTCATTTCTTTTACCGTGGTTTTACCAGAAGAGCCGGTCATCGCCACAGTACGTGGATTAATTTTCTCACGTAACCATTTTGCAAGTTCACCCAAGGCAATACGGGTATCCTTAACCACCAATTGTGGAACAGAAATGGATGAATTTTCTTGCTGAACAACAAGCGCAAGCGCACCCTGTGACACCGCTTGATCAAGATATTGATGAGCATCAAATTTTTCGCCTTTTAAAGCAAAAAATAAGCTATTTGATACGCTTTTTCGAGTATCTGTATTAATTTCTTCAACTTGCACATTTTCATCGCCAATTAATTTAGCTTGAAGAATCTGTGCAAGTTGTACAGTAGAGAGTTTAATCATAATTGAGTGATTATTATTTTAAGAAATCAAGTGCAATTTCTTGGTCGGAAAAATGCACAACTTCCGAACCAATAATTTGATAATGCTCGTGACCCTTTCCAGCAATTAAAATCACATCATTTTCAACCGCACTTTCAATCGCAAACTGGATTGCCTGTGCGCGATCAGGAATAATCCCCACTTTTTCCATATTTTTAAAGCCAGCGACAATATCTGCTTCAATTTGGCTTTGTGGTTCTGTTCGTGGATTATCTTTTGTCACAATAATCTTTTCAGCAAACTGCTCTGCAACCTGTGCCATTAACGGACGTTTGCCTCTATCACGGTCTCCGCCACAACCAAAGATGCACCATAATTCGCCTTGGCAATGTTCACGCGCAGCAATCAACGCTTTTTCCAACGCATCTGGTGTATGCGCATAATCTACAATAACGATTGGTTTATTTGGATATTGAATCATTTCCATTCTTCCACATACTCCTTTTAAAGATTTCGCCGTAGCGAGTAAATTTTCCAATGGGTAACCAAACGATAACAACGTGGTCATTACTAATAATAAATTACTTACATTAAAAGCACCAATTAATGGGCTATGCAAAACACCATTACCCCAGCTAGATTCAAAAGTAATATCTGCACCTTTAAAATGATAATGGATATTTATTGCTTTCATCCATTGGTGTGAACCTACTTTAAAATCCGCATTCATACTTACGGCAATAGCATCAGGTAGTTCAGTTAGCCATTGGTATCCAATTTCATCATCAGCATTAATCACTTTAATTTGGGTATCTAATTCAGTGAACAAGCGTTTCTTCGCCGCAGCATAATTTTCCATAGATTGATGATAATCTAGATGATCACGGGTTAAATTCGTGAAAATTGCCGCTTTAAAATGCAAGGCTTCTACACGATGCTGCGCCAAACCGTGTGATGAAACTTCAATAGAGGTAAAATCTGCACCTGCGTGTTTGAAAGTTGAAAGAGATGACTGAATTTCTACTGCTGAACCTGTCGTATTTTTAGCTTCTACAATTTGCCCCAAAAGCCCATTACCAATGGTTCCCATCACTGCCGAACGATGACCTAACAATTCCACCCATTGCGCTAATAATTGAGAAATAGTGGTTTTGCCATTTGTTCCTGTAACGCCAACAAGGGTTAAATTTTTAGAGGGCGAATCATAAAAAACATCAGCTAATGACGAAAGATGACGCGCAAGTTGATAATATTTCACTACGGGAACATTCCCAATAAATGCGACAGTTAAATGTTCACTAGATAATTCTGTCTCAGAAACCACTGCACTCGCACCAGAATGAATAGCAGAATCAATAAATTGATTTCCATCCACCTGATGACCTTTTATCGCTACAAAAAGATCGCCAGCTTTAACTTTACGGCTATCCAACACCATACTATGGAGTTCTACATCATCCTTTAATTCAGGCAAATTAAAAAGTGCGGTAAGTTTTTTCATAATTTTTCCTTAATTCACTTTTTGATTCTTGTGATCGCCAATATAAACAATACGTTTTGTAGTTTTCGTTGTTGTGTTTTCAGCTGATTCAGCATCTTGCGGAATAGCATTTGCACGTAACGCATAACCCATAATGCTAGAGAATACAGGGGCAGAAACCGCACCACCATAATATTCGCCTGCTTTTGGATCATTGATCAAAATCACTAAAGCATAACGAGGGTCACTAATTGGTGCAATACCCGCAGTAAATGCCACATATTTCTTTACATAATGTCCATTTTCAATCTTACGTGCCGTACCCGTTTTCACGCCGACGCGGTAGCCTTCCACCATTGCGCGTTTATTTTTAATTGCGACTTTCTCTAAAATTCCCACAATATCTTTAGTTATTTTTTCAGAGAAAACCCGTTTCCCAATAACTGGCGGATCAACTTTAGTGATAGAAAGCGGGCGATAAACACCGAAACTACCAAGGGTTGCATAGGCACGAGCAACTTGTAAAGGTGTCGCAGTAATACCGTAACCATAAGCGACTGTTGCACGTTCAATATCTGCCCAGCGTTTACGGTTTGCGTTCAAAATCCCAACTTGTTCACCGATCAAGCCTAAATCTGTCGGTTTACTTAAACCTGCATTCTGATAAGTTTCCATTAATGCACTAGGTGGCATACGTAATGCAAGACGACTTACACCACGGTTACTAGAGTTCATTAAAATCTCGTCTAAAGTTTGCTGAGCACGTGGTGCAACGTCCACAATTTCTTTACCGCTTAATTTAAAGGACGTAGTATCAATAATTTCATCTCGTTTAACTACACCTCGTTGAAGTGCGGTTAAAACAACGAAAGGTTTTACCGTAGAACCTGGCTCAAAAGTATCGGTAATTGCACGGTTACGCATTAACTCTGATTTCACGCCGACACGGTTGTTTGGATTATAAGAGGGCGCAGTCGCCATAGCTAACACTTCCCCAGTACGAACATCAACTAACACCGCAGTACCAGATTCTGCATTATTCTCAGACACCGCCTTTTTAATCTCACGATACACCATAGATTGCAATTTTTCATCGATACTTAAGGTAACATCTTGTGCATCATATTTTTTCTCATCGGAGATATGTTCAACAATATTTCCTCGTTTATCTTTACGAACAGTACGTGAACCGTCTTTACCAACAAGCAGGGAATTAAAACTTTTCTCAATGCCTTCAATACCATTTCCATCAATATCCGTATAACCCACCACGTGTGCAGCTTCTTCTACACGAGGATAAAAACGGCGATGCTCTGTTTCTAAAATAATACCCTTAATTTTTAATTTACGAATATAGTTAGCTTTACTTAATTCAACTTGACGTGCTAAATACAAATAACCAGATTTAGAATTTTTCTCAATTTTTTTCACTAAATCATTTTTAGTCATACCTAATTCTTCGGCTAAAGCTGCAATTCGTTCTTTATCCGCAAGCGAATTTTCCTTCAACATCGTTTTTGGATCTGCCACAATCGCGCTCATCGGCACGCTTACAGATAAAAGCTGACCATTACGATCTAAAATAGAACCACGCACCGATAATACTTCATCTTTACGCAAAGAACGCTTATCCGCTTCATTTGATAACGTATCGGCATTAATAGATTGAACATAAGCTGCTCGTGCGACTAAAGCACACAGACCGAGTAAAATAAGAACCGTAGAAAGCATATAACGTCCACGCATAAAGCATTTTTCAAACACCTTTTGAGACTTGTTTTGCTTTACAGTTTCAGGTGCGGTCAATTTTCTAATTGTTTTTTTTGACTTACCTGATTTACGCGAGGAATTAAATTTCACCATTTTTTTACCTATTATTCTCTAATTTCAACTTCTTGCTCTGAAGAAACAACTTTCATTTTTAATGTACTAATCGCAATAGATTCTACACGCGTGCTATCCCCTTCCGTAGCTTCCTGCACTTGTAAATTACGGTATTCATTCTCAAGTGCTTGACGCTGTAAAATTAACATTCCATTTTCAGAAATTAATTGGCGAGTTTTATGGGTTATCCAAATCGTTCCCATTGCAGAAACTAAAATCCCTATTAACAGCAACACCACTAACTTATTTGAAGAAAATAAATCTTCGACTAAAATCTGCTGTAACGGATAACGAGGCTTATTATTTTCAGACATCGCTAAATTCTCTCTGCCACACGTAATATGGCACTTCTTGAACGAGGATTTGCTTGAATTTCTGCATCACTTGGCTGAATGGCTTTACCAATAATTCTTAATTTTTGATTACGCTGAATTTGATCTTCTCGCAATGGTAAACCTTTGGGAATATCCTCGCCCTTACTTTGTTTTTTCATAAAATGTTTCACCATTCTATCTTCTAAAGAATGGAAACTAATAATTGATAAACGACCTTCTAGTGCTAACATATCTAACGCAGAATTAAGCAGACTTTCTAATTCATCTAATTCCGAATTAATAAAAATACGAATAGCTTGGAAACTACGCGTCGCAGGATGTTTATGTTTATCTTTAAAAGGAACTGCCTGTGAAATAAGTTCCGCCAATTGACTGGTACGCGATAAAAATTCTGTGCTATTTTTTACCGCACTTTTATTGAAATCAACAATAGCAGTGGCAATACGTTTAGCGAAACGCTCTTCGCCAAAAGTTTTCAACACCCAAGTTAAATCCTCAATGGACACTTGTTTTAACCATTCTTCAGCAGATAAACCTTGAGTTGTATCCATACGCATATCAAGCGGGCCATCTTTCATAAAACTAAAACCACGTTCTGCTTCATCAAGCTGAGGGGAAGACACACCAAGATCAAGCAAAATACCGTCAATTTTGCCCACTAAATTTAATTTGTCACAAATTTCAGGAATATGCGAAAAGCTGTTATGTTCAATCTGAAAACGCGAGTCTTGGATTTTGTGTGCTTCTGCAATAGCACGAGGATCGCGATCTACAGCTATCAAACGACCATTAGAAGAAAGTTGAGAAAGGATAAACCGAGAATGCCCCCCACGCCCAAAAGTACCATCAATATAAATGCCATTCTCCTTCAATGCCAAGCCATTCACGGCTTCGTGAAGTAAAACTGTAATATGTTCAGATGAAGAAAAGGAATTTTCGCTATTCATAAATTTAAGATAAAAGTACTACATTATTTTCTATAATGAGAAATCATTTAACGCATCAGCAGCAAAATCTGTGCTGGAGCCAATTTCTATATCCTCTGCAATTTGAGTATGCCATTCTACATCGCTCCAAATTTCAAATTTATTAAGTTGCCCTACCAACATTAAACCTTTTTCTAATTTTGCGTGTTGGCGTAATGGCCCACTAAGCAAAATACGACCCTGAGCATCCATCTCACATTCAGTGGCATGGCCAAGCATTACTCGCTGCAAACGGCGTTGGGTAGGATCAAAGTTAGAAAGTGCGAGAAGTTTTTGTTCGATTTTTTCCCATTCATCAAGGGGATAAAGTAAAAGACAGGGTTGGCGAATATCTACAGTACAAACCATTTTCCCTTGGTTCTTTTCAAGAATTTCAGCGCGATAGCGAGTTGGAATCGCTACACGTCCCTTAGAATCTAAATTAACCGCCGTTGCACCACGAAACATATTACGCCTTAAAAATTGAACTTATTTTTAGAAAATCTCTAAAAATCTCCACAAAACACCACTTTTCTC
Source organism: Haemophilus sp. HMSC066A11 (assembly GCF_001811665.1). Lineage (NCBI taxonomy): Bacteria > Pseudomonadati > Pseudomonadota > Gammaproteobacteria > Pasteurellales > Pasteurellaceae > Haemophilus > Haemophilus sp. HMSC066A11. The sequence continues at coordinate 143,260 of NZ_KV805866.1, forward strand.
CACTTCTGGCAAGTTTATAATTTGTTCGCTCAACTTGCAAGTAATTCCACATTAAAGCAACTGATTTTTATCAAAATAAAAAAGCCGTTTGAATAAACAATTCAAACGGCTTTTTTCATCAAATTTTATTGACTAATTATTTATATAAGCTTCTTCATCTCGCGTACCTAATGGTTTAAGCATTGTGAAGAACAATACGATACAAACGATGGTTGTTGCTAAACCAAGATACACAGAAAGCTGATAATCTAAGCCGAAACCAATTTTGTTGTAGAACAAATAAGTTGCACATACTGTTGTGATAAACCACGCAGGAATTGAAGCAACCCAGTGGAATTTATGATAACGATATAAATATGCCGCTGCAGTCCATAACATTACCATTGCTGTCATTTGGTTTGCCCAAGTGAAATAACGCCATAATACGCTGAAATCAATGGTTGAAATAAAATAACCTAATACAAACAACGGCACAGCAATTAATAAACGTTTAGGTAATGAACGTTGATCAACATTAAAAATTTCGGCTAACTGTAAACGTGCAGCACGGAATGCAGTATCGCCAGAAGTAATAGGAAGAACAACCACGCCTAATACGGCAAAAATACCACCAATAAAACCTAAGAAGTGTAACGAACTATCATACACAACTTTAGATGGAGAACCTGCTGAAATTGCATCTTGTAACGCTTGTGGGTTTTCATAGAATGCAAGACCAACCATACACCACACTAATGCAATCACACCCTCTGCAATCATTGCACCGTAGAAAATGAAGCGACCTTCACTTTCATTTTCTGCACAACGCGCCATTAATGGAGTTTGCGTTGCGTGGAAACCTGATAATGCACCACAAGAGATAGTTAAGAATAAAAGTGGCCAAATTGGAACATCACCTTTCACTTGGAAGTTTTGTGTAAATTTCGCCCAAGTTAAACCCTCGCCATCAGCATTGATTGTACGGAAAAACTCAATTGGATCTGTTGCACTAAAATGTGAGGCTACTAATCCATATACCATACCAACTGACATAAAGAGTAATAACGCGCCAAAGAGCGGATAAATTCGACCAATAATCTTATCAACTGGAAGTAAGGTCGCAAGAATATAATAAGCAAAAATAATCGCTGTCCACACAGCAACCACTGTTGCTTTATCCATTCCCCATACTTTAATCCCGCCAGCTTCAACAGAATGATGAACTGCCTCTGCATCACCAAGCACTAACGCACCTTGCGAAGCACCAAATACATCCATTGTAATGGTACCCATCAATTGAGCTGGGCTTGCCACAAACACAACACCGACAAGTAAAAGCAACACAAGTGCTAATGTATTGATAAAGACTTTAACGGGACGACCTAAAAACTTACCCGCCAAATATGGCATTGTTGCGCCACCGTGACGAATACTTAACATACCACAGAAATAATCGTGTACTGCGCCCGCAAAAATACAACCAATAACAATCCAAAGCATTGCAACAGGTCCATATAATGCACCAAGAATAGGGCCAAAAATAGGGCCTGTTCCCGCAATATTTAACAATTGAATTAGCCAAATTTTCGTTTTAGACATTGGCATATAGTCCACACCATCATTTACTTGGTAAGCAGGTGTTTGACGTTTTGGATTAATCACAAAAATTTTTTCGATAATTTTTCCATAAATAAAGTAACCGATAATCAACACGGCTACACAAAAGAAAAACCATAACATAGGAAGGCTCCTCAAAAAATAAAGTAAAAGTATTTATATGCCCTAAACAAGCGGCTGTATTCTATTTCAAATTACGTCAAATCAAAATTGAATTTAAAGATTTTTATAAGATTTGTGACTTGTATCACATTTGTAAAATCTAAAACATCCATTAAAATGCTAATAAATAAGTAATTGAATAGGTATAAAAGCAAATATGTCCTTAACAAGATGCCCTGAATGCAGAAAAAAGATTAGTGAAAATGCAGAAAATTGCCCTAATTGCGGCTTCTCTTTCAAACAAAAAGATCTAGAGATGTACAAACAAAGATTAGAAGCTCGACGCTTACATAATGAAGAAGTCAATCGTAAAAGCACAAAACTCCACATAATTTGGTTTTGCATCTTTGCTATTTTTATCGCAGTCACAAGCTGGATGGTAAATTAATCTATCAATGATAAATTTATTAAGGAGTTACTATTAACTCAAAAAGCTGATAAAAATTATAATTCTATTTATAACTTACAATGGCTTGATGAAAATACATCGAAAAAAAGATGCTTCTCTTGAAGAATGGTAGATAAAAATGCAAAATCTAATATAACCTCTTTTTTCGACAACCATCTTTATACCTGATGTGAACTTATCTATTGGTAATTTTGATCAATTCTTTGAGGAAAGAAAAATTATCTTAATTAAGAAATTAAGTGATTTATTAAGCTAATTTATAATCATATATCAAATGGTAGTCATTCTGGAATGTATAAAATCTTAAGAGAACTACCACTTTTATCTGATTATCGCAAGTTAAAATTCTAACTACTAATTTAGTATAAATTAAAAATATAATTTATCTTTATTAAAATATTTTTATAATAAATTTCATCTATTTTGTTATGAAAATGTATTACTTAATAATATTTCTGTAACCATTATCTATTGCCGCTAGGAGTAAATAAACAAAAATACACCGAATTTTTACCGCACTTTTATATCTTAATAAATAAAAAATCTGCACTCAAATTAGTTAAATATTTTCTTTAACTAATTCAAGAGCAGATTGAAGTGCGGTTATTTTTTATATTGAATTATAGATTAAAGTTTTGCTGAAAGCATGGTTTCCAATTTTTCTTGGTCAATAGCAAATTTACGAATACCCTCTGCTAATTTTTCAACAGCCATAGCATCGCTGTTATGTTGCCAGTAGAACTCAGCTTCTGTTAATGGTTGTGGTTTCGCTTTTACTTCGCCTTTGTATTCTAGTTTGCGTATAAGTGCGGTTGAATTTTCTTGTAATTCTTTCAGTAACGCCGGTGCAATAGTTAAGCGATCGCAACCTGCAAGTTCAGTAATTTCGCCTACATTACGGAAACTTGCGCCCATCACAACGGTGTTGTAGCCATATTCTTTGTAGTAATTATAGATTTTGGTAACAGAAATAACGCCTGGGTCTTCTGCTGGCGCATATTCTTTTTTGTCGGAGTTTGCTTTGTACCAGTCTAAAATACGACCTACAAATGGCGAAATTAAGTAAACGCCCGCTTCTGCACAAGCACGAGCTTGCGCTTCAGAGAATAATAAAGTTAAGTTACAGTTAATGCCTTCTTTTTCAAGGATTTCTGCAGCTCGGATACCTTGCCATGTGGAAGCGATTTTAATCAAAATACGATCATTTGAGATGCCAGCTGCATTATAAAGTGCGATTAATTTACGTGCTTTTTCAACCGTTGCTTGGGTATCGTAAGAAAGGCGAGCATCCACTTCAGTAGAAATACGTCCCGGAACGATTTTTAAAATTTCTAAACCAATATTTACCGCTAATTTATCTTCTGCATCAATAAGTTGCTGTGCTTTATTCGCACTTTGAGCTTTTGCATAAGCAATCGCTTCATCAATTAATGGTGCATATTGTGGTAATGCTGAAGCACTTAAAATTAAAGATGGGTTTGTTGTTGCATCTTGTGGTTGGTATTTTTTGATTGCATCAATATCGCCAGTATCAGCTACGACGACGGTCATATTACGAAGTGAATCTAACTGTGTTGTCATTGTATTCTCCTTGAATGGACTTGTTTAAATCTAATCGGGTTACGATAGCACAATTAGCATTAAAAGGGTAATTTATGTAGGAAAATATTTACAATAGGAAAAATCAATACATCCTAGATTCCCCCCTCTCATATCATCACTTTTAGCAATTTTTTTAGCGATTTATTAGACACAACTCACAAAACTCAATTTTTCTTCAAATAATTTCCTGACAAATCTTTACAAAAATGAATTTTTGAGCTAATAAGTAGAAGACTTTTTATAAAAATATCGCCTAATGACAAGGAGGCTCAAATGCAACACAAACTACTCTTCTCTGCAATCGCTCTTGCTCTTTCCTATTCTGCGCAAGCAGTTATAGTACCTGAAGGAACACAATTAGATGAAAAACAGCATATCGTGTTCAATAATGGGGCTGAACCACAAAGTTTTGACCCACACAAAACCGAAGGTGTGCCAGAATCTAACGTTGCTTATCAATTACTTGAAGGCTTAGTCACCTCAGACTCTGAAGGTAAACTTCAACCGGGTGTGGCTGAAAGCTGGGAAAATACACCTGACTTCAAAACCTGGACATTCCATTTACGTAAAGATGCTAAATGGTCAAACGGAGATCCTGTTACTGCACATGATTTCGTGTTTGCGTGGCGTCGTTTAGTGGATCCTGCAACTGCTGCACCTTACGCGAGTTACTTAAGTTATTTACAAGTTGAAAATGCACAAGACATTATTGACGGTAAGAAAAAACCGGCTGAATTAGGCGTGGAAGCAAAAGATGATTACACCTTTGTGGTTCATGCAATCAATCCTGTGCCTTATGCAGTCAGTTTAACGACTCACCAATCCTTATTGCCATTACCACAAAAAGTAGTCGAAAAATTGGGTGATGCATGGGTGAAAAAAGAAAACTACGTGGGTAACGGTGCGTATAAGCTGGCTAACCACATCATTAACGAAAAAATCGAATTTGAACGTAACCCACTTTATTGGAACGATAAAGAAACCGTAATCAATAGCGCGACATTCCTCGCCATTGAAAACCCAAGTACCGATGTAGCGCGTTATCGTGCGGGCGATTTAGACATGACCAGTTATGGTTTACCGCCAGAACAATTCGCTAAATTACAAAAAGAATTGCCAGGCGAAGTATACGTTACTCGTACCCTAGGAACTTATTCTTATGAATTAAACAATAAGAAAGCACCTTTTGATAACGTGAATATTCGTAAAGCCTTGAACTTATCCCTTGATCGTCATGTGATCACCGATAAAGTATTGGGCCAAGGTCAAACACCAACCTATGTGTTTACCCCAACTTACATCGAAGAAGGTCATCTCATTCAACAACCTGCTTATTCAAAAGAACCGATGGCACAACGTAATGAAGAAGCCATTAAACTCTTAGAAGAAGCTGGTTACAGTAAAGCGAATCCGTTGAAATTCAGCATTCTTTACAATACCAATGAAAACCACAAAAAAGTGGCTATTGCTGCAGCATCTATGTGGAAAGCGAACACCAAAGGTTTGATTGACGTGAAATTAGAAAACCAAGAGTGGAAAACTTACATTGATAGCCGTCGTGCAGGTCGTTACGATGCGGCACGTGCAGGATGGAGTGCGGATTACAACCAAGCAACAACATTCGGCAACTATTTCTTATCTAATTCTAGTAACAATACCGCGAAATACGCGAACCCAGAATATGATAAAGCGATGGCAGAATCTTACGCAGCAACTGATGCAGAAGGTCGTGCAAAAGCTTATGCGAAAGCCGAAGAAATTCTTGCAAAAGATTACGGTATCGTACCAATCTTTAACTATGTAAATCCACGCTTAGTGAAACCTTACGTAAAAGGTTATTCAGGCAAAGATCCACAAGATCATATTTACTTACGCAATCTTTATATTATTAAACATTAATTCGTTGCTCGTATTTAAGTGCGGTTAAAAATCGTCGTATTTTTTGACCGCACTTTTCGCCCATTTTGGTTGGAGTTGTTATGCTCAAGTTTATTTTTAAACGGCTGTTGGAAGCCTTGCCGACGCTGTTTATTTTAATTACTTTTTCTTTCTTTTTGATGCGTCTTGCCCCTGGCAGCCCGTTCACTTCTGAACGCGCTTATCCGCCAGAAGTCATGGCTAATATCGAAGCGAAGTATCATTTAAATGAACCATTATATAAACAATATTTCCTTTATTTAGAAAATCTTTCCAAAGGAGATTTTGGTCCCTCTTTTAAATATAAAGACCAATCAGTCAATGATTTAATCGCGTCAGCTTTCCCTGTTTCCATAAAATTGGGCATGGTGGCCTTCGCCTTTGCAGTCGTGCTAGGAGTAACAGCAGGTACGCTCGCCGCTCTGAATCAAAATAGCCGTTGGGATTATATTTTGATGAGTTTCTCGATGCTTGGGGTCATTATGCCAAGCTTCGTATTTGCACCTATTTTAGTGCTAATTTTCGCCATTTATCTAGGATGGCTGCCAGCTGGCGGTTGGAACGGCGGTACCGCCATATACATGATCTTACCTGTAGCCTCCTTAACTATCGCTTATGTTGCAGGGATTGCGCGTATCATGCGTGGTTCGATGATTGAAGTGTTACATTCCAACTTTATTCGAACCGCCAAAGCTAAAGGACTTTCCATGTCGAGAATCATTTTAAAACATGCTTTGCGTCCCGCACTTTTACCCGTGATAACCTATTTAGGACCTGCTTTCGTAGGGATTATTACTGGCTCAATGGTCATCGAAAGCGTATTTGGTTTACCTGGCATGGGGTTATTATTTGTAAACGGCGCATTGAACCGCGATTACTCTTTAGTTTTGAGCCTCACCATTTTAGTGGGGGCATTAACCATTTTATTTAATGCGATTGTGGATATTTTATACGCCATCATCGATCCAAAAATTCGTTATTAAGGATAAGTTATGACAGATTATCGTACTCAGTCGATTAATCAGAAAAATGCGGATTTTGTGGAACAAGTGGCTGACCGTATTGAAGAAATGCAACTGGAAGGCCGCAGCCTATGGCAAGATGCGAAACGCCGTTTTTTCCGCAACAAAGCGGCCGTTGTCAGTCTGATTATTTTGGCGTTTATTATTATATTTATCACCGTAGTGCCTTGGTTCTTCCCATTTACCTATGAAGATACCGATTGGAATATGATGAGCGCCGCACCAACAATGGAAGGCTATCACTTCTTCGGTACCGATGCCTCAGGTCGAGACTTGTTGGTACGTACTGCTATCGGTGGACGTATTTCATTATTGGTCGGTATTGCTGGTGCTTTCATTTCCGTGACTATCGGCACAATTTATGGGGCTATTTCCGGTTATGTAGGCGGTAAAACAGATATGCTGATGATGCGCTTTTTGGAAATTCTTAGCTCATTTCCATTTATGTTTTTCGTGATTTTGTTGGTGACCCTTTTTGGCCAAAACATTTTCTTAATTTTTATCGCTATCGGGGCCATTGCCTGGCTTGGTCTTGCACGTATTGTACGCGGACAAACCCTCAGCCTAAAAAATAAAGAATTCGTCGAAGCCGCCATCGTTTGTGGCGTACCTCGTCGCCAAATCATTTTGAAACACATTATTCCGAATGTATTAGGCTTAGTGGCAGTTTATGCCTCGCTTGAAGTGCCTGGGCTCATTCTATTTGAATCATTCTTAAGCTTCTTAGGATTAGGTACACAAGAGCCGATGAGTAGTTGGGGCGCACTCTTAAGTGATGGTGCTGCACAAATGGAAGTGTCGCCTTGGTTATTAATTTTCCCGGCATTTTTCCTTTGCCTTACCCTATTTTGTTTTAACTTTATCGGTGACGGGTTGCGTGATGCGCTCGATCCGAAAGATAGATAGGAGCGAATAATGAATCCTTTATTAGATGTAAAAAATCTCTACGTTCGCTTCAAAACACCAGATGGCGTCGTTACAGCAGTGAATGACTTAAACTTCACGCTGAATGCAGGAAGCACGCTGGGCATTGTAGGCGAAAGTGGATCAGGCAAGTCACAAACAGCCTTTGCTTTAATGGGTTTATTGGCAGCCAACGGTGAAGTGGAAGGCTCTGCCATTTTTGAAGGGAAAGAATTAGTTAATTTACCGAATGCTGAATTGAATAAAATCCGCGCCGAGCAAATTTCCATGATTTTCCAAGATCCAATGACGTCACTCAACCCATACATGAAAATCGGTGAACAACTCATGGAAGTGCTGCAATTGCACAAGGGCTATGATAAACAAACTGCCTTTGCCGAATCCGTGAAAATGTTAGACGCAGTTAAAATGCCAGAAGCTAAAAAACGCATGGGCATGTATCCGCACGAGTTTTCTGGCGGTATGCGTCAACGGGTGATGATTGCGATGGCCCTATTATGCCGTCCCAAACTACTCATTGCAGATGAACCAACAACCGCTTTGGATGTGACCGTTCAAGCACAAATCATGACCTTGTTAAATGAGTTAAAACACGAATTTAATACTGCGATTATTATGATTACCCATGATCTTGGGGTAGTGGCTGGTATCTGCGATCAAGTCATGGTGATGTATGCTGGACGAACCATGGAATACGGCACAGCGGAACAAATTTTCTATCATCCAACCCATCCCTATTCCATAGGCTTAATGGATGCGATTCCTCGCTTAGACGGCAATGAAGAACACTTGGTCACCATTCCTGGCAATCCACCGAATTTATTGCATTTGCCAAAAGGTTGTCCATTCTCACCTCGTTGCCAATTTGCTACCGAACAATGCCAAATTGCGCCAAAACTGACTACATTTAATCACGGTCAATTACGTAATTGTTGGTTATCAGCGGAGAAATTTAACCTATGACAGTCTCAAACAACAAAGAATTACTCCTTGAAGTCAATCACTTAGGCGTCAGTTTTAAAATTAAAAATGATAAATCCCTTTTCTTCGCCAAACCGCAAACCTTAAAAGCGGTGAAGGATGTGTCTTTTAAACTTTACGCAGGTGAAACTCTCGGCGTAGTAGGTGAATCTGGTTGTGGTAAATCCACACTTGCACGCGCTATTATCGGTTTAGTCGAAGCGAGTGAAGGGGAAATCTTGTGGCTTGGTAAACATTTACGAAAACAATCAGCGAAACAATGGAAAGAAACGCGTAAAGATATTCAAATGATTTTCCAAGATCCGCTCGCCTCTCTCAATCCGCGAATGAATATTGGCGAAATCATTGCTGAGCCATTAAAGATCTACCAACCGCACTTAAGTGCCGCCGAAGTGAAAGAAAAAGTGCAAGCTATGATGTTGAAAGTTGGGCTTTTACCGAACTTGATTAACCGCTACCCACATGAATTTTCTGGTGGTCAATGTCAGCGTATCGGTATTGCTCGTGCGTTAATCATTGAGCCCAAAATGATCATTTGTGATGAGCCCGTTTCAGCGTTAGATGTGTCGATTCAGGCTCAAGTGGTGAATTTATTGAAATCCCTGCAAAAAGAAATGGGGCTTTCCTTAATTTTTATCGCCCATGATTTAGCGGTGGTAAAACATATTTCTGACCGCGTATTAGTGATGTATTTAGGCAATGCAATGGAATTAGGCAGCGATGTGGAAGTATATAACGATACCAAACATCCTTATACCAAAGCCTTAATGTCTGCTGTTCCGATCCCCGATCCAAAATTGGAACGCAATAAATCCATCGAATTACTTGAAGGTGATTTGCCTTCGCCAATTAATCCACCGTCTGGTTGCGTATTTCGTACTCGCTGTCTAAAGGCTGATGAGAATTGTGCGAAACAAAAACCACCTTTCACCAGCCAAAACAACAGCCATTTTGTGGCTTGCTTGAAAGTCTTATAAAACAAAAAGTGCGGTTAAAATTCACCGCACTTTTTACTTTTACAATCCTAACTTTTCTTCAATTACCTTAGCCAAATCATCTAGCATCGCATAACGTTTACGATACATGGAACGTTTTTTACTTGGAATATCATCCAGATTTCTATCCATTTCTAAAGGCAATTCCCAGTAATCTTTTAATTCTCCGCCTGATTCGCCAAAAATTGCATCATAGTCCACTGTGTATTGTTTGCTTTGGATGAAGCGAGATTTATTTTGGTATTTTTGTGGAATGCCCAGTAATTTATTGTAGCCTAGTATTTTTGTGAGTGATTTCATGGTTTCAACCATTAAATAGGCAGGGCGTAAACCGTGGCATAATTTGGTTAGTTGTTTCACCATTTCCTTTGAGCCTTCAAAATTTGGCCCTTGTACAACAGCAATAAGCAACGCATCGCCTAATTTGGCAAAGGTAAGCAAATAAACTAATTCATTTCTTGGTTTATGCCATAGCTCCAATACCCAATATCCTTCCATTGGTTGATGGGTTGTCATGCTTAATGTCATTTCAAAATCAGGAATGACTTCGCCAAAACTTAGAGGTTTTTCCCATAACGGCGTAGAAAGTGCGGTAAGTTTTTCGGGTAAAAATAAAAGATTCTCACAAACGGCATGAAAACGTTGTGATGCGTTAAAACGCTTATCTAAAAAACGACAAGCAACAGGATAACTATAATCCAAGTGCGTATTAAAAATATCGACGAGAAAAGGATGTTGATTGATAAATTGTTCAAAGCGACGAATTGAACCACGATTTAAAAAGCTACGTAAGTTATAACGCCAATGTTTTGGTGCATCAAAACGCCCTGGTCGATATGGATAAATATCCTTAGATTGAGGCCATTGGTAAGTTGTTTTTGTTGTCATCTGGATTGCCATTAATTGATTATAATTTCAGAGAGAATTTTGACATAATTTCAGGAAATTTTCCATTTATGCTATTCTAAACACAATTTTTAAAAGGAATACTTATGTCTGAAATTAAACTTAATTACCACAAAACCCACTTTTTAACGAGCGCGCCGAATATTCGTTCCATTCCTGAAGATACGGGCATTGAAATTGCGTTTGCGGGTCGTTCAAATGCAGGAAAATCGACCGCACTTAATGCACTAACCAATCAAAAAAATTTAGCGCGCACCTCAAAAACACCGGGGCGCACGCAATTGATTAACTTATTTGAAGTAGAACCTAATTGTAAATTGGTGGATTTACCAGGCTATGGCTATGCCGCAGTGCCAGAGCAAATGAAAATCCAATGGCAAAAATCCTTGGGCAAATATTTGCAAAAACGAGAATGTTTGGCGGGATTGGTTGTGTTGATGGATATTCGCCATCCGCTTAAGGATCTTGACCAACAAATGATTGAATGGGCGGTTTCAGCAAATTTACCGATACTTTTATTGCTGACTAAAGCCGATAAATTGAGCCAAAGCGCACGTAGTAAACAAGTAAAAATGGTGCGTGAAGCAATTCTTCCATTTCAAGGCGATATACAAGTTGAGGCTTTTTCTGCACAAAATAAAATTGGTATTGATAAATTGGCGGCGAAATTAGATTTTTGGTTTTCGCCACTTTTTGCGGAATAACATATGAATTTTGCGATCTAGATCGCAAAAAAAGCACGGAATGAATGATTTCATTACGTGCTTTTTTTATAGTGCAAAAACTATCTTCATTTTTACCGCACTTTAAGGATTATCATGTCCCTTGCTATTGTTTACAGCCGTGCTTCTATGGGTGTGCAAGCACCGCTAGTCACCATTGAGGTGCATTTAAGCAACGGAAAACCAGGATTTACACTTGTTGGTTTGCCAGAAAAAACCGTGAAAGAGGCACAAGATCGGGTGCGTAGTGCGTTGATGAATGCACAATTTAAATACCCAGCCAAGCGTATCACAGTGAATCTCGCCCCTGCGGATTTACCGAAAGAAGGCGGAAGATTTGATTTGCCTATTGCTATCGGGATTTTAGCTGCATCGGATCAGCTTGATGCGAGCCGCTTAAAGCAATTTGAATTTGTGGCTGAACTTGCGCTGACGGGACAATTGCGTGGCGTACATGGTGTGATTCCCGCTATTCTTGCAGCGCAAAAGTCAAAGCGAGAGTTAATTATCGCGAAACAAAATGCTAATGAAGCCTCGCTCGTGTCTGATCAAAATACTTATTTTGCTCAAACGCTTTTAGATGTAGTGCAATTTCTCAATGGTCAGGAAAAATTACCACTCGCCACTGAAATTGTGAAAGAAAGTGCGGTAAATTTTTCAGGTAAAAATACGTTAGATTTAACGGATATTATCGGACAACAGCATGCTAAACGAGCATTGACCATTGCCGCAGCGGGGCAGCATAATTTGCTCTTTCTTGGCCCACCGGGTACAGGAAAAACCATGTTAGCCAGCCGCTTGACAGGGCTTTTACCTGAAATGACAGATTTAGAAGCGATAGAAACGGCATCTGTAACGAGTTTAGTTCAAAACGAGTTAAATTTTCATAATTGGAAACAACGTCCTTTTCGCGCACCACATCATAGTGCATCAATGCCAGCTTTAGTTGGTGGCGGAACGATCCCTAAACCTGGCGAAATATCCTTAGCAACAAATGGGGTACTTTTTCTTGATGAACTTCCAGAATTTGAGCGAAAAGTGTTAGATGCACTACGTCAGCCTTTGGAAAGTGGTGAGATTATTATTTCTCGTGCTAATGCCAAAATTCAATTTCCAGCTCGTTTTCAATTAGTGGCAGCAATGAATCCAAGTCCGACAGGCCATTATACAGGAACACATAACCGCACTTCACCGCAACAAATTATGCGTTATTTGAATCGACTTTCAGGGCCATTTTTAGATCGTTTTGATTTATCTATTGAAGTGCCTTTACTGCCACAAGGTAGCTTGCAAAATACGGGCGATCGTGGCGAAACCAGCGTGCAAGTTCGTGAAAAAGTGTTAAAAGTACGTGAGATTCAAATGGAAAGAGCGGGGAAAATCAACGCTTATTTGAACAGTAAAGAGATTGAGCGTGATTGCAAGTTAAATGATAAAGATGCCTTTTTCCTTGAAAAAGCACTGAATAAACTTGGGCTTTCTGTACGGGCTTATCATCGTATTTTGAAAGTTTCTCGAACCATTGCCGATCTACAAGGAGAACAACAAATTTCTCAACCGCACTTGGCGGAGGCCTTGGGCTATCGAGCAATGGATCGTTTGCTGCAGAAATTGTCGAATATGTAAAAACGCGTGGAAAGAATACCACGCGTGAAAGGATTAGTAAGTGCTTTGAGTGTCTTGCGTACCGCTAATAATTGCAATGCCAGCGCTTGCACCAATGCGAGTCGCACCCGCCTTAATCATTGCAAGTGCAGTTTCAGTATCACGCACACCACCTGATGCTTTAACACCAATATTGCCGACCGTTTGTTTCATCAATGCAACATCTTCTACAGTTGCGCCGCCTTTATTGAAACCCGTTGATGTTTTAACAAAAGCTACACCGATTTCTTTACAAATTTCGCAGGCTTTCACTATTTCATCTTTAGTGAGCAAACAAGTTTCTAAAATTACTTTTAATGGCGTGCCATTACAAGCATTAAATACAGCTTGAATATCTTGTTTTACTGCATCCCATTTTTGCGATTTTATCCAACCTACATTAATTACCATATCAATCTCATTTGCACCCGCTTTAATAGCTTCTTGCGTTTCAAATGCTTTGACAGAGGTTAAATTCGCCCCCAAAGGGAAGCCAACTACGGTACAAATTTTTACATTTGAGCCAGCAAGTTTTTCTTTAGCGAGTGGAATATAACCAGAATTGATACATACAGAATAAAATCCATGTTCAATCGCTTCATTACAGAGTGTCGAAATATCTTGTTCATTTTTTTCTGCGGTAAGTGCGGTGTGGTCGATATATTGAGCAAGTTGATTTGATGTCATTATTTTCCTCCTTTTATTTATGTTTTACCTATTGTAGCAAAAATTCTTTATTTTTGACTATGGTTGTACGCTCAATTACAATCATCTCAACAAGATAAGGAATAAATAAAATGAAGATTAAAAAATTACTCAAGAATGGATTATCCCTCTTTTTAACTTTTATTGTGATAACTAGCATACTGGATTTTGTTCGTCGCCCTGTAGTGCCAAAGGAAATAAATAAAATCACGTTACAAGATCTTCAAGGGAGTACGTTCTCTCTTGATAGTCTTGATCAAAACAAACCCACATTACTTTATTTTTGGGGAACTTGGTGTGGTTATTGTCGTTATACTTCGCCAGCAATTAATTCTTTAGCAAACGAAGGCTATCAAGTTGTATCGGTGGCATTACGCTCAGGCAATGAGGCGGACGTAAATGATTATTTAAGTAAGCATGACTACCACTTCACTACGGTTAATGATCCTAAAGGGGAATTTGCAGAACGATGGCAAATTAATGTGACACCCACAATTGTGTTGTTGAGTAAAGGCAAAATGGATCTTGTTACGACAGGCCTTACGAGTTATTGGGGATTAAAAGTGCGGTTGTTTTTCGCAGAGTTTTTTGGCTAAGCGGTAGAAAATCTATTACAATACGCAAACTTATTTTAAAGAGGACAGAATTATGATTATTGTAACAGGCGGCGCTGGTTTTATTGGCAGTAATATTGTCAAAGCATTGAATGATTTAGGGCGCAAAGATATTTTAGTGGTGGATAACTTAAAAGATGGCACGAAATTTGCAAATTTAGTTGATTTAGACATCGCAGATTATTGCGATAAAGAAGATTTCATTGCTTCTATTATTGCGGGCGATGAATTTGGCGATATTGATGCGGTATTCCACGAGGGGGCATGTTCTGCGACTACGGAATGGGATGGTAAATACATTATGCACAACAACTACGAATATTCTAAAGAGTTGTTGCATTATTGCCTTGACCGTGAAATTCCTTTTTTCTATGCCTCAAGCGCAGCAACTTATGGAGACACCAAAGTATTCCGTGAAGAACGTGAATTTGAAGGCCCATTAAATGTGTATGGCTATTCTAAATTCTTGTTCGATCAATATGTGCGTAACATTTTGCCAGAAGCAAAATCGCCAGTATGTGGTTTCCGTTATTTCAATGTTTACGGGCCGCGTGAAAATCATAAAGGTTCAATGGCGAGTGTGGCATTCCACTTGAATAACCAAATCTTAAAAGGCGAAAATCCAAAATTATTTGCAGGCAGCGAAGGATTCCGCCGTGATTTTGTTTATGTAGGCGATGTGGCTGCAGTGAATATTTGGTGTTGGCAAAATGGTATTTCGGGTATTTACAACCTTGGTACAGGAAATGCAGAAAGTTTCCGTGCGGTGGCTGATGCGGTAGTGAAATTCCACGGAAAAGGCGAGATTGAAACCATTCCATTCCCAGAGCATTTGAAATCTCGTTATCAAGAATATACTCAAGCAGATTTAACTAAACTTCGCTCAACAGGCTACGATAAACCATTCAAAACAGTCGCGGAAGGCGTGACTGAATATATGGCGTGGTTGAATAGAAAATAAATTATTAATGTAGTAAATCCCCTATAGCTTATCGGCATAGGGGATTTTATTTAATATAATTGTGATAAATGTATTAAATAACGCTCATAAGCACTTTGATAATTTTTCACCTGTGATAAGTTGGGATAAGCTTTTGAGTTTTCATCTAAGTGAATGAAGGTTTCGCATAAAAATTCCAGTTCTCCTTCTCCATTTGCCCACATAGCTTGAATTGCTCCTCCTAATGCAGCAGCTTCTTCTTCCTGCAAACATACCACTTCAGAATTCATCACATCAGCAATCATTTGCCGCCAAAATGAGCTTTTCGCGCCACCTCCAATTAGGCGAATTTGTGAGGTTTCGAGGCCAGCTTGACGAAATAAATCTAAGCCATAGCGAAGCGTAAAAGTAGCACTTTCCATCATTGCTCGACAAAGATTTTCTCGTGTGAAATTACTTGAATCTAATCCTAAAATGCTCGCTTTTGCATTGGGTAAAGGTGGAACTCTTTCACCATTAAAGAATGGCAAAATAGTGATGCCATTCGCGCCAATAGGTGCTTGTTGAGCAAGTTGATTTAATTCTTCAATATCAATATTGAGCAAATTCATTAGCTGTTTATTTGAGGAGGTTATATTCATTACACAAACCAGTGGTAACCAGCCATTATTACTTGAACAAAAATTTGCGATCATTGGTGGTAAATTAAGCAATGGCTTTTGCGTATAAGCATACAAGGTACCAGAAGTACCGAGACTCATCGTAGCAATCCCTTCTCGAATATTTCCTGTACCAATTGCTCCCATCATATTATCGCCTCCACCTGTGGAGACGATGACATTCTCATTAAAACCAAATAAAGTCGCAATTTCAGGTTTAATCACACCGATTTTTTGTTCAGCAGAAAGTAATTTTGGTAACACTTCATCCATATTTAATTCTGGTGCAAGATATTTGAAGACTTCTCTTTTCCATTCTCTTTTCACAACATCGAAATAACCACTACCAGAAGCATCACCAAATTCAGTGCAGAATTTTCCTGTTAGCCAATAATTTAGATAATCGTGTGGCAGCATGATTTTGCGAATATTGGCAAATTTGTCAGGATAATTTTGACGAAACCAACTTAGTTTTGAAGCTGTGTAACCAGTTTGGCAAATGATGCCTAATTTTTCAAATACGGCTGTTTGTCCGCCTAATTTTTCGATCAGTATATCATTTTCCGTAGCGGTTTCTGTATCACACCAAAGCTTAGCCTTATATAGAGGACGATCGTTTTTATCTAACATTACCAGTCCATGTTGTTGTCCTGAAATGCCTATTCCCTTCACTAAATTAGGTGAAAAGTGCGGTGAATTTTTTGCTTGTTTCAATGCAATTTGTAATGCTTGTTGTAATGCCTCAATCCACCAATTTGGTTGTTGTTCACGTCTTCCATTGGATTGTGTAATTAATTCATGTTTTGCGTAACCAACTCCAATCACTTTTTTTTGGACAGAATCAAGCACTATTGCCTTTGTTCCTTGTGTGCCACAATCAATTCCTATATACATAATGTCTCCTAAAATAAAAAAGTGCGGTGAAATACAACCGCACTTTTGCTTCATTTTTAGCTATAAATAACTTGGTTTACCAAATTTTCCAAATATTCTTGCTGACCTGAAACTGGTTTTGGTGCTAAATCTTTTTGTTGGACAAGTTGCGCAAGTGTTTCAAGTGAAGTTTTACCTTGCAAAATATGCTGACCAAGTTCACTATTCCAACCTGCATAGCGTGCATTAACAATTTTTTGTAAGGTTTTCTCTTGTAACATTTTTGCTGCACGTTTTAAGGATAATGCCAATACATCAATTGCACCGATATGAGCGTAAAATAAATCATAAGGATCAATACTTTGTCGGCGAATTTTCGCATCAAAATTAAAGCCTCCAGTAGTAAAACCGCCATGTTTTAAAATTTCATACATAACTAACGTATTTTCTTCAACACTATTTGGGAATTGGTCGGTATCCCAGCCTAATTGTGGATCGCCACGATTAGCATCAATTGAGCCAAAAATATCTAATGCACAAGCTGTTGCAATTTCATGTTGAAAGGTATGGCCAGCAAGCGTCGCGTGGTTAGCTTCAATATTAACTTTAATTTCTTTTTCTAAACCAAATTGTTTTAGGAAACCATACACTGTTGCCACATCATAATCATATTGATGTTTAGTTGGTTCTTGCGGTTTTGGCTCAATTAATAATGTACCTTTAAACCCAATTTTATGCTTATGTTCTACCACCATTTGCATAAAACGACCAATTTGTTCACGTTCACGTTTCAAATCGGTATTCAATAAAGTTTCATACCCCTCACGTCCACCCCATAATACGTAATTTTCTCCACCTAAACGTTGAGTGGCATTCATCGCATTAAACACTTGTGTTGCAGCCCAAGCAAAAACCTCAGGATTAGGATTGGTTGCTGCACCAGACATATAACGAGGATTAGTAAAACAATTTGCAGTTCCCCATAAGAGTTTTACACCCGTTTCTACTTGTTTGCGTTCTAAAATATCAACAATATGATGAAAATTTTGTACATATTCCCGCACTGAATTACCTTCAGGTGCAATATCAACATCATGAAAACAATAATAAGGCACGCCTAACTTATTCAAAAACTCAAAAGCAATATCGGCTTTTTGTTCTGCGCCAGCAAGCACATTTGGATTTTTCTGCCAACTTCGCTCCAAAGAACCTAGCCCAAACATATCATTCCCATTCCAGCAAAAGGTATGCCAATAACACACCGCCAAGCGTAAATGTTCAGCCATAGTTTTACCTAAAATTACTTGATTAGCATCATAATGTTTGAAAGCAAAAGGATTTGTGGATTTTTCTCCCTCAAAGGAGATTTTTTCAATTTTATCGAAATAGGTTGTCATAACATTTTCCTCTCTAGGTGATGAAATTTTTCGCATTTTTGTGAAAAACTAACTTTTCATCAATTATGTTATTTAATTTTTCTATGTTGATTATTTGCAACTGTGGCGTGGATCACAGTTGTGAAAAAACGTAATAGATAAAGTAGTTTTAGTAATTTTAATTCTTTTCTTCTTTGACTAAAGTAAATTTGCCTTATACATCAGGAGGAATAATGAATAATTTTTATAATTTTGATGTGATTATTGATCGTCTAAATACATTTAGTGCTAAATGGAATGTAGATAATGATATTATTCCAATGTCTGTTGCGGATATGGATATTCCAGCCCCTCAGATAATGATAGATGAATTAGAAAAATTTAATCGTTTAGGAATTTATGGTTATACTGAATTACCAGCCGACTATTACAAGATAATCAGTGATTATATTTTCGAACAATATCATTATTCTGTTCTCTCTGAAAAAATTGTATTTTGCCCAAGAATAATCCAAGCCGTATCTATTTATATACGAGCATTTACAAAAGAAAATGATGGAATATGTATTCTATCACCTTCATATAGTCCAATATTAAACACGATAAAATTAAATGACAGAAAATTATATCAATGTCCTTTGGTTTATGAAAATAGAAAGTATCATATTGATTTTCATTTATTAGAGGAATGTTTTAAACATTCTAAAGTATTTGTTTTAATTTCTCCTCATAATCCAACTGGAACGATTTGGAATAAAGAAGTCCTTATTAAAATTATAAACTTAGCTAAAAAACATAATGTATTTATCATTTCCGATGATGTCCACGCAGACTTTACACTAACAAATGACTCCCACTATTTAATATCATCATTAGATGAATGGGTAGCAAATCACTCAATGATCTGTTTATCCCCAGCAAAAACTTTTAATATTCCTGGATTGGAAATAGCTAACCTAATTATTGAGAATAAAGAAATTCGAGAAAAATTTATAAAAGAAATGATGGCATTAGGTATACATAATCCAAATTATTTCTCTATACCAGCTATTATTTCGTTATATAAATATTGTACTGATTGGGTAATCTATCTAAAAGAATACATAAAGAATAATAAGAAGATAGTAAAAGAATTTTTCAATGAGTATATTCCATTATTAGATATTACTGAAAGTGATGGAACTTATTTACTTTGGATAAACTATAAAAAGCTAAGTATAAATGAAAATGAATTAGCTTATTGGATTAATAATTTATCAAGAGTAAAAGTATCTTTGGGGAGTGAATTTGGCAAAGAGGGAGATGGTTTCTTTCGTATGAATGTCGCTATGCCTAGAAAAAAATTATTAGAAGCATTGAATCGAATCAAAAATGGGTTTTGTTTATTAAACAATAGGGAGATTTAATATGAAAACCACTCATCGCACAAGAATGCCAACAACATTAGAAGCTTTTTCACCAATCATTGTGATGCTATTACTGTTAGGGCTTGGGTATGCTTTATTTGATTTGCCAGCAGAGCCATTAATGATTATTTCAACGGTATTTGCTGGTTTTTTAGTTATTAAATTAGGTCATTGCTATTTAGATATTTTAGACGCCATTTCAGAAAAAATAGCTAAAACAATGCCTGCGCTATTAATTTTAATTACTGTAGGATTATTAATTGGAACTTGGATTAGTGGAGGAACAATTCCTATGATGATCTACTACGGACTAAAAGCAATATCACCAGAATATCTTTATGTGACAGCCTTATTCCTTACTGCTATTGTTTCCATTTGTACTGGAACCTCTTGGGGGTCAGCAGGGACTGTCGGTGTGGCATTTATGGGAGTTGCGATTGGATTAGACGCCAATTTGGCTGCTACGGCAGGTGCTGTGGTCGCTGGTGCGTATTTTGGAGATAAATTATCGCCATTATCTGATACAACCAATATTGCATCCGCAGCTGCTGGCGTAGATTTATATGAGCATATAGTTCACTTACTTTATACAACATTACCATCTTTTATTCTTTCGGCTACTGTCTATGTGGTATATGGTTTAAACTACGATTTTTCTAATGTAGCGACTCCAGAAAAAGTAAATACAATGATTCATGAGTTAGAGCAAGTTTATCATTTTAACTTTCTATTACTTATTCCAGTCGCTATTGTATTATGGGGATCTATTACTAAGAAACCGACTATTCCAGTGATGTTATTATCAGCATTTATCGCAATTATTAATGCTATCTTAATTCAAAAATTCTCTCTATCTGATGTGATTAATAGCGCAGTTAATGGATTTGATACCTCAATGATTCACCATACTTCAGTTAGCTCTGATTTAAGTCGTTTGTTGAATCGTGGTGGAATGAACTCAATGATGGGAACACTATTAATTTGTTTCTGTGCATTATCATTTGCAGGTGTATTACAATTGAGCGGTGCATTAACCGTGATTATTCAAAAATTACTCACCTTTGTTCATTCAACTCTTTCTTTGATTATTACAACGATTCTTTGCGGTCTAACAATGATTGGGGTTACTTGTAATGGGCAAATTTCTATTCTAATTCCAGGAGAAATGCTTAAAAATGCGTATGTAGAAAAAGGATTACATCCAAAAAATCTAAGTCGAACAGCAGAAGACTCCGCAACAATTATTGAACCTATTTTGCCATGGACTGCCGCAGGTGCATATATGGCAGGAACTTTAGGGGTAGCTACATTATCTTATTTACCTTGGGCAGTGTTGTGTTGGAGTGGTATTATCTTTGCTATTATTTATGGTGCAAGTGGAATAGGTATTGCGAAGCTAAAAAAATAAATGTGGTATTGGATATAAAAATGGCCAGTTATTCTGGCTATTTTTATCTTGAAGCTAAATATCTTTTCTATTATAACTTAAATAGCAATTTCCCATAGATAAGGATATAAAATGACGGAACAATACTACAAAATTGCCCTCTTATTTAATGCAAACAAAGTATATGATCGGCAGGTGGTGGAGGGTATTGGACAATATATTCAGGCATCGCAATGTATGTGGGATATTTTTGTAGAAGATGAATTTATCTATCATACTGATACTATTAATCAACTTTCTATTGATGGCATTATTGCAGACTTTGATGATCCAAAAACTGTTGAATTATTGCAACACACTCTTATTCCTACTATAGCAGTTGGTGGATCTTATAAACAAGCTGATTTTTATCCGCACTTTCCTTATGTAGCAACAGATAATATGGCATTGGTTGAAATGGCTTTATCTCATTTACAGGAGAAAGGACTGTCACAGTTTGCATTTTATGGTTTGCAAGTAAATACTCATAAGCATTGGTCTATAGAACGAAGAGATGCTTTTGTAGAGTTGATGGAGAAAAATCATTACCCTATTTACCTATATGAGGGTGTGCAGGTTCATGCTCAAAATTGGTTGGAAGAGCAACAAAAGCTAATTGTCTGGTTAAAATCTCTTCCTTCTCATACTGGTATTATTGCTGTTACGGATGCGCGTGCTCGTCATTTATTGCAGGCTTGTGAATACAGTAAAATTGCTGTACCTGAAGAGCTTTGTGTGGTTGGTATTGATAATGAAGAATTGATCCAATATTTATCGCGTATGTCCCTTTCCTCCGTAGAACAAGGCACGAGAGAGATTGGTTATCAAGCTGCGAAATTATTACACAAATTACTCAATGGTCAAAAAGTTTCACATACCCCTATTTTAATTCCACCGATTACCGTTCACTCTCGAAATTCTACAGATTATCGATCATTAACAGATCCGCTTGTCATTCAAGCAATGCATTATATTCGTCATCGTGCCTGTCATCGAATTAAAGTAGAACAAGTTTTAGATCATCTTGAAACCTCACGTTCTAATCTTGAACAACGTTTTAAGAATGAAATGAATAAAACAATTCACCAAGTCATCCACGAAGAAAAAATTTCCCGAGCAAAGAATTTATTACAACAAACAGATATTTCTATTCAAGAAATTGCTGAGATTTGCGGCTATCCATCAATTCAATATTTTTACTCTGTTTTTAAGAAAGAATTTGAAATGACTCCTAAAGAGTTTCGACTAAATTGTTAAAGGAGCATATTTTTATTCAACTCTGTGCCATAATAACAAGTATTTTTGACCGCACTTTTATCTGAAAGACAGAAAATGAATATTCTAATTATTGGCCCATCTTGGGTTGGCGATATGATGATGTCGCACAGTTTGTACCAGCAACTGAAAATTCAATATCCAAACTGCAATATTGATGTGATGGCACCGAATTGGTGTAAGCCTTTGCTTGCGCGTATGCCAGAAGTGCGTAAGGCGATTGAAATGCCATTAGGGCACGGAGCCTTTGAATTGGGAACGCGTTATCGTTTAGGTAAGGCATTGCGCAATCAATATGATATGGCGATCGTATTACCAAACTCCTTGAAGTCAGCTTTTATTCCCGCTTTTGCAAAAATTGCGGTGCGTCGTGGCTGGAAAGGGGAAAGCCGTTATTTCTTGCTTAACGATTTACGCAATAATAAACGTGATTATCCTATGATGGTGCAACGTTATGTCGCGTTAGCTTTTGAGCAAAATGCGGTACCGAAAGCGGCTGATATTCCTGTTCTAAAACCTTATTTAACCGTTGATCCCACTCAACAAGCTGAAACCTTAAAAAACTTTAAAAAACAAACCGCACTTTTAGGCGAGCGTCCAATTATTGGTTTTTGTCCTGGTGCGGAATTTGGCCCGGCAAAACGTTGGCCACATTATCATTATGCAAAATTAGCAGAAATGTTAATTACCCAAGGCTATGCTGTGGCGCTATTTGGTTCAGCTAAAGATGAACCAGTGGGAGAAGAAATTCGTCAAGCACTGCCAGAAGCGTTGCGTGAGTTTTGTGTCAATTTAGCAGGAAAAACCAACTTAAATGAAGCAGTGGATTTAATTGCAAATTGTACGGCGGTCGTGACCAATGACAGTGGTTTAATGCATATTGCGGCAGCAGTAAATCGTCCATTGATTGCACTTTATGGACCAACTAGCCCACAATATACGCCGCCGCTTTCAGATAAAGCAACGATTATTCGTTTAATTGAAGGTGGATTGATTAAAGTCCGTAAAGGCGACAAAGAGGGGGGGTATCATCAAAGTTTGATTGATATTACGCCAGAAATGGCATTAGAAAAATTGAACGAACTGTTGGCAAAATAATGAAAGTTTGCTTAGTGAAAAGAAAACTTATAAAGATATTACTTATAAGATGACTTGTTTCATAAAAAATGCTCGCACTTGGCGAGCATTTTTATCTTTTATATTTTCTTAGTCTAAGGCTTTACCTTTTAATTCAGGGATTAAGAAAATTGTCGCTAACATATCAATTACGTAGATAATCGCAAGTAGAGCGATGGCCGTTTGGAAAGAGTAAGCAAGTACAACTGCGCCCACAACTACAGGTCCAAATCCCCCTACGGCACGACCAATATTGAAAAGTACGTTTTGTGCCGTTGCTCGAGCTTCTGTTGGGTAGGCTTCCGCCATCAATGCACCGTAACCGCCCAGCATTCCGTTCACAAACATACCTAAAAATGCCCCAGCAAGAAGCATGATGTCAGGATCGGTAAGTTGTGAGTAAACCACGATACTTATCACTGCGCCTAATTGGAAAAGTAAGAAACTTGGTTTGCGTCCGATTCGGTCGGCGAGTTGTCCGAAAATCCAAATGCCAGCCATCATGCCGCAGACGGTAACGGCGGTCCAAAGCCCAGATTTAGTTAAACTGAATCCAAGTTGTTTTGATAAGAAATTAGGTAACCAAATCATAATGCCGTAATAACCGAAGTTTTGTACAGAAGTGAGTACGACGATACCAAGACTAATTTTGCTCGTGGCTTTGTCTTTAATCAGAAGCTGGAATGAACGTAATTTATCAGTAAAGCTGGATTGCGTTGAAAGTGCGGTTTGTTTTTGAGTGAAAATTTCAGGTTCGTGCAGATGAGAACGTAAGAACCAAGCGACAAATGCAGGGAAGATACCCACTAAGAACATTCCACGCCAGCCAATATGCGGGAGCAATAATGGTGTAAGCAACGCAGCACCTAACACACCAACTTGCCAACCCAATGCAACATAAGATGCTGCTTTCGCTCGGTGGCGTGCAGGCCATGCTTCTGCTGCTAGAGCCATCCCAATTCCAAATTCACCGCCTAAGCCAATACCAGCAATTGTGCGATAAATCAGTAAATCCCAATAACCTTGTGCAATCGCACATAAACCAGTAAACACCGCAAAAAGAAGAATAGTCCAAGTCAGTACGCGTACACGACCGTATTTATCGCTTAATGCACCAAATAAAATGCCGCCAAATACGGCACCAATCAGAGTCCAAGTTACGAGAGATCCACCTTGGGCGGGTGTTAGATTTAAGTCTGCGGAAATTGCACTAAGCATGAAACCTAAAATGAGAAGATCGAAACCGTCCATTGCATAGCCGACGGCAGAGCCAATTAAGGCTTTCCAGCCATAACTGTTTACTTTGTTTGTCATGATGTGTCCTTTTGTTACTCGCGGGTAACATTTAAAGTGAAAAGAAAGATGATTAAAAATCGGTGGCTAGTTTACTGCATTAATAAAAAAATTCAATGAACAGAATATGAAAAGAAGAAAAAATTGATTTTGAATAAGAAGGAAAGGATAAAATAAGGGGATTAAACAATCTGATGTCATTCAGATTGAACTACTCTAGTCTTAATAAAAGTGCGGTAAAAATTCACCGCACTTTATTCTTTTTTGTTTATCCCTCAATCCCTTCAAACAGTGCTGTGCTTAAGTAGCGTTCAGAAGCTGAAGGCAAAATAACAACAATGAGTTTATCGGCAAATTCTGGTAATTTAGCTAAGCGATCTGCAGCCGCGACAGCTGCACCAGATGAAATACCTGCAAGAATGCCTTCTTCCGCCATTAAGCGACGAGCTGTGGCAAGTGCGGTATCACTATCAACAGTTTCTACGCGATCAATAATAGATAAATCTAAATTTTTGGGAATGAAACCCGCACCGATACCTTGAATTTTGTGTGGACCTGGTTTTACTTCTTCACCCGCTAAAGTTTGACTAATGACCGGAGATTCCACTGGCTCAACGGCAACAGAAGTGATTTGTTTACCAAAATCTAATTTAATCGCGCGAGAAATACCCGTAATCGAACCACCTGTTCCTACGCCAGCAACAACAACATCGACTTTGCCATCCGTATCTTTCCAAATTTCAGGCCCTGTTGTTTCTCGATGAATTTGTGGGTTGGCTGGATTTTCAAATTGTTTAAGCATGACATAGCGGCTTGGATCAGAAGCAACAATTTCTTCTGCTTTCGCAATAGCACCTTTCATTCCTTTTGCACCTTCGGTAAGCACTAAATTTACACCCAATCCGCACAATAAGCGTTTTCTTTCAAGACTCATTGTTTCTGGCATAGTGAGCGTGATTTTATAACCTCTAGCCGCCGCAACATAAGCCAAAGCAATGCCCGTGTTACCACTCGTTGCATCTACAATCTCTTTCCCTTTTGTGAGCGTGCCATCTTTTTCTGCTTGCCACACCATATTCGCCCCAATACGGCATTTTACGCTGTAGCTTGGGTTACGACCTTCAATTTTTACCACCACATTGCCGTTATGGCCAAAGTGTTTTAAACGCACAAGCGGCGTATTTCCGATAGAATAAGAATTGTCTGCATAAATTGTCATAATATTTCCCTTTCGTTGGACTTCGTTAATGTTGGTTTATTTATAGTACCGCACTTTTGATTAAAAAAATAGTTATTTGATCTATTTATAACTGTAGGCTATTTAACAATCCCTGTATTTTCTGAACGAACATCAAGCCCCGTTTGAGAGGAAAAAGATCTATTCATATTAAAACCTAAGTCATTACGATAATTTTCCACCCACATCAGCGTCGCACCACATACTGCAACAGGCATAATTAATAAATTAATCACTGGCACAAATGTGCAACAAGTAACCAATCCACCAAAAGTTAAACTTTGAGTTCGTTGATTGCCAAGTGCATTTTTCATGATATCAAAAGAGACTTTGTGATTATCAAAAGGATAATCACAATATTGAATTGCCATCATCCAACAAGTGAACAAGAAAGTAAGTACTGGCACGATGGTTTGCCCAACCAGAGGAATAAAACTCAGTAAAAATAAGGCGATAATTTTGGGTAGGCTATAACGTAATTTTTGCCACTCTCGAGCAAGCATACGAGGCACATCCCTCATTATATCCACGAGACTATCATCATTAATATTTTCCTCCGTCAGCATTTTTTCTACTTTTTCCGCCAACAAACCATTAAAGGGGGCTGCGATAAAGCCAGAAAACGTGGTAAAAGTAAAATAAAAGAGCAATAAAATCGTTAAAATCGAAAGTGTCAGTAAAATGACACTGAGAAAACTAAGCCAATCTGGAATAAAATTCATCACCCAATCAATAGCACTGCTGATTTGGCTAATAAAAAGCCAAAATAAACCACAAAGCAAAATGGTATTGAGCAAAATTGGAATAATAACAAACCGACGCAAACCTTTTTGTGTGATGAAATGCCAGCCCATCACAAAATAGTGGAAACCAGATTTTAATTCATTAAGATTTAACATTTTTCTTTCCTTTCAATAAAAATATGCTTAAAACAGACCGCACTTTTCCTTTAAAATTCCACACTTTGAAGTATTTTTTCACCTACTGAAATATGGTAGCATTAGCACCATTTATAGCACTCTCGCCGAACTATCGCGCGTAAGGAATAAAAATGGATTTAAATACAATTTTGATTATTGTGGGTATCGTAGCACTTGTCGCCTTAATCGTACACGGATTATGGTCAAATCGTCGTGAGAAATCAAAATATTTTGATAAAGCCAATAAATTTGACCGCACTTCTCCAACATCTAGATCCCATACGCAAGAAGAAATGGTACAGCCAAACAATATTTCGCCGAATACCTATGTGGAAAATGGGCATACACCAATTTCTCAACCGACCACAGAAAAATTACCATCAGAAGCTGAATTGATCGATTATCGCCAAAGCGATAAAAGTGTGGATGACATCAAAATTTCTATTCCTAACACGCAACCTATTTATGATATGGGGAATCATCGTTCCGAGCCAATACAACCAACGCAACCTCAATACGATATGCCAACCGCAAATAATGTCGCAAGTATGACCTTAGAACAACTTGAAGCACAAAGTCAAAATGTTGGTTTTAATGGCATTAATTCATCATCGCCAGAATTAAGAGTGCAGCTTGCAGAATTATCTCACGAAGAACATCAAGTAGACTACAACCTCTCGTTCAATGAACCAAAAGCAGAAACGACAGCTCAGCCAAAACAAACAACTGGCTATATTCAACTTTATCTTATTCCAAAATCTAGCGAAGAATTTAATGGTGCTAAATTGGTGCAGGCTCTTGAAAACTTGGGTTTTATCTTGGGTAAAGATGAAATGTATCATCGTCACTTAGATTTAAGTGTGGCAAGTCCCGTGCTTTTTAGTGTGGCAAATTTAGAACAACCCGGCACATTCAATGCTTATAACTTAGCGGAATTTAACACCATAGGAATTGTATTATTTATGCAATTGCCCTCTCCAGGTAATAATCTTGCTAATTTACGTATGATGATGCGTGCTGCCCATACATTAGCCGAAGATTTACAAGGTGTTATACTGACTGAAGAACAAGAAATTTTTGATGCAAATGCAGAGCAAGCCTATCTTGCTCGAGTGTAAATTCATACCTTAAATTTACCGCACTTTTATATTCATTTAGACAGGCTTTGTACCTGTCTATTTTCACGCTAAATACATAGAAAAGTGCGGTCATTTTTCTCCGAGAATTTTATGACAAATATTCAAACTCAACTAGACAATCTACGCAAAACCTTGCGCCAATATGAATACGAATACCACGTTTTAGATAATCCGAGCGTGCCTGATAGCGAATACGATCGTTTATTTCATCAGCTCAAAGCCCTAGAATTAGAGCATCCTGAATTTCTGACGTCAGATTCGCCCACTCAACGTGTTGGTGCAAAACCACTTTCTGGGTTTAGCCAAATTCGTCACGAAATTCCTATGCTCTCTTTGGATAATGCTTTTTCCGATGCAGAATTTAATGCTTTTGTAAAACGCATTGAAGATCGTTTAATCCTATTACCGAAACCACTTACTTTCTGTTGCGAACCTAAACTTGATGGCTTGGCTGTGAGTATTTTGTATGTTAATGGTGAACTTACACAAGCCGCCACTCGTGGTGATGGCACCACAGGCGAAGATATTACAGCCAATATCCGCACGATTCGTAATGTTCCATTACAACTTTTAACAGATAATCCTCCAGCACGTTTAGAAGTGCGGGGCGAAGTTTTTATGCCGCACGCAGGCTTTGAGCGTTTAAATAAATATGCGTTAGAACATAATGAAAAAACCTTTGCTAATCCTCGCAATGCAGCGGCAGGCTCTTTACGCCAGCTTGATCCTAATATTACCAGCAAACGTCCGCTGGTATTAAATGCTTATGGTATTGGAATTGCTGAGGGGATTGATCTGCCGACTACGCATTATGATCGTTTGCAATGGCTAAAATCTATCGGGATTCCAGTAAATCCTGAAATTCGTTTATGCAATGGTGCAGATGAAGTTTTAGGTTTTTATCGAGATATTCAAAACAAACGTAGCTCGTTAGGTTATGATATTGACGGAACGGTATTAAAAATCAATGATATAGCCTTACAAAATGAACTAGGATTTATTTCTAAAGCACCTCGCTGGGCGATTGCTTATAAATTCCCCGCCCAAGAAGAATTAACCCTGTTGAATGATGTTGAATTCCAAGTGGGTCGAACTGGCGCAATCACACCAGTTGCCAAATTAGAGCCAGTGTTTGTTGCAGGCGTTACAGTAAGTAATGCCACCTTACATAATGGCGATGAAATTGAACGTTTAAATATCGCTATTGGCGATACTGTTGTTATTCGTCGAGCAGGCGATGTAATTCCACAAATTATTGGCGTATTACACGAACGTCGCCCTGATAATGCTAAACCAATCATTTTCCCAACAAATTGCCCTGTGTGCGATTCTCAAATTATTCGTATTGAAGGCGAAGCAGTAGCACGTTGCACGGGAGGATTATTCTGTGCGGCACAGCGTAAAGAGGCGTTAAAACATTTCGTCTCTCGTAAAGCAATGGATATTGATGGTGTAGGCGGAAAATTAATAGAGCAATTAGTCGATCGAGAGCTAATTCATACACCTGCGGACTTATTTAAACTTGATTTAACCACGCTCACACGCTTAGAAAGAATGGGTGCAAAATCTGCAGAAAACGCACTCAATAGTCTTGAAAATGCAAAAAGCACGACGCTTGATCGCTTTATTTTTGCTTTAGGCATTCGTGAAGTGGGCGAAGCCACTGCATTAAATCTTGCTAATCATTTCAAAACTTTAGATGCGCTTAAAGACGCAAATCTTGAAGAACTTCAACAAGTGCCTGATGTAGGGGAAGTTGTAGCGAACCGAATTTTTATATTTTGGCGTGAAGCGCATAATGTTGCAGTCGTGGAGGATTTAATCGCACAAGGTGTGCATTGGGAAACTGTAGAAGTGAAAGAAGCGAGTGAAAACTTGTTCAAAGATAAAACTGTAGTACTGACAGGCACTCTTACACAAATGGGGCGTAATGAAGCAAAAGCCTTATTACAACAGCTTGGTGCAAAAGTAAGTGGTTCGGTATCCAGTAAAACAGATTTCGTTATCGCAGGTGATGGGGCAGGCTCTAAACTTGCAAAAGCTCAAGAACTAAATATTACAGTATTAACAGAAGAAGAATTTTTAGCACAGATAACAAGATAATTTTTTATCTAAAATAGTGATAATTATAATGATACCCGACGCTTGGTGTAACTGGAAGAACAGGCAATACACGTCTTGTTCTCGTTTTAACTTTATTGTCACTTTGGTTTAATTTTAAACTTGTATCAATTTGTTGCGTTATTTTATCCTTTTGAGTTTGTGTAACAGTATTACCACTAATAACTCGAGCATTATATTCTTGCACAGTTTTCATATCGTAAACACCGCCACCAATTTGTTCTGGTTGAGATGAACATGCTGCTAAACCTAAAATTACACAACTAACAAAAACTATTTTTCTCATTAAATACATCCTATTTACAAATTACGTCAGTTAATACAGCCCTACCTTCTGATACATAATTCGCTGCTTTTTCCTTTAATTTTTTATTTTCTTGTGCCTGAATACACTTAGACAAATCTTTGTCTGTAATTGAATAAACAGGCACATAACTTAAATTTTGAGGATCTTTTTGGTTATAAATAGTTGCACCAACCACACTGCCATAGAATTCTCCTCTATTGTCTGGATAAAGATAATGGTAAGTCGAATTTGTGTAATCTACACCTCTTGTAATCTTAAATCCCTGACAAATTCCAGCTGGAGATTCATAAATACTTTCTGATGAAGTGGTTTCATCTATTTTATAAACTTTAAATTCAATACTTTGAGCTAGTTTTTGAGCATCATTATTTGAAACATCGGAATTAAATGCTTTTTTATCTTCAGAATCAACTGCACTAGAATCATTTTCTGCAATCGAAAATTGTGAAGTAAATAAACTTCCAATAATGACGCAGAACAAAGAAAAAAGTGCAATTTTTATTATTCATTTCTCGTTCCTTTAGTACTTTATTAAATGCTAATCTGTTCGACTACGAATAATTTTTTCGCACTATATCAAAAAGTCTTATAACGTACTAGGTTATTTTTCGGGAGTGATACTTTTTGATTTTTCTTCATTTTGCGCTTCTAAAGCATCACGCGCGGTACGAATACTTTTTTCAATTAATGGAACTCGCTCATCATCTTTCGGCATTAAGCGTAGCATCATCGCCCAAGTCACTGCCGCCATTTTATAATCTTCTGTTTCAAAATAACGGAATGCGAGTAAACTCAATGCTTCAATGTTAGTGTGTTCTTGACGAATCACTTCACGCAATAAATTGCCACCTTTAAGTTTATCAGTCGCATCTTCAGAAAACATCAATATACGAGCATAGCCTAATTTATATTGCACATTATCTGGTTCAAGTTTATTAGCCTTTTGATAGCTATCGAATGCCAAACGTGCATCACCTAAATTCATCCCAATTTGACCGAGCATCCACCATTTTTTAGCATCAGTTGGATTTTTTTGCAAATCGATTCGAAGTGCGGTAGAAAATTGCTGCATTTCTGTATCAGAAAATGGATTTTTATCTTCATCTTTCATTCGGTCAAAGAAATAGGGTAATTTCGCATAAGTTTGTTCTAACATTGATTCGGCTTGCCAAGATCCCACCATAAAATAAGAAGGACCTGCGATAATTCCTAACGCTAATACACCAGAGATAAACCAAATTTTTCCATAAGATTTGCCAGAATAATCCACATTCTCTTGAACCTTGCTCGGCACATCATCAAGCAAAGTTTTCTGTAATTCTTGTTTAAGTTGCTCAACATTTTCAACTAAACCTTGGGAATTATCTTGCTCAATTTCTTCCAAGCGCGAGAAATATAACGCCTTATTTAAATCATCACGTTTTTGCCCATGTTTCGCTTTGAATTGACATAATAAAGGATAAAAACAAATTAACGCCACAACTAAAGTGGTTAAGATAAAAATTAATGTAAAATTCATCTATTTATCCTTGTTTAATAATTCTGCCAAACGCGCATTATCTTCATCCGTTAAAACCTCTTGGGATTTCACCGCACTTTGGGTTTTAGGTTTGCGTCTTAATAAAAACACCACGCCTAACAACACAAGCAATAATGGCGCAATCCATAGCACTAATGTACTCGCTGTTATAGGAGGATCATAGGTTACAAAATTGCCATAGCGAGCCACCATATAATCCACTACGTCATTTTTCGATTTGCCTTCTTGTAAAAGCTCAAATACTTTGCCACGCATATCCACTGCGATAGTCGCATTGGAATCCGCAATATTGTTATTTTGACATTGAGGGCAACGCAAAGATTGTGTTAATTGATGGTAATCACTCTCTTGCTGTGGAGAACTAAAATTTAATGCGTCAATAGCTGAAAACGCCACTGAGCTAAACAAAAGTGCGGTCAAAAATAGCCATGTTTTTTTCATTATTGTTGCTCCGAAAGTTTGTCATAAATTGGTTTTAAAGTCTGAGTCCAAACTTTTTCGTTTACATCTCCAGCATAACGATAATGAATCACACCTTTTCCATCTACAATGAACGTTTCTGGCGCACCATATACCCCTAAATCCAAACCGAAAGAACCTTTTTCATCTTTTAAAACAACTTGATAAGGATTGCCAAGATCTTTTAACCACTTCATTGCTTTAGGTGATTCATCTTTATAATCTAAACCGATAATTCTCACACCCTCTTTAGCAAGTTTGTTTAAATATTGATGTTCGGCATAACAAGTTGGACACCAAGTCGCCCATACGTTAAGCAAAACTGGCTCACCTTGTTGAAACAATTCATTCGTGTAAGTTTTATTTTCAAACAACTCCGTCAAATTTTTTGCTGGCACAGGCTTTCCAACCAAAGCAGACTCTAATGCTTTAATATCTTCACCTTGCGCATTGCGTTTTAATTGCACCAAAAATGCTATTGTTATCGATAAAAAGAGAATAAGAGGAACGAGTAATTTTTTTTTCATTTTTTACCGCACTTTTTCATTAACTTTGCTCCACCCATTTATGGGGGAAGCTGTCGCAAAGTGACTGAGGGGGGATATCGTAATCCCCCTTCCGCCCTTCGGGCACCTTCCCCCGCAAGCAGGGGAAGGCAAGAATAAAATTATTTCTTCAACAACACATTAAACCGATAGCGTCGATCGAACATGCACAACAATCCACCTAACGCCATAAATAAGCCACCAATCCAAATCCAGCGAATAAATGGCTTGTAATATAAGCGTAACGCCCAAGAATTGTCCTCAAGTTTTTCACCGAGAGCCACATAGAGGTCACGAGTTAAACCACCAGCAATTGCGGCTTCTGTCATAGACATCCGACTTACTGTGTAAAAACGTTTTTCTGCGAATAAACTTGCCTCTGGTTGCCCATCTTTCGAAATATCAATTTGAGCTTTTCCACCAATATAGTTTGGACCATTTTCATCCGTCACACCAGCGAATTTAAAATCGTAACGACCAATTTGTGCGTTCTCGCCAACTTTCATTCTCACATCACGTTCTACGCTAAAGTTTTGGCTAAATGCGATCCCCCAAACAGTCATAGCTACGCCTAAGTGAGCTAACATCATTCCCCAATGAGAACGAGATAGTTTGCGTACGCCAACAAAGAATGATTCACGATGCGTCGCACGTTGTTGCAATTCATAAAGCACAAGTAACACAATAATCACAGTCATCATTGAACCAAGCACTGAACTCACGGTAATTTTATCTTGCAAGAAATAAGGTAACGCAAAACCTGCAATCAGCATAACAAATACGCAGATAACAACAGGCGTACGAATTGCAGAAAATTGGTCTCTACGCCATTTCACTAAAGGTCCAATACCAAGCAATAATGCAAATGGTGTCATAATAATTAAGAACATTTGATCAAAGAACGGCGCACCAATAGAAATAGAGCCTAAACCAAGTTGTTTGTGAACGAGTGGTAACAACGTTCCTAAGAATACAACGCAAAGTGCGGTCATTAATAAGATATTATTTAATAACAACATACTTTCACGTGAATAGCGTTCTGCATTATCACGAGAACGAATTTGACTGCCTTTATACGCATAGAGCGCAAGCGAACCGCCAATTACCACAACGAGGTAAGCCAAAATATACAAACCACGAGTTGGATCCGATGCAAATGCGTGAACTGAAACTAAGATACCAGAACGAACTAAGAACGTGCCGAGTAAACAAAGTGAAAAGGCTAAAATCGCAAGTAATACCGTCCAAGCTTTAAAAGAACCACGTTTTTCTGTCACAGAAAGAGAGTGAATCAATGCAGTACCAGCAAGCCACGGCATAAACGATGAGTTTTCTACTGGATCCCAGAACCACCAGCCCCCCCAGCCAAGCTCATAATAAGCCCACCAAGAACCGAGTACGATACCTAAAGTTAAAAACACCCAAGCAGCAAGCGTCCAAGGACGTGACCAACGTGCCCAAGCTGAATCTAATTTTCCAGTCATTAAGGATGCTATCGCAAACGCAAATGCCACAGAAAAACCCACATAGCCCATATAAAGTAATGGAGGGTGGAAAATTAAGCCCACATCTTGCAACATTGGGTTAAGTTCTTTTCCATCCACTGGGAAATCAGGGAAAGTACGCGTGAAAGGATTTGAGGTAAACAAGACGAACAATACAAAACCGACGCTAATAATCCCCATAATACCAAGCACGCGAGCAACCGCTTCTTGGGGTAAATGTTTACTCAATAAAGCAACGGCAAATGACCAAACCGCCAGTAACCAAATCCACAGTAACAAAGAGCCTTCATGGGAACCCCATACCGCAGATAAACGATAATAAATGGGTAAAGTAGTATTAGAATTATTTACAATATATTGCACGCTAAAATCATTGACTGCGAATAAATAAAATAGCGCAGCAAAAGCAATGCTTAGACTTGCAAATAAACCATAAGTCATTGGGCGAGCTAATGCCATTAATTGTGCATTGCCCTTTTCCGCCCCCCACAAAGGGAAAATCGCCAACATAAGCGATACAGCTAAACTTAAAGCCAGCGCATAATTTCCTAATTCAGCAATCATTTTGCGCCTTCTTTTTCTTGACGATCACGCGCACTTTCGCCTTTTAAATCTGCTGCCTTAATCCCCATTGGTTTATGTACTTTTTGCATTTTTTCGCCTAATTCTGGCGGCACATAATTTTCATCGTGTTTAGCCAATACTTCTGTCGCGCTTAAAACCGCTGACTGAGTTAATACGCCTTGAGCCACAATCCCCTGCCCTTCACGGAAAAGATCTGGCAAAATGCCTTCATATTCAACAGTAATCGCAGGACCAATATCATTTAAATCAAACCGCACTTTTAAGCTTTTTGGATCACGCACTACCGTGCCTTCAACCACCATACCGCCAACACGAATACGCTGCCCCACTTCAGGTTTTTGATTCGGATTATTATCCTTACCTTGAATCACTTCAGATGGCGTATAAAACAAGTCGATATTTTGACGTAATGCATACAGCATCAATCCACTTGCAATAGCAATGCCGAGCACAACAAAAATGACTAATTTAAATCTGGATTTACGTCTTGGATTCATAGTGTGTTCCCCTTATTTGCTTGTTGTAAACGTTCTTCGCGTTGTTGCTCACGCAATACATTTTGTAACACTGTCTTGCGTTGTTTTACACTTTGAACAATTAAGGCAATAACTGCCACTAAACTTACTGCATAGGATAACCATACGTAAAAACCGTAGCCACCCATATTAAAAAAATCACTCCAAGTTTGGAAAAACATAAAATATTCCTTATAAAAAATCGCTAAAAACTAACCGCACTTTATTTCAGTGTTTGAGCTAATGCTTTAACCCAGGGACGTTTTGCATCTTCTTTCAATAATTCCATGCGATAACGAACTAAAGTAAGCCAAATATACAAGGTTAAAAAACCGAAGATACACAAAATTAATGGAACCAACATTGGAATTGCAATGGATGGTTTTTCCAGTTTAGTGATACTCGCACCTTGATGTAACGTGTTCCACCATTCCACCGAAAAATGAATAATCGGTAAAATCACGACCGTTGTAATACATAAAATCCCTGCCGCTTTTGCCCCTATGTTACGATCTGAAAAAGCAGAATAAAGGGCTAAGATACCAAGATAAAGAAAGAATAAAATCAATTCTGCAGTTAAGCGAGCATCCCACACCCACCAAGTACCCCACATTGGTTTCCCCCAAATTGCCCCCGTAACAAGCGATAAGAAAGTAAACAATGCACCAATTGGTGCCATTGCAATCATTGCGAGATGAGCTTGCTTAATTTGCCACACTAGGGCAACCACAGCGGCAATCGCCATTGAACCGTACACACCCATTGACCAAATCGCTGTCGGCACATGTACATACATAATTCGGAAACTATTACCTTGTTGGTAATCTGCTGGGGCGAATGCTAAACCCCATACAATGCCAACACCGAGTAAGATAAGCGTTAAAAATGCAAATAGCGGACTCAATTTACCGCAAATACGATATTGAGTTTCGGGTTTTGCATAAGGATGTAGCCACTTCCACATAAAAAATCCTTAAAAATTAAAGAGAAAAACCACCGCACTTTTATACGATGAATAAAATTAATTATCTAAACTAATTCGCAACGCTGCCGCGATGGCAAAAGGCGAAAGCGTTACAGCGCCAACCATCATGGCACCTAAAATCGCCAGTTGCCCCCCATAAGGCACATTTAATCCTGCTGCCTCCAATACCGATGAAGCAAAAATTAAAACAGGAATAAACAACGGAACAACAAGCAGACTCAACAACACGCCACCTTTTCGCAACCCCACCGTTAAAGCCACACCAATAGCACCGATACAGCTCAATAC
This sequence comes from Haemophilus sp. HMSC066A11, assembly GCF_001811665.1. NCBI lineage: Bacteria > Pseudomonadati > Pseudomonadota > Gammaproteobacteria > Pasteurellales > Pasteurellaceae > Haemophilus > Haemophilus sp. HMSC066A11. Next base: position 179,969 of record NZ_KV805866.1, read on the forward strand.
AGGGGTGCCCAGTAACAATGTCAAGACTAATGCCCACCAAATATTCACTTCAAGAGAAAGTAACAAAGCCGCAATAGGCGATAATAAAATAAGCGGTAAACCTGTGAGCAACCAATGTGCAACCACTTTAGCTAAAGCTATCATTGGCAAAGGCTGTGCAGTTAGCATTAATTGTTCAAGAGAACCATCAATAAAATCATCACGAAACAAACGTTCAAAAGAAAGCAATGCTGAAAGTAATGCGGCTACCCATGCGATACCCGGTGCGATACGGGAAAGTAATTTAGGCTCTGGCCCAATAACAAGCGGAAACAAAGTAATCACAAGCAAAAAGAACCATAGCGGATTTAAAATTTCCGCATTTTTACGCATCGCAATTTGAAGTTCGCGTTTAATTATTTCTAAAAAAATCATTAAGTTATTCCGCTTTATAAGCCGCTAAATTCAATTTTTGCAGATGAGAACTTGGCACTTCTTGGTGGCTGGTTAACAACACAATACCACCTCGTTGAGCATGCTCATCAAAAAGTGCGGTTAAAATTTCCACGCCTTTTTTATCAATCGCAGTAAAGGGCTCATCTAAAATCCATAAGGGCGTTTGAGACAGCCATAAGCGACCTAACGCGATACGTTTTTGTTGCCCAGCAGAAAGTTGTGCGGCAGGCAAATCTTCACGACCTAGCAATCCCACTTTCTCAAGCAAATCCCACAACATATCGGTGTTTTGTTCAGCTTGACTAATTCGTTGATAAAACTGCAAATTTTCCCACGCGGTTAATTCTGGTTTAACACCAGAAAGATGACCTAAATAAAGCAAATTCTGATGATATTGTTCACGTTGTTTGGAAATCGCTTCAGAATCCCACCGCACTTCGCCTTCCAAAGGTTGCGCTAAACCCGCAAGAATACGTAACAAACTTGTTTTACCTATGCCGTTATGCCCTTCAATTTGTACAAAATCACCGCTATTAAAATCGCAAGTCAAAGCACGAAAAAGTACGCACTCACCACGTTGGCAGGATAAATTTTGCAGAGATAACTTGTGTTGCTCAAACATAATTACAGAGGGAAAATAGAAAGTGGCAGTATTCTAATATTTGATGAAATTTTCGCAACTCAAACGCATAACTCTTTAGAAGTAGATCGATAGGTTTATTGATTTAAAACAAAATTTAATAAATTCACTTTTTAAAAAAGGAAAAACATTTAATGATCTAAATCAATTTTTTTGCTATTATTTGCTCAATTTTGGTTATAGACCAAAACCTCAACGAAATCTGTTTTTAACAATAGAAGGAATACATTATGTCTTACACTCTCCCTGAATTAGGCTATGCCTACAATGCGTTAGAACCACATTTTGATGCGCAAACAATGGAAATCCATCATAGTAAACACCACCAAGCTTACGTAAACAATGCAAATGCTGCATTAGAAGGTTTACCTGCTGAATTAGTAGAAATGTATCCAGGTCATTTAATTTCTAACCTTGATAAAATTCCTGCAGAAAAACGTGGAGCATTACGTAATAATGCTGGAGGCCACACAAACCACAGTTTATTTTGGAAAAGCTTGAAAAAAGGCACTACTTTACAAGGCGCATTAAAAGATGCGATTGAACGCGATTTCGGTTCTGTAGATGCATTTAAAGCAGAGTTTGAAAAAGCAGCCGCAACTCGTTTCGGTTCAGGATGGGCATGGTTAGTATTAACCGCTGAAGGTAAATTAGCCGTTGTATCAACAGCAAACCAAGATAACCCATTAATGGGTAAAGAAGTGGCAGGTTGTGAGGGTTTCCCACTTTTAGGTTTAGACGTTTGGGAACACGCTTACTACTTAAAATTCCAAAACCGCCGTCCAGACTACATTAAAGAATTCTGGAATGTGGTAAACTGGGATTTCGTTGCAGAACGTTTTGAACAAAAAAACAGCACACTGTAACTGTGCAAAATAATAAACATAGGAAAACCTAGCAAAAGTTAGGTTTTTCTGCTTTCCTCTCTATAACTTTTCTTTTGCAATCTTTTTTATCAAATCTGTATCTTTTACAGGCTTATTATTTATAGGCATTTATCAATGTTTATTTTCCATAAACAAAGTATTATTAAAATTCAATAAATAATGAAGAAATGTAAAGCTTCTTTAGTGAGGCCAAAAAGAATGTTACTATGGCAAAATTTTAAGTTATTAAAAATAGAATTTATCACTATTTTTTATAGCTATTTTTATGACCACATTAAAGTTAAGCCAAAGAAATGTGTTGCTATAAATAACAAAACTTAATCTTTAAATTAAACAAATCTAACTTTTTAAGGTCATATAAAACTGATTGAACTTTTTATTTATAAACGAGATTTTAATGAATCAAAATCTAATTGAAGTTAAGAATCTCACCTTTAAACGCGGTGATCGCGTGATTTACGATAACCTGAATTTGCAAGTAAAAAAGGGAAAAATCACTGCGATCATGGGGCCGTCGGGGATTGGTAAAACCACCTTACTTAAATTGATAGGTGGGCAACTAATGCCAGAGCAAGGTGAAATTTTGTTTGATGGACAAGATATTTGTCGTCTATCTAATCGTGAACTGTACGAAGTACGCAAGCGGATGGGGATGTTATTCCAATCAGGTGCGCTTTTTACGGATATTTCTACTTTTGATAATGTCGCCTTTCCAATTCGTGAACATACGCATTTGCCTGAAAGTTTAATTCGTCAAATCGTGTTGATGAAATTGGAGGCGGTTGGGTTGCGAGGTGCTGCCGCATTGATGCCTTCAGAACTTTCCGGTGGTATGGCTCGTCGAGCTGCATTAGCGCGCGCTATTGCGCTTGACCCTGATTTAATTATGTTTGATGAGCCATTTACGGGGCAAGATCCGATTAGTATGGGCGTAATTTTAAGCCTGATTAAACGATTAAATGAAGCGTTAAATTTGACTTCTATCGTAGTGTCACACGATGTGGAGGAAGTATTGAGTATTGCAGATTATGCCTATATTATTGCAGACCAAAAAGTCATCGCAGAAGGAACATCTGAGCAGCTTTTACAAAGCCAAGATCCGCGCGTGGTGCAATTCTTAAAAGGTGAATCTGATGGTCCTGTGCGCTTTAAGTACCCAGCGCAAGATTATATGAAGGAATTGTTTGAATGATCGTCAATTTTATTTCTGCTTTAGGAAAACAGGTGATCGACTTTTTCCGTGCATTGGGGCGAGCAGGCTTTATGTTATTTGGTGCATTGATCGGCAAGCCACAAATTCGTAAGCATTTTCCTTTGCTTGTGAAGCAAATGCATGTTTTAGGTGTCCAATCGTTACTCATTATTTTGTTGTCCGGTTTATTTATTGGAATGGTATTAGGACTACAAGGTTATGTCGTATTAGTTGATTTTTCTGCTGAAACAAGTTTAGGTCAGTTGGTGGCACTTTCTCTTTTGCGAGAATTAGGGCCTGTTGTTACCGCACTTTTATTTGCTGGTCGAGCAGGTTCTGCATTGACGGCTGAAATAGGCTTAATGAAAGCCACTGAACAACTTTCTAGTCTTGAAATGATGGCTGTTGATCCTTTACGTCGAGTGATTGCACCTCGTTTTTGGGCAGGGGTTATTTCCATGCCAATTTTGTCAATCTTGTTTATCGCGATTGGTATTTGGGGCAGTTCCTTAGTAGGTGTGGATTGGAAAGGTGTTGATTCAGGCAGCTTTTGGTCTGTTATGCAAAATTCCGTGAGTTGGAGCTATGATATTTTAAATGGCTTTATTAAAGCGGTTTTCTTTGCTGTAGCCGTAACTTGGATTGCACTTTTTAATGGTTATGATTGTATGCCAACATCAGAAGGTATCAGCCAAGCTACAACACGAACAGTTGTGCACGCTTCACTTGTTGTTCTAGGATTAGATTTTATTTTGACTGCTATTATGTTTGGCGCAAGTTAAGGATTTTTTATGAGACAAACAATTAAATATGAATTTTGGGTCGGGTTATTTTTATTACTTGGTATTGGTGCCTTAGTTTTTTTAGGTTTACGCGTAGCTAATGTACAAGGTTTTGCTGAGACGAAATCTTATACCGTGACGGCAATTTTTAATAATATTGGCGGACTTAAAGTGCGCGCACCACTAAAAATTGGAGGCGTAGTAATTGGGCGTGTGAGTGCTATTACGCTTGATGAAAAAAGCTATTTACCAAAAGTAAGTATTGCGATTAATCAAGAATATAATGAAATCCCAGAAAACAGTTCTTTATCAATTAAAACATCAGGTTTATTAGGTGAGCAATATATTGCCTTGACAATAGGTTTTGATGATGGAGATACAGCAATGCTTAAAAATGGTAGTCAAATTCAAGACACTACATCAGCTATAGTATTGGAAGATTTAATTGGGCAATTCTTATACGGAAGTAAAAAATCAGACGGCAATGAAAAATCAGAATCCGCAGAATAATAGGTTAAATTTTATAAATTAGGAGATTGACAATGTACCTTACTCAACTAAAAAAATGGTTTACTATTTTAACTTTCGTATTAACCGCACTTTTGGTTACACGAACAGCTATTGCAGAAACAAGTCCTTATGTTTTAATGCAGCAAGCGTCAGATAAACTATTTTCTGATATACAAGCTAATCAAAGTAAAATTAAACAAGATCCAAATTATTTACGTACTATTGTTCGTAATGATTTATTGCCTTACGTAAACTTAGAATATGCAGGTTCTAAAGTATTAGGTTCATACTACAAATCAACCTCTACAGAACAACGAGAAAAATTTTTCAAGACTTTTGGTGAGTTGATTGAGCAAAAGTACGCACAAACATTAACAAATTATTCTAATCAAAAAATTCAAATTGAATCAGAAAAAGAATTAGGCGATAACAATTTTGTAAATATTCGCGTAAGTATTATTCAAACTAATGGCGTTGCTCCGATCCTATTAGATTTTAAATGGCGTAAAGGCAATAAAAGTGGGGAATGGAAAGCCTACGATATGGCAGCAGCAGGCGTAAGTATGCTGGAAGATACGATAAAAAATTGGGTTGGTATTTTAAACAAACAAGGTATTGATACATTAATCACAAAGATGCAGCAATCTGCCTCACAACCTATAATTTTCAATCAATAAATGAATAACTATGCTAAATTGGGATTTGCAAAAAAATAATGATAAAATAACGCTCTTTTTGTTTGGGGAACTATCTCGCAGCACCTTGTTACCAATGTGGCAGCAACGTGGCGTTTTTTTGTCAGAAAGTACACTTGATAAAACTATTGTTGAATGGAATTTATCTGGTCTTCAGCATATTGATTCAGCTGGTTTTACAGCTCTTTGTGATTTTTTACGAGAGTGTCAAAAGATTAACAAAACAGTACGATTAGTTTATCCACCAAAACAATTATTAACCCTAGCAGATCTTGTTGGTTTATCTGATTGGATCGCAAATTTTACATAGCTTACTTAAACGGAAATCCAATGGAACTTCAAAAAATTGAACAAATTTTAAAAGACACGCTAAATATCGTAGAAGTCTATGCACAAGGTGAAAATGCACATTTTGGTGTAATTGTAGTGAGTGATGAAATTGCTGCACTATCTCGTGTAAAACAACAACAAACGATTTATGCCCCTTTAATGCCTTATTTTAGCACTGGTGAAATTCACGCTCTAACCATCAAAACTTATACCGTAGAAAAATGGAAACGCGATCGTGCATTAAACCAGTTTAATTAAGGATTTAAAAATGGATAAATTTCGTGTTTATGGGCAATCTCGTTTAAGTGGAAGTGTGAATATTTCAGGCGCAAAAAACGCCGCACTTCCAATTCTTTTTGCGGCTATTTTAGCTACAGAACCTGTTAAATTGACAAATGTTCCCGAACTTAAAGATATTGAAACAACTTTAAATATTTTGCGTCAATTAGGCGTAATTGCAAATCGTGATGAAACTGGTGCAGTTTTATTAGATGCCTCTAATATCAATCATTTCACTGCACCTTATGAATTGGTTAAAACTATGCGTGCTTCAATTTGGGCATTGGCACCTTTAGTCGCTCGTTTCCATCAAGCTCAAGTCTCATTACCTGGAGGTTGTTCTATCGGAGCTAGACCTGTTGATCTCCACATTAGCGGTTTAGAAAAATTAGGTGCGGACATCGTTCTTGAAGAAGGATATGTAAAAGCACAAGTATCAGATCGTCTTGTTGGAACTCGAATTGTAATAGAAAAAGTAAGTGTAGGCGCAACTTTATCTATTATGATGGCAGCAACCCTTGCGAAAGGTACGACTGTTATTGAAAACGCCGCTCGTGAACCTGAAATTGTAGATACTGCAGATTTCCTTAATAAAATGGGTGCGAAAATAACAGGTGCAGGTTCTGATCACATTACGATTGAAGGTGTTGAACGTTTAACTGGTTGTGAGCACAGTATTGTGCCAGATCGCATTGAAACGGGTACATTCTTAATTGCTGCAGCAATTTCGGGCGGTCGTGTTGTTTGTCAAAATACTAAAGCGGATACTTTAGATGCCGTAATTGATAAACTCCGTGAAGCTGGTGCGCAAGTTGATGTAACTGAAAATAGCATTACTTTAGATATGCTTGGTAATCGCCCTAAAGCAGTGAATATTCGTACTGCACCACATCCAGGGTTCCCAACTGATATGCAGGCTCAATTTACTTTATTAAATATGGTGGCAGAAGGTACAAGCATTATCACTGAAACGATTTTTGAAAATCGTTTTATGCATATTCCTGAATTAATTCGTATGGGTGGTAAAGCTGAAATTGAAGGGAATACAGCGGTATGTCACGGGGTTGAACAATTGTCTGGCACAGAGGTAATAGCGACAGATTTACGCGCTTCAATCAGTTTAGTGCTTGCAGGTTGTATCGCAACGGGTGAAACCATTGTAGATCGTATTTATCATATCGATCGTGGTTATGAACATATCGAAGATAAATTACGTGCTCTAGGTGCGAAAATTGAACGTTTTTCTAGAAGTGATGAAGCGTAATTAGGTACGCGACTTTTCTATAATAAATTACAAGTTTATTTATAATCTTAAATTTCTATTAATGCCTTTCTTTAGAAAGGCATTTTTTTACTGAAATTTTATAAGAGTAGATTGATTGCATTGTTTAGAAACGTATTTTTCTACAAGAAAGTGCGGTAGATTATTTTCTTATTTTGATAGTAATCACTTATATCAATTTTTTATAACTAAAATTTATAAACCATAAATAAATAATCTTTTTTTTTCATAAGTTTGGTTTTTATAATCACGCTTAGACAAACACAACACAAGGAAGAAAAAATGAAAAAATTACTTTTTACGACCGCACTTTTAACTGGAGCTATTGCTTTCTCAACGTTTTCTCACGCAGGCGAAATTGCCGATCGTGTTGAAAAAACGAAAACTTTATTAGTTGGAACAGAAGGGACTTATGCACCATTTACTTTCCATGATAAAAGTGGAAAATTAACAGGCTTTGATGTAGAGGTTATTCGTAAAGTTGCTGAAAAGCTCGGTTTGAAAGTGGAATTTAAAGAAACACAATGGGATGCAATGTATGCGGGGTTAAATGCAAAACGTTTTGATGTGATTGCAAACCAAACTAACCCAAGCCCAGAGCGTTTAAAAAAATACAGTTTCACAACGCCTTATAATTATTCTGGTGGGGTGATTGTAACAAAATCATCGGATAACAGTATTAAATCATTTGAAGATTTGAAAGGTCGTAAATCTGCGCAATCTGCAACAAGTAACTGGGGTAAAGATGCAAAAGCTGCAGGTGCGCAGATTCTTGTAGTGGATGGTTTAGCACAGAGCTTAGAGCTTATTAAACAAGGCCGTGCAGAAGCAACAATTAATGATAAATTGGCTGTATTAGATTATTTTAAAAAACACCCAAATTCTGGTTTAAAAATTGCTTATGATCGTGGGGATAAAACTCCGACTGCCTTTGCTTTTTTACAAGGTGAAGATGCATTGATTACAAAATTTAATCAAGTACTTGAAGCACTTCGCCAAGATGGTACATTAAAACAGATTTCAATTGAATGGTTTGGTTATGATATTACTCAATAATTGGTTGGCGAGTCTTCCATTTATGAGTGCAGAACGAGCTGATTATGTAATCAGCTCGTTTTGGCCTATGTTGGAAGCAGCAATTTTATACACATTGCCATTGGCAGTCATTTCCTTCTTCTGTGGTTTGCTTATTGCAGTGATTGTTGCAGTTATTCGTACTTTGCCTAGCCCTAATTTACCCTTAAAATTGTTACAGGCTTTATGTCGAGTGTATATCTCTATAATTAGAGGTACACCGATGTTAGTACAAATTTTTATTATTTTTTATGGGTTACCTGAAGTCGGTATTACTTTAGAGCCTTTTCCGACAGCGATTATTGCATTTTCTATTAATATAGGTGCTTATGCAGCAGAAACTGTTCGTGCTTCAATTATTGCTATACCTAAAGGGCAGTGGGAAGCCTCTTATGCGATAGGTATGAATTATCGACAAGCATTTATTCGTACAATTATGCCACAGGCTTTACGTATTTCAGTACCATCGCTTTCTAATACTTTTATTAGTACAGTGAAAGACACTTCATTGGCTTCTCTTGTTTTAGTGACAGAATTATTCCGTGTCGCACAGAATATTACGGCAGCAAACTATGAATTTATTTTAATTTATAGTGAGGCAGCTTTGATTTATTGGATTTTCTGTTTTGTTTTATCTTTCTTACAAGATCGTCTTGAAATTCGCTTATCTCGCCATTTATAAGGAATGTCTATGTTAAAAGTAAGTAATATTCAGAAAAACTTTAATGGCAATCATGTGTTAAAAGGCATTGATTTTGAAATTAATAAAGGTGAAGTGGTCGCAATTTTAGGCCCTTCTGGTTCTGGAAAAACCACCTTTTTACGTTGTTTAAACTTGCTTGAACGACCAGAGCAAGGCATTTTGGAATTTACTGATGGCAGTCTAAAAATTGATTTTAGCCAGAAAATTAGTAAAGCAGATGAATTGAAGTTACGCCGACGTTCATCAATGGTCTTTCAGCAATACAATTTATTCCCTCATCGTTCTGCCCTTGAAAATGTTATGGAGGGAATGGTTGTTGTGCAAAAACAAGATAAAGCTCAAGCTCGTGAAAAAGCACTTAGTTTGCTAGAAAAAGTAGGGCTTAAAAATAAAGCGGATTTATTTCCATCCCAACTTTCTGGCGGTCAGCAACAGCGAGTGGGGATTGCTCGAGCCCTTGCGGTAAAACCTGATATTATTTTATTAGATGAACCTACATCGGCATTAGATCCTGAATTGGTGGGCGAAGTGTTACAAACACTAAAAATGCTCGCCCAAGAAGGCTGGACAATGATTATTGTTACTCACGAAATGCAGTTTGCGCAAGATGTCGCGGATCGTGTGATTTTAATGGCGGATGGATATATTGTAGAACAAAATACAGCAGATAAATTCTTCACTTGCCCACAACACGAGCGCACTAAACAGTTCTTGTTACAAGCAAAAATACCACTTGAGCTTGATTATTATATTTAAAGTGCGGTCAATTTTTAGAGCGTTTTTTGAAACAAACTCAATAATGGATAATGTAGGCTTTAATTAAAACGTGATGGATTTCACAACTTTAGAATTAAATGCTTCTACACCTTTACATTACCAATTCACTATGCAAGAATGCTCACGTTAAAATTTAAGTCAATAGGAGTAAATAATGACTTTGGCAGCACGTTTAAAACAAGAATTTGTTTCTGGTTGGAAACCTTTTGAGGTGGTTTGGCTTGTGCTTTTTATCATTGCGCAAATTTGGGCTTATGTACAAACACCTGATTCTTGGTTAGCAATGATTTCTGGTATTTCGGGTATTTTGTGTGTGGTATTGGTAAGTAAAGGTAAAATTAGTAATTATTTCTTTGGATTGATTTTTGCCTATACTTATTTTTATGTTGCTTGGGGATCGAATTTCTTAGGCGAAATGAACACCGTACTTTACGTATATTTGCCCTCTCAATTTATTGGTTACTTTATGTGGAAAGCCAATATGCAAAATAGCGATGGTGGAGAAAGCGTGATTGCCAAAGCGTTAACTGTTAAAGGATGGATAACATTAATTGTTATGACTACGGTTGGTACTTTGCTTTTTGTTCAAGCATTACAAGCTGCTGGTGGTAGTTCAACAGGTTTAGATGGTCTAACTACAATTATTACGGTTGCGGCACAGATTTTAATGATTTTGCGTTATCGTGAACAATGGTTGTTATGGATTGGATTAAATATTCTTTCTATTTTCCTTTGGGCAGAGACACCTGCAATATACTTAATGTATTCAGCCTACTTACTTAACTCATTGTATGGTTATTATAACTGGACGAAATTAGTTAAGCGTACTAACTAAATATAAAAACAGTAAATAGTTTATAAAAAATCCCCGTTAAATGATAAATTTAACGGGGATTTTTTTACCGCACTTATTGCAGAACCAAGAATTACTTCACAGATTTTTTGTGATTTTCATAGGCTGCTTTTACAAAGCCTGCAAACAACGGATGACCATCACGAGGCGTAGAAGTAAATTCTGGATGGAATTGGCAAGCGACAAACCAAGGATGATTTGGCACTTCGATAATTTCTACCAATTTTTTATCTGCAGATAATCCAGTTACTTTCAATCCTGCTTTTTCAATTTGTGGAAGCAAGGTATTGTTCACTTCATAGCGATGACGATGACGCTCTTCAATGGTTTCTTTGCCATAAAGCTCGCGAGCACGGCTACCTGATACCAAATGACATTGTTGTGCACCTAAACGCATTGTTCCGCCAAGATCTGATTCATCGGTACGCACTTCAGTATTACCCTCCGCATCTTGCCATTCTGTGATTAATGCCACCACAGGTTGTTCACAATCTTTATCAAATTCAGATGAATTGGCTTTAGTTAAACCCGCTACATTACGTGCATATTCAATCAACGCTATCTGCATACCTAAGCAAATACCCAAGTAAGGAATTTTGTTTTCTCGTGCATATTGTGCGGTACGAATTTTACCCTCTACACCACGATAACCAAATCCCCCTGGAACAAGAATGCCATCAACGCCCTTTAATACTTCAACACCTTTGGTTTCAACATCTTGGGAATCAATATATTTAATGTTTACACTTAAACGGTTCGTTAAACCTGCGTGTTTTAAGGCTTCATTTACTGATTTATAGGCATCGGGTAACTCAGTGTATTTACCTACCATACCGATGGTTACTTCTCCCACTGGATTGGCTTGCTTGTAAAGCACTTGCTCCCATTCAGTAAGATCTGCTTCAGGGCAAGTTAAACGGAAACGATCACAGACGAAATCATCTAAACCTTGAGATTTTAACAATGCGGGGATTTGATAAATTGAATTCACATCTTTTAATGAAATGACTGCTCGTTCTGCAACATTACAAAATAAAGCAATTTTTGCGCGTTCATTTGGTGGAATCATACGATCTGAACGGCAAATCAACACATCAGGTTGAATACCAATAGAAAGCAATTCTTTTACCGAATGTTGGGTTGGTTTAGTTTTTACTTCGCCCGCCGTTGGAATGTAAGGCACCAAGGTTAAATGCATAAATAACGTATGTTCACGACCAACTTGAACGGCTAATTGACGTAATGCTTCTAAGAATGGAAGTGATTCAATATCCCCAACAGTGCCGCCCACTTCAACAATCACAACGTCGTGACCTTGAGCACCAGCAATGACGCGATCTTTAATTTCATTAGTGATATGTGGAATCACTTGAATTGTTGCACCAAGATAATCGCCACGACGCTCTTTACGTAATACTTCAGAATAAATTTTACCTGTAGTGAAGTTATTACGTTTGGTCATTTTCGTGCGGATGAAACGCTCATAATGACCTAAATCTAAATCTGTTTCTGCGCCATCTTGAGTAACGAAAACTTCCCCGTGTTGGGTTGGGCTCATCGTACCAGGATCCACATTAATATATGGATCTAACTTCATAATGGTTACGTTTAAACCACGTGCTTCTAAAATTGCCGCCAATGATGCTGCCGCAATGCCTTTACCTAACGATGAAACCACACCGCCAGTGACGAAAATATAATTTGTAGCCATAGGGAACCTAATCTGTATTGGGATATAAATGATTATAGCTAATCATCCTACAGACAAAATCAACCAAAAGTGCGGTCAAAAATCGAAGATAATTAGCTATCAAAGACGGGACGGTAGTTTACCTGATTTGTGCAATGAACTCAATGCTAGTTTTGTCTTAATCCTTTTTATCCTTGGAAAGGATCAACAATTACATTACAAATGTTGAATGATAAATTAAGTATTAAATGCCACTACATACTTATTCAAGCAGTTAAAAACATCAAGAGATGTGTTGGTTGAGACAAATATTAAAATATGCTCTTACACAATGAAATTAATCATCTTTAAAACAAAAATTATTGCAAAAATTTCAATTTGATCTAAGTCAATTAAATGAAATATAACAAATAAGCCCTATTTTTGTATTTATATCAAAAATGTGATCTATATAGCATCTTTTACTATTTTTTATCCTTATGTTTAGTAGTAGAATAGCCGCCAATTTGGATTATCTCTATAATAACTGGTGTTTTTTTAACCTTTAAAAATAATTATGTAGATAAGTCAATTTAAACTTAGCTGATTGGAGTTGAGTAATTAGGGATTATTTAAGGCATCGCCTTGTTAATCATTGTTGGAACTAATGTTGTTTATACAAAGGAGTTGAGAATGTTAGACGTTGTTGATCTTTCTCGCTTGCAGTTTGCTTTAACTGCGTTGTATCACTTCATTTTCGTGCCGCTAACATTGGGTTTATCCTTTATTCTTGTAATTATGGAAACTATTTATGTGGCGACAGGTAAAGAAGTTTATAAAGATATGACAAAATTTTGGGGAAAGTTATTTGGTATTAACTTTGCCCTTGGGGTGACCACCGGTATTATTATGGAATTCCAATTTGGTACTAACTGGTCTTATTATTCTCATTACGTAGGGGATATTTTTGGTGCGCCACTTGCTATTGAAGCGTTACTTGCCTTCTTCTTAGAATCCACTTTTGTGGGGTTATTTTTCTTCGGTTGGGATCGTTTATCAAAAGGAAAACACTTATTAGCAACTTATTGTGTGGCTTTCGGTTCTAATTTATCTGCTATGTGGATTTTGGTTGCAAATGGCTGGATGCAAGCACCAACAGGTTCAGAATTTAATTTTGAAACTGTACGTATGGAAATGACTAACTTCTTAGATCTTTGGTTAAACCCTGTTGCACAAAGTAAATTCTTACATACTCTTTCTGCAGGTTATGTGACAGGCGCATTTTTTGTTTTAGCCATTAGCTCATACTTTTTACTAAAAGGTCGTGATTTTGAATTTGCAAAACGTTCTTTCTCCGTAGCTGCTACTTTTGGATTTATCGCCTCTATTTCAGTGCTAATTCTTGGTGATGAATCTGGTTATGATATTGGTAAAGCACAACCAGTAAAATTAGCCGCAATGGAAGCTGAATTTGAAACTCACGCAGCACCTGCTCCATTCCTTCCAGTAGCAATTCCAAATACGGCTGAAATGAAAAATGATTTTGCGATTGAAATTCCTTATCTTGGCGGTGTAATAGCAACTCGTTCAATTGATAAAGAAATTATAGGTCTAAAAGATCTTCAAGCATTAAATGAAACTCGTGTACGTAGTGGTATCCGTGCTTATGAATTATTTACTCAACTACGCGCTGAGAAAAAAGCAAATGGTCAAGTAAATGAAGAAACCAAAGCACAATTTAATGAAGTTAAAAAAGATCTTGGTTTCGGTTTATTATTAAAACGCTATACAAACAATGTTGTTGATGCAACAGAAGAACAAATTAAACAAGCCGCTCGTGATACTATTCCAAATGTAGGCCCTAATTTTTGGGCATTTCGTGCAATGATTGCAGCTGGTGGTTTAATTGCTTTACTTACATTCGGCGCATTTGTTCAAAATTTACGTAATAAAGTCACTCAAATTCCATTATTGTTAAAAGTTCTTTTATGGGGATTGCCATTACCTTGGATTGCCATTGAGTGCGGTTGGTTCTTAGCAGAATATGGTCGTCAGCCTTGGGCTATTTACGAGATCTTACCTGTTGGCGTATCCGCTTCTAATTTAAGTACAGGCGATTTATGGTTCTCTATTGGTTTAATTTGTGCGCTTTATCTTGCGTTCATTATTGTTGAGATGTATTTGATGTTTAAATATGCGCGTTTGGGTCCAAGTGCGTTAAAAACCGGCAAATACTACTTTGAACAATCAGCTAAATAAGTAGGAGATAAATTATGATTGATTATGAATTTCTACGTTTTATTTGGTGGGTGTTAGTTATTGTATTATTGATTGGCTTCTCTGTAACTGATGGATTTGATATGGGCGTGACCGCACTTTTACCTGTAACAGGTAAAAAAGAAGTGGAACGCCGTATTATGATCAACACTATTGCTCCCCATTGGGATGGTAACCAAGTTTGGTTATTAACTGCAGGTGGTGCAATATTTGCAGCTTGGCCAATTGTATATGCAGTATCTTTCTCAGGTTTTTACATTGCATTAGTATTAGTCTTGGCAGCGTTATTCTTACGTCCATTGGGTTTTGAATATCGTGCAAAAATTGATAATCCAACTTGGCGTTCTGTTTGGGACTGGGGATTATTCGCAGGTGGTTTTGTACCAGCATTAGTATTTGGCGTGGCTTTTGGTAATTTATTACAAGGCGTTCCATTCCATTTTAACGAATTAACTCAAGTGACTTATACAGGTTCATTTTTTGAGCTATTAAATCCATTCGCATTATTATGTGGTGTTATTAGCTTATCAATGCTTGTCACTCACGGCGCAAACTGGTTACAAATGAAAACCACTGAAGTCTTACGTGATCGTGCTCGTTCAGTAAGTCAAATTGGTTCTATTGTGACTTTAATTACATTCGTATTAGCTGGCGTATGGTTATATTCTAAAGATGGTTATGTAGTTACTAGCACTATCGATCATTTCGCTCCATCGTCTCCAATGAATAAAGAAGTTGCTGTAGAAACTGGCGCGTGGTTTAGAAATTTCAATGAAATGCCAATTCTTTGGATTTTCCCTGCTTTAGCTGTAGTTGCTGCATTATTAAATGCTGCATTTTCTAAAGCGAATCGTTGTGGTTTTGCATTTTTCTTCTCTGCATTAACAATGGCTGGTGTGATTATTACTGCAGCAGTATCAATGTTCCCATTTGTGATGCCTTCAAGTTCACATCCTGAACAAAGTTTATTAATGTGGGATTCGACTTCAAGTGAATTAACATTAACATTAATGCTGATTTTTGCAGTTGTTTTTGTGGTCATTGCTTTAGCTTATACTATTTGGTCTTACTCAAAAATGTTTGGTCGTTTAGATGCTAATTTCATTGATAAAAATAAACACTCATTATACTAAGGAGAAATAGAATGTTATATGCGATTTGGGTAGTGGGTGTATTGTTTGCAATTTGGGCTAGTGCAAAATGCACCATCAATAAAGAAAAAAAAGGTAAATTTGAAGAATAAATGATTTAAGAATTTTACCGACTAAATAAAAGGGTTCATAATGAACCCTTTTTAACTTTTCTCATTTATCTTTTTCTCAACAACAATGGAAAATAATTTTACGAATTTCTATGCTAGAATATTTACCAAAATTTCCATTTTTTTAACCGCACTTTATGACATTACAACTCAATACCATTGCTCTATTACTAGTGATACTTCTTATTCTTGGCGTATTAAGCAACAACAGCGCAATTACCATTTCTGCTGCCGTATTACTTATCATGCAGCAAACTTTTTTATCTTCTCATATTCCTTTGCTCGAAAAATATGGCGTTAAAATTGGTATCATTATTTTAACCATTGGGGTTTTAAGCCCCTTAGTTTCAGGAAAAATTCAGTTGCCTGATTTATCAGGTTTTCTTAGTTGGAAAATGGCTCTTTCTATTGCAGTTGGAGTGCTTGTGGCATGGCTTGCAGGTAAAGGTGTGCCTTTAATGGGCGAACAACCGATTTTAGTCACTGGCTTGCTTATCGGCACAATTATTGGTGTAGCATTTTTAGGTGGAATTCCCGTTGGCCCACTTATTGCTGCAGGTATATTAGCTTTACTTTTAGGGAAAATTTAAATGAAAAACAAATACCTTACTATTGCCACTTTAAGCGGATTCTTCTGTGTCGCACTAGGCGCATTTGCAGCTCATGGCCTAAGCCATATATTAGAAGCCAAAGCATTATCATGGATTGATACGGGGTTAGAATATCAAATGTTCCATACCATTGCAGTACTTGCCGTTGCATTATCTGCTTTACGTGACAATAAATTCGCCCGATTATCTATGTCTTCTTGGTTAATTGGAATCTTATTATTTAGTGGAAGTTTATACGCACTTGCTTTCGAAGCAAGCAATGTAATTGTATGGATTACGCCTATTGGCGGCACTTTATTTTTAATCGGATGGATTAGCTTAGCTTACGGAAGTTTCAAAAGTAAATCGCTATGAAAAACAGCTCGGTAAAACACACATTAACTCCCTTACAACAATCTCTTTTTTCTCAATTAAATGACATCATGCGGGTGGATCAACGTCGCTTATCCGCCCGCATTCATGGTATTGGAAAAATTAAAAGCCAAGAGGCTCAACAAGCCGTTGCCGCTGAAATCCAACAGCAAATTGAACAAGCTAGATTACGTGTAGAACAACGGAAAAGTGCGGTACAAAATCCGATTGTTTTTCCAGAGAGTTTGCCCGTTAGCCAACGCAAAGTCGAAATTCAAAAACTGATTTCTGAACATCAGGTCATCGTGGTGGCAGGGGAAACTGGTTCAGGTAAAACCACCCAATTGCCGAAAATGTGTTTGGAATTAGGTTTCGGCAATTTAGGCATGATTGGTCATACTCAACCACGCCGTATTGCTGCTCGTTCGGTGGCGGCGCGTATTGCGGAAGAACTGGAAACGGAGCTTGGCGGTTTAGTTGGTTATAAGGTTCGTTTTAACGATCAAATCAGCGATAACACCCAAATCAAATTGATGACTGACGGGATTCTGCTAGCAGAAATTCAAAACGATCGTTTTCTCAATCAATATTCTTGTTTGATTATCGATGAAGCCCACGAACGTAGCCTAAATAACGATTTTATTCTCGGTTATCTGAAACAGTTGTTGCCACGTCGTCGTGATTTAAAACTTATTATCACTTCTGCAACCATTGATGTGGAACGCTTTTCTAAACATTTTAATAATGCACCGATCATTGAAGTCTCAGGCAGAACCTATCCTGTTGAAGTGCGTTATCGTCCCGTAGTGGAGGAAGACGATCAAGATCAGCTACAAGGTATTCTTAATGCGGTGGATGAATTGCAAGCAGAAAGTCGAGGCGATATCTTGATCTTTATGAATGGAGAGCGTGAAATTCGTGATACTGCCGAAGCCTTGCAAAAGCAAAATCTAAAACACACGGAAATTCTACCGCTCTTTGCACGCTTGTCTGCGCAAGAACAAAATAAAATTTTCCATCCAAGTGGCTTAAATCGCATTGTATTAGCGACCAACGTCGCAGAAACCTCATTGACCGTGCCGGGCATTAAATATGTGATTGACCCAGGTACTGCGCGCATTTCCCGTTATAGCTATCGCACCAAAGTACAACGTTTACCGATTGAACCTATTTCACAGGCATCTGCAAATCAGCGTAAAGGTCGATGTGGTCGTGTAAGTGAAGGGATTTGTATTCGTTTATATTCGGAAGAGGATTTTAATTCTCGTCCAGAGTTTACCGATCCTGAAATTCTACGCACCAATTTAGCCTCCGTTATTTTGCAAATGACGGCATTGGGTTTGGATGATATTGAAGCGTTCCCATTTGTTGATGCGCCAGATAAACGCCATATTCAAGATGGGATAAAACTGTTGGAAGAATTGGGCGCGTTTGAAATGGTTCGCACCAAAGCGGGTGAAAAACGCCTATTAACTAGAGTTGGTCGCCAACTCGCTCAACTTCCAGTCGATCCGCGCCTTGCCAAAATGATCCTAAGTGCGGTCAATTTTGGCTGCGTTTATGAAATGATGATCATCGTCTCTGCGTTATCCATTCAAGATCCGCGCGAACGACCACAAGAAAAACAGCAAGCTTCTGATGAAAAACATCGTCGTTTTGCCGATAAAAAATCAGATTTCTTGGCTTTCCTCAATCTTTGGTATTATCTACAAGAACAACAAAAAGCATTGAGTAAAAACCAATTCCGTCGTCAGTGCCAAAAGGATTTCTTAAATTATTTACGCATTCGTGAATGGCAGGATATTTATCATCAAATTCGTTTAACCGTGCGTGAAATGGGCTTACCGATTAATTCCGAAAAAGCAGAATATCAGCAAATTCATACCGCACTTTTAAGCGGTTTGCTTTCTCATATCGGTTTAAAAGAAGCGGAGAAACAACAATATCTTGGCGCACGTAATGCCCATTTTGCAATTTTCCCCAATTCTGTGCTTTTCAAAAAACAACCGAAATGGGTGATGGCGGCAGAGTTAGTGGAAACCTCCAAACTTTGGGGGCGCATGGTGGCAGAAATCGAGCCAGAATGGATTGAGCCACTTGCCGAGCATCTCATTAAAAAATCCTATTCAGAACCGCGTTGGTCGAAATCCCGTGGCGCTGTGATTGCAGATGAGAAAGTCACGCTTTACGGTGTGCCGATTGTGGCTGCGAGACCAGTGAATTACGGAGCTATTGATCCAACGGTAAGCCGTGAGATTTTTATTCAATCTGCCTTGGTGGAAGGGGGTTGGAATACCAAGCATAAATTCTTCAAAGAAAATCAAAGGCTCGTTCAAGAAGTAGAAGAATTGGAACACAAAAGCCGCCGCCGCGATATTTTGGTGGATGATCGCACATTGTTTGAATTTTACGATCAGCGTATTGGCACAGAAGTTGTCTCTCAAAAACATTTTGATACCTGGTGGAAAAAGGCACAGCAAAAAGATCCTGAATTGCTTAATTTTGAACGTTCATTTTTGATCAATGATGATGCGGAACAAGTGAGCAAGCTGGATTTCCCGAATTTCTGGCATCAAGGTAATTTAAAACTCAAATTGACTTATCAATTTGAACCAGGTACCGATGCGGACGGCGTGACAGTACATATTCCATTGCCATTGCTCAACCAAGTGGAAATGACAGGCTTTGACTGGCAGATTCCAGGCTTGCGTGAAGAATTGGTGATTGCGCTGATTAAATCTCTGCCGAAATCTTATCGCCGTAACTTCGTGCCTGCACCTAATTATGCTCAAGCTTTTTTAAGTCGTGCGGTGCCGTTGGAAAAGCCATTATTAGATACGCTGATTTATGAATTGCGTCGTATGACTGGCGTCACCGTAGAAGCGGAACATTGGAATTGGGAACAAATTCCAAGCCATCTGAAAATGACGTTCCGTGTGGTGGATGAAAACGGTAAGAAAATCGCAGAATCCATGAATTTGGATGAGCTGAAATTCAACTTAAAAGATCGTGTGCAGGAAAGTATTTCTGCTGTGGCAGATGATGGCATTGAGCAAAGCAGGCTGCATATTTGGAGCTTTGCAGATTTACCACAATGTTATGAACAAAAACAACGTGGTTTCAGCGTCAAAGCGTTCCCAGCTATTGTAGATGAAAAAGATGCGGTGGGTATCAAACTGTTTGAAACAGAGTTTGAGCAATCGGTGGCGATGCAACAAGGTTTACGTCGTTTGTTATTGCTCAATGTGCCATCACCAATTAAATATCTTCATGAAAAATTGCCGAATAAGGCTAAATTGGGTCTGTATTTTACTCCGTTCGGTCGCGTATTGGATTTGATCGATGACTGTATTGCTTGTGCCGTAGATAAGCTAATTGCCGATTTTGGCGGTTTTGTGTGGGATGAAGCAGGCTTTGAAAAATTGCGTGATTTCGTTCGAGAAAATCTTAACGAAGTGACCGTGGATATTGCGCAGAAAGTGGAGCAGATTCTTACTCTCACTTACCAACTTAACCAACGCCTTAAAGGCAAAATGGATTTCACGATGGCATTTGCATTATCCGACATCAAATCGCAACTTGCAAGTTTGGTGTATCAAGGTTTTGTGCAAAAGAGCGGTTATGATCGCCTACCAGATTTACAACGTTATCTGCAAGCCATTGATAAACGTATTGATAAGTTGGCTCAAGATGTAAACCGTGATCGTGCCGCGATGCTACGCGTGGAACAAGTGCAACAGGCTTACCAACAATTGCTCGCTAAACTGCCAAAATCTAAACCGATTTCGGATGAGGTGGCGGAGATTCGATATATGATCGAGGAATTGCGTGTGAGTTTGTTTGCCCAGCAGTTGGGGACGAAATATCAAATATCAGATAAAAGAATAGCAAATATTATTAGTCAATACTAATGATAATAATACTCAAAATTAAGGCGGTTTTATACCGCCTTAATTTATTTAAAACAACAATATACCTCTTTTTGAGTATTTTAAAAGATAAGCTTGATCAAGCTCAAACTTTAGCATTCTGCGAGTAGAAAAACTTTTTTCTTTTGGTATCTTACGCTTGAATGAAAATATATCTACGTTTTGTATGGATATTAATAATAATTCTCAACTTTCTACTTAACCTTTTTATTACAACAAATGGAGTAATTATCGTGAACGCATTCAAAAAAAGCCTTATTGTGGCAGCGTCTTTCGCGAGTTTAAGCTTATTTAACTCAGCTACTGCTGAGCTTGTATATAAGCCATTAGAACAACCTGTTGAACCCGCAAAACCTGATTTGAAAATTGAATCTGTAAATGAAAAATTTGCAGAAAAATATCCAAATCAATATAACAGCTGGCGTTCTACAGCAAACGGCGATGGCGAAAACATTATTTATGCTGATGAAGAAAATCCGCGCCTAATCGTACTTTGGGGTGGTTATGCATTTGCAAAAGAATATAACGCACCACGCGGTCACTTTTATGCGGTAACAGATGTGCGTAATATTTTACGTACAGGTGCGCCAAAAACTGCAAATGATGGCCCTCAAGCTATGGCATGTTGGACATGTAAAGGTCCTGATGTTCCACGTTTAATCGCGGAATGGGGTGAGAAAGATTATTTCAATGCGAAATGGGCAAAGGGAGGGCCTGAAATCGTGAACTCAATTGGCTGTGCTGACTGTCACGACACAACCTCTAAAGATTTTGCAGAAGGCAAACCTGCATTACGTATTGCTCGTCCACACGTATTACGCGCCCTTGATGCTTTAGAAAAAGCCACTGCTGAAAAAGATAAAGCAGAAGGTCGCCCACACAACAATTTAAGCTTCAACACGGCAGCGCGTACTGAAAAACGTGCAGAAATTTGCGCAAACTGCCACGTTGAATACTATTTTGCAGGGGACATCAAGCAAGTAACTTTCCCTTGGGATAATGGTCAAACCGTAGATGATATTGAAAAATATTATGATGATATTGGTTTCACTGACTGGACTCACTCACTTTCTAAAGCACCAATGTTAAAAGCACAACACCCTGACTTTGAAATTTGGTCTTTAGGTATGCACGGTAAAAATGGGGTAACTTGTGTAGATTGCCATATGCCAAAAGTACAAGGCGCAGACGGTAAAGTTTATACTGACCACCAAATCCAAAATCCATTCGATGCATTTGACCACACTTGTGCAAATTGTCACGATCAAAGCAAAGAAAAATTACGCGATATTGTTACTTCACGTAAAAAAGAAGTGAAAGATGTAATGGGTCGTTTAGAAGACCAAGTTGTTAAAGCTCACTTTGAAGCAAAAGCGGCTTGGGACGCAGGTGCAACTAAAGAAGAAATGGAAGCAGCATTAATGGATATTCGTCATGCTCAATGGCGTTGGGATTACACTGCTGCAAGCCATGGTGGTCATATGCATGCGCCTGAAGTAGTACTTCGTGTATTAGCTTCTGGCTTAGATAAAGTAGCAGACGCGCGCACTAAACTTGCTGTAATCTTAACTAAACACGGTGTGAAAACTCCAGTTCAAATCCCAGATATTTCAACAGCTGATAAAGCGTGGAAAGTAATGGGTATTGATATTGAAAAAGAACGTAAAGCGAAAGAAGAATTCTTAAAAACTGTGGTACCGCAATGGGAGCAACAAGCTAGAGAAAAAGGCTTATTAGTTGATCCACCAACACAAAAATAAATGAAAAATCTACCGCACTTTTAACTGCAACTAGAAAGTGCGGTAATTTTCAAGGTCAAATTTGAGGTAACCCAAATGAATTTAACTTCTTTAATCAACAAATCTGCAAAAGCGTTAGCGTTAAGTGTGGCATTTGTCGCATTGCCGTTTTTGGCTTATGCCGATGATGCACAAAAACCTGCGGATCATTTTACTTATGAACCGCAATTAGATAACCAACGCGATCCAAATCAATATTGTGCTAAATGCCATAAATTCGACAAGGTAGATAAGAACCAAACGCTAGAACAGTCTGGTGGCGAACTCCACTTTGGTAAATTTCACGGCGCACATTTAGATAAGAAAAATCCAAATAACGGTAAAGCAATTACTTGTGTAAGCTGTCACGGTAACATTTCTGAAAATCACCGTCGTGGTGCTAAAGATGTTATGCGTTTTGAAGGGGATATTTTCGGTAATAAAAAACCGATGTATTCAGTTCAAGAACAAAACCAAGTTTGCTTTGCTTGTCACCAACCTGACAAACTTCGTGAAAAACTATGGGCGCATGATGTTCACGCAATGAAATTGCCTTGTGCAAGTTGCCATACTCTTCATCCTAAAGAAGACGCAATGAAAGGTATTCAACCAAAACAACGCGTTAAACTTTGCGTAGATTGCCATGGTAAACAACAAAAACGTAAAGCTGAACAAGATAAACTAACCAAACAAAAGGATAAACAATGACAGTCTGCTCACGCCGAAACTTTGTTTCTGGCATGGGGGCAGTGATCCTTATGACGGGAACATCTTTACCTTCTTTTGCAAAAGAAGACAAGGCGGATAAACCTAAACGTTACGCAATGATACATGATGAAAATGCGTGTATCGGTTGTACAGCCTGTATGGACTCATGTCGTGATGTAAACCAAGTGCCAGAAGGCGTTTCTCGCTTAGAGATTCTACGTAGTGAACCTTATGGGGAATTTCCAAATCAAGAATACGAGTTCTTTCGTCAATCTTGCCAACATTGTACAAATGCACCTTGTGTAGCAGTTTGTCCAACTGGTGCATCTTTTATTGATAAAGAGACTGGCATTGTAGATGTACATAAAGATTTATGCGTAGGCTGCCAATACTGTATAGCAGTTTGCCCATATCGTGTACGTTTTATTCATCCAGTACATCGTACCGCAGATAAATGTAACTTCTGCCGCGATACAAATTTAGCCAATGGTAAACAACCTGCTTGCGTAGAGGCTTGCCCAACCAAAGCATTAACCTTTGGGGATATGAATGATCCAACAAGTGCAGTTTCACGTAAAGTGAAAGAAAAATCAGTTTATCGCACTAAAGTGGAATTAGGTACACAACCAAACTTATATCACATTCCATTCCAACATGGGGAGCCTAGAAGATGACGTTAGATTATCCAGTTCCATTTCATACGCCTAATCTAGTGTGGGATTATACCATTGCGATCTACTTGTTTTTATTGGGGATCTCATCTGGTGCAGTACAGTTAGCAATTGCCTATAAACGCAGTAATAAACTAGAAAATCTAAGCCAAAACTGGATTATTCGATCTGGGGTAATTTTAGGATCTGTGCCAACATTAATTGGTTTAACGCTATTAATTTTCCACTTGACTCGACCTTGGACATTCTGGAAATTGATGTTTAACTATCAATTCAACTCCGTAATGTCGATGGGGGTCATGCTATTCCAAATCTATATGTTATTTTTAGTAATTTGGGGTGTAGTGATTTTTAAAAAAGAAATCGAAGCATTAATTAATCGCTTTATACCAAAACTGCAATTTGTGATGAAACTCATCGGTATTGCAGAACGTATTGCAAGTCCAGTCGAAGTTATTCTTTTCATATTGGCTGCAGTGCTTGGTGCATACACAGGGTTCTTACTTTCTGCATTGATTAGCTATCCAATGTTGAATAACCCAGTATTACCCGCATTATTCTTAGCCTCTGGCACATCATCTGGTATTGCTGCAACCTTCTTAATTATCTTAATTGCAGGAAAACTAAAAGGTGATTCTCACGAATCGCACTTTATCCACAAATTTGAAGTGCCAATTATGGTGACAGAACTTGGTTTGCTTGTGTGTTTCTTCGTTGGCTTACATTTTGGTGGCGGACAAAAAACAGTTGCCTTACATAATGCCTTATCTGGTTTTTGGGGAGCGATATTCTGGGTTGGAGTATTGATTATCGGTATCTTGATCCCATTAATCGCCAATATGTTTGTTAATGACCGTTTAAAATACAATCGTAACTTTATTATCTTGGTGTCAATTTTTGACTTAATTGGGGTATTCTGTTTACGTTTCTTTGTTTTATATGCGGGACAACTCACTGTAGCCTAAACTGACTTTTTATAAAAAATTAATCTGCATTCTAAAAGTTTGATTAACTTTCTCACTTATTAGCGTGCAGATTTTTATATCTAAATAATCCAACTATGAAGACTAAACAGAATTTACGAAAACTTTCATTCCTGCCGTAATGCTTTATTTAAATTAAAAAGACTAAACTCAATGAATTAAAAGTTTAGTCCTTAATTTAATTATGTATTTTCTTTAATATTATTCTTTTCAACATTCACTAACAAATAGTGGTGCCTTCTTCAGTACCAGTCACTACTTGACGTAATGCCCCAGGTTTACCCATATTGAACACTCTAATCGGCATGCCATGATCGCGAGCTAAAGTAAACGCCGATAAGTCCATCACTTTTAATTCTTTATCGATCACTTCTGCATAAGTTAAATTTTTATAAAGTTTTGCATCAGGATTTTTCGCTGGATCACAATCATACACACCATCAACTTTAGTCGCTTTCAACACAACATCAGCTTCAATTTCAATACCACGCAAACAAGCGGTAGAATCAGTGGTAAAGAATGGATTTCCCGTTCCCGCAGAGAAAATGACTATGCGTTTTTCGCGTAACATTTTGATTGCTTCAGACCAGTTATAAGTATCGCAAATACCATTTAATTGGAAAGCGGACATTAATTTTGCGTTCACATCAGCACGGAATAAAGAATCACGCATTGCCAAACCATTCATCACCGTAGCAAGCATTCCCATATGATCGCCCACCACGCGATTCATCCCCGCTTTTGCTAGTTTTGCACCACGGAATAAGTTGCCGCCACCAAGAACGACGCCAACTTCCACACCCATCTCCACTAATTCTTTAATTTCAACAGCCATACGATCGAGAATCGCAGGATCGATACCAAAACCATCTTCTCCTTGTAATGCTTCACCGCTTAATTTCAATAAAATACGTTTATAAATTGGTTGGCTCATTGTTTTTTCCTTCTGGCTTAAAAAAATTGGCTTATTCTATAAAATAACCGCTCAAGAGTGAAGAAGTTAAATATGGAAATTCTGAGTGAAAGGTGGATAATAGCGATATTTTCTTTTCAGGGAAGACAATGATGAACACGAAAAAAACAAGCCAAATTTTGCCCGCACTTTTTGCGGTGATTTGTGCCGCATTCGCGGGTTATTTTATTTTAATCGGTTCTGGGATGTTTACAGAACCAACTGTAGATCTTATTCTGCTTGCGACAATAACTATTCTCTTATTAAGCAGCAGTAAAAAATCCTTCTATTTTATTTTGCTACCTCTTACGTTACTGCATGCTTTTTATACACCTACGGGGCTAAATTTTGGCCCTCCAAGCTATCAATATATCGCCTCGCTTTTCGCAACAGATATATTGGAAACGAAGGAATTTCTATTGCAAATTCCAGTGAGTAGTTACTTAATTGCTTTCGCCATTCCTATTTTGATTTTTCTTCAGTACAAAAGTGCGGTGAAATTTGGCATAAAATTTTATCGTAATAAAACATTTATTGCCTTGGCGACATTGCTTTTTGCTTACAACATGCCGCTTGCTGAACCGATTAAAGAAACGGTAAGTTCCACATTAAAAATTGTAGATGAAGTACAAAAACTAAAACAAATCTCTCAATCTGATAACTGGGGAAAATCAACATTAGAAAATTCACGCTATGATGATTATGTAATTGTACTCGGAGAAAGTGCGCGGAAAGATTACCACCATGCCTACGGTTATCCAATAGAAAACACCCCCTTTATGTCTAACGCTAAAGGCACGTTGATTGATGGTTTTCGTTCAGCAGGAACAAATACCGTCGCCTCACTTCGTCTAATGCTAACCCTTCCTAACAAAGAAAAATGGGAACCAAATTACAGCTTGAGTTTAGTGGATCTAATCAAATCTGCAGGCGTGAAAACTTATTGGCTTTCTAATCAAGGTATGCTCGGTAAATTCGATACGCCCGTTTCATCCCTCGCTTCAAAATCTGATGAAACCTTTTTCTTGAAAAAAGGCGGAAGCTTTAATTCGACTAACTTTAGTGACTTTGATTTATTACCCAAATTCGCCCAAGTATTAGAAAATTCTGTTCAAGGAAAACGTTTTATTGTGTTGCATATTTATGGTTCACACCCAATGGCTTGCGATCGTATCGAAGATTATCCAAAAATTTTTGATGATAAAGATCTTAATCCGAAATATGGTTATTTAAATTGCTATGTGTCGTCTATTAAGAAAACCGATGAATTTTTAAAACGTGTATATGATCAGCTTGAAGAAAATGCGAAGAAAAATCACCGCACTTTCTCAATGATTTATTTCTCAGATCACGGTTTGTGCCACCAACAAGATGAAAAAAACAATATACTTTTGTTCAATCAAAACTGTTTCAGCCGAGAGCACCATAATATTCCGCTATTCAAAATTTCATCAGATGATATGGAACGCAAAGAATATAAGGTGTTTAAATCAGGTTTAAATTTCTTAGAAGGGATTGCAAATTGGATAGGAATTCAAAATCCTCAATTAACGCAAACAGAAGATTTATTTTCTAACGAATCGGATAAAAATGACTTTGGATTGCAAAAACGAATTGATGAAAAATATCGTAAAGATGACGATCCAGCCATTGATATTCGTCCTAAACACGGAGCATATTGAGTACGTTTTATTTTTAGCTATAAATATCGTATAATCCGACAGATTTTATTTGTTTATTTTTTGTAAGGTATCAACGTGTCAGAACAACAACCAAGAGTGATCGAATCAAAAGAAATTATGACTTTATTGCCACATCGCTACCCATTTTTGTTAGTGGATCGCGTATTGGATTTTAAAGAAGGCGAATGGTTAAAAGCGATTAAAAATATCAGCGTGAATGAGCCTTGTTTCACAGGTCACTTCCCAGGCGAACCCATTTTACCGGGCGTTTTAATTTTAGAAGCTTTGGCACAAGCAATGGGCATTTTAGCCTTTAAAACTCTCGAATTAAAAGGCGGCGAACTATTCTACTTTGCAGGTATTGATGAAGCGCGCTTTAAACGCCCGGTGTTACCTGGAGATCAAATGGAATTAAACGTTCAAGTGATTAAAGAACGCCGTGGTATCACTTCATTTACTGGCGTTGCTACCGTAAATGGCGAAATCGCTTGTGAAGCAAAACTAATGTGTGCTCGTCGTTAATTAAGGGGTAAATATGATCCACCCAAGTGCAAAAATTCATCCAACTGCCCTCGTTGAAGAAGGGGCGGTAATTGGCGAAGACGTTTTTATTGGGCCTTTCTGTATTATTGAGGGCAGTGTTGAAATCAAAGCTCGCACTGTATTGAAATCTCACGTTGTGGTACGTGGCGATACCGTGATTGGCGAAGATAACGAAATCTATCAATTTGCGAGCATTGGCGAAGTAAACCAAGATTTGAAATATAAAGGCGAAGCTACAAAAACCATTATTGGTAATAGCAACCGAATTCGTGAACACGTGACAATTCATCGTGGCACGATTCAAGGCTGTGGCGTAACCTCTATTGGCAATAACAATTTATTAATGGTGAATGTTCACGTTGCACACGATTGCCAAATTAAAAATAACTGTATTCTGGCAAACAATGCAACGCTTGCAGGTCACGTAGAATTAGATGATTTCGTGATTGTTGGCGGTATGTCAGCGATTCATCAATTTGTGATTGTTGGTGCACACGTTATGTTAGGCGGTGGTTCTATGGTAAGCCAAGATGTACCACCTTATGTTATGGCGCAAGGCAACCACGCCCGTCCATTTGGCGTAAACTTAGAGGGTTTGAAACGTCGTGGTTTTGATAAACCAACCATGCACACAATCCGTAACATTTATAAAATGCTCTATCGTGGCGGTAAAACACTTGAAGAAGTGTTACCAGAAATTGAGCAAATTGCGGAAACCGATTCAGCGATCAGTTTTTTTGTTGAATTTTTCAAACGTTCAACTCGCGGAATTATTCGTTAATAAAACTTCTTCATTTTCAACCGCACTTTGCACACCAAAGTGCGGTTATTTTTTAGGATAAATTTGATGAACAAAACAAATCCAACCATTGCTCTTGTTGCAGGAGAAGTATCTGGTGATATTCTCGGTGCTGGTTTAATTCGCCAGCTCAAAGCACATTATCCTAATGCGCGCTTTATTGGTATTGCAGGCACAAGAATGTTGGCTGAAGGCTGTAAAACGCTCGTCGATATGGAAGAGCTTTCTGTTATGGGTTTGGCTGAAATCTTGAAACATCTTCCTCGTTTGCTGAAAATTCGTAAAAATGTCATTCAAACTATGTTGCAAGAAAAACCTGATGTTTACATCGGCATTGATGCGCCTGATTTTAATTTGGATGTAGAACTCAAGCTCAAAGCTAACGGAATTAAAACCATTCATTACGTGAGCCCCTCTGTATGGGCATGGCGTCAAAATCGTATCCATAAAATTGCCAAAGCGACCCATCAAGTTCTTGCCTTTTTGCCTTTTGAGAAAGCCTTTTACGATAAATTTAATGTCCCTTGCCGTTTTATTGGACACACAATGGCAGATGCTATTCCGCTCAAACCAAACCGTGCCGAAGCATGCCAAATGCTACAGATTGATCCCGCACAACGCTATTTAGCTATCCTAGTTGGAAGCCGTGGTTCAGAGGTGGAATTTCTGGCTGAGCCTTTCTTAAAAACAGCTTTATTGTTAAAAGAACAATTTCCTGATTTACAATTCCTTGTTCCTTTGGTGAACGAAAAACGACGAATTCAATTTGAAGCCATTAAAGCTAAAATTGCGCCAAATCTAGACCTGCATTTAATTGACGGCAATGCACGACAAGCAATGATTGCAGCTGATGCAACACTTCTTGCTTCAGGAACAGCAGCACTTGAAGCAATGCTTTGTAAATCCCCAATGGTGGTAGGCTATCGAATGAAACCACTGACCTATTTCTTAGCAAAACGTTTAGTGAAAACCGATTATATTTCTTTACCAAATTTGCTTGCGAATGAAATGCTCGTGCCTGAAATGATTCAAGAAGAATGCACGCCAGAATTGCTCGCTGAAAAATTATCTGCTTATCTTTCTGATGATGAAAGTGCGGTAAAAAATCGCCATATTTTAATTCAGCACTTCACGGATTTACACCAAAAGATTCAATGCAATGCCGATAAGCAAGCGGCTCAAGCAGTCATTGATTTATTAGAAGGAACAGAAAATGTTTGAATATCCACAAGGCTATGAATTGATCGCTGGTGTTGATGAAGTTGGGCGAGGCCCTTTAGTTGGGGCTGTTGTCACGGCTGCCGTTATTTTGGATCCGAATAATCCAATTGAAGGACTCGCTGATTCTAAAAAACTTTCTGAGAAAAAACGTTTAGCCCTTGCTGAAGAAATCAAAGAAAAAGCCCTTGCTTGGGCATTAGGTCGAGCTGAAGCTAACGAAATTGACGAGATAAATATCCTGCAAGCCTCCTTGCTGGCAATGACTCGAGCAGTAAAATCTTTAAAAATTCAACCGCACTTTGTGTTGGTTGATGGCAATAAGATCCCAAAAGATTTAGCTATTCCAGCGCAAGCCGTCGTCAAAGGCGATAACCTTGTGGCAGAAATCAGTGCAGCCTCTATTTTGGCGAAAGTGGCACGAGACCAAGAAATGGAAGAATTAGACAAGCAATATCCAGAATACGCTTTTGCCCAGCATAAAGGCTATCCGACCAAATTACATTTGGAAAAATTAGCTGAACTTGGTGCGTTACCGCAACATCGTCGTAGCTTTGCCCCAGTGAAAAAAGCACTAGAACAGTTTTAGAATGCTAATTTGGTTTAACAAAGGCTGTGTTTTAATACTGTGTTAATGCTTTCACTAAAATTTGATGCACATAAACAAAATTTTTTGACTTCTGTGAGTCAAAGAAAACAGGTTAAGAGAGTAATTAAACCTGTACGGTCGATAAATATACCTAAACACTCTGCTATTCCTTTGTAATAGCACATTAAAATAATGACTTATGAGGATTTATAACGATGAAGACAGACATTCAAACCGAATTAACCCAAGCCCTACTATCACACGAAAAAGTATGGGCGAACGAAGAAAAAACCATTTTAGCCAAAAACATTCTGTTGGATTTGGTAGAAAAAACCGACCCGACTATTATCGGGTTGTTATTGGGGAATGATGAGTTAAAACGCCATTTTTTTGTGGAAGTGAATGGTGTTTTGGTGTTTAAATTGCAGGATTTTCGTTTTTTCTTGGACAAACACAGAATCAATAATTCCTACACAAAATACGCCAATCGCATTGGCTTGACGGACGGCAACCGCTTTTTGAAAGACAGTTCGGATATTGTGTTGGATTTTCCGTTTAAAGATTGTGTGCTAAATGGCGGACAAAGCACCGAAGAAGGCGAAGAAATTTATTTTAAACGCAATAACAGCCAGCCAGCCAGCCAGCCAGCCAGCCAGCCAATTATACACTAAATTAACCCGAAAAAGACAAGAAATCTTTTTTAATCAAACCCTTGCTTTTGATGAAATTGACCGACTTTTTGACGCAAAAGCATTCTCAAAATTCTCTCGCTATACCGCAGATGGCAAGCAACCCGTTGGCGAAATCAAACGCCATTTTGACGGCACGCCAGCCGAAAATCTCATTATCAAAGGCAATAATCTGATAGCCCTGCATTCGCTTGCCAAGCAGTTTAAAGGCAAAATCAAGCTGATTTATATTGATCCGCCATATAACACGGGCAATGACGGTTTCAAATACAACGACAAATTTAATCATTCCACTTGGCTCACTTTTATGAAAAATCGGCTGGAAATTGCGAAAACATTGTTGGCTGATGATGGCGTGATTTTTGTTCAATGTGATGACAATGAACAAGCCTATTTGAAAATTTTAATGGACGAAGTTTTTGGTCGTGAAAATTTTGTTACAACCATTCATTGCCAAATGTCCACAACGCAAGGAATGAAAGTTAAAGCGGCACAAGATGGAAATATTGTTAAAAATGCTGAATATATTATAGTTTTTTCAAAAAATGGACATAAAAATATTGCAATAAATCCCTTGTATGATTTGCGTTCAGAATATGATGAACACTATTCGCTATATTTAAAAAACGATGGGGCTATTGGGCAACTTAAAGAATTATATGATTATAGATTTCCAAAAGATTTAAAAAATACAACCGCACTTTCTTTAAAAGAAGCATTTAAGAAAAGTAATGAATTTGCCGAGATTGTGAAAACACATCTTTCCAAGATTGTAAGAAGCGATAAAGTTACTGGATTTGATTTATCCGTTGAATTAGAAAATAGCAAATGGAAAGAAGTTGAGAGAAATGGAAGAAAATATATTCTTACATTAGATAAAAATGGCAAAGTTTGCCAATTATTAAGACTACAAGATTCTTGGGGAAAAACTGATAATTACAATAATGATGAGGGACTTCGTAAAATTCGTGGTAATTGGTGGGAAGGTTTTTACCTTGATATGGGAAATGTTGGAAAAGAAGGGAGCGTAGATTTTAAAAATGGCAAAAAAGGAGAGCGTTTAATTTCACAAATTATTAAAACAGCAACCAACGAAAACGACATCGTCCTAGACTACCATTTAGGCAGTGGCACAACCGCCGCCGTCGCTCATAAAATGAACCGCCAATACATCGGTATTGAACAAATGGATTATATTGAAACGCTTGCCGTTGAACGCTTGAAAAAAGTGATTGAAGGCGAGCAAGGCGGTATTTCCAAAGCCGTGAATTGGCAAGGCGGTGGCGAGTTTGTTTATGCCGAACTTGCTCCATTTAACGAAACAGCAAAACAACAAATTTTGGCGTGCGAAAATTCAAACGACATCAAAACGCTGTTTAATGAATTATGCGAACGCTATTTCTTGAAATACAATGTAAGCGTGAATGAATTTAGTCAAATCATTGAAGAACCTGAATTTCAAACCTTACCACTTGACGAACAAAAACAAATGATGCTTGAAATGTTGGATTTAAATCAAATGTATGTTTCATTATCCGAAATGGACGATGAACAATTTGCAGGTTGCTTAAACGATGACGATAAAGCGTTAAGCCGTGCGTTCTATCAATCAGTAAAAAATCAAGCGGAGAAAAAAGATGGCGAATAATAAAACGTTGTTTGATTGGGTGGAAGACCGCAAATCAATGCTGGAAGAAATGGAACAGACAGATTTTTTCGCACTGCCTGAATTTGTTTCAAATAATTTGAAATATCCGTTTTTTGAATGGCAGAAATCGGCTTTAGAAAACTTTGTAATTTTTGACCGCACTCCAAAATTAAAGGACTTCCCCGATATCAAAAACCGCCCTACCCATTTGCTATTTAATATGGCAACAGGTGCAGGCAAAACGATGATGATGGCAGCGTTGATTTTGTATTATTTTGAAAAAGGGTATCGGCATTTTCTGTTTTTTGTGAATCAAAACAATATCGTGGATAAAACGGAAAATAATTTTACCGATCCGACGCACGCAAAATTTTTATTTACCGAGAAGATTTTGCAGGGCGATACGGTAATTCCTATTCGCAAAGTGGAGACATTTAGCCCACATTCAGACGGCATTGAAATTAAATTTACCAGCATTCAAAAGCTGTATAACGATATTCGCACCCGGCGGGAAAATCAAACCACATTGGCGGATTTGCACAAATTGAACCTTGTGATGCTGGGTGATGAAGCGCACCATTTAAACGCGCAAACCAAAGGCAAAAAACAAGGCGAATTAGATTTAGAAAAGGAAATGAACGACCGCACCAGCAATGCCGAAATTGAACGTAAAGGCTGGGAGCATATGGTTTTGGAATTGTTACTCAATAAAAATGGCAATCATAGCCAAAATGTGCTGTTGGAATTTACCGCCACGCTGCCTGAAAATGCTGACGTGCAACAAAAGTACGCTGATAAAATCATCACAAAATTTGGCTTAAAAGAATTTTTGCAAAAAGGTTATACCAAAGAAATCAATTTGGTATCCAGTACGCTGGGTAAGAAAGAGCGAGTGTTACACGCTTTATTGTTTGCTTGGTATCGACATCGAATTGCGTTGAAATATGGCATTGCCAATTTCAAGCCTGTGATGTTGTTTAGAAGTAAGACGATTGATGAATCAAAAGCGGATTATCTGGCATTTTTAAATTGGGCAGAAAATGTGCAGGCGGTTGATTTTTCGTTTTTAACTACATTTTCAACAAGCTTGAACGATAGCGATAGCGATAACGCCAACGAACAAGGCAAAACCCGCACTGAACAAGCCCTAAAATTTATGCAGGAAAAAGGCGTTGAGTTTGCACATTTGGCAGATTGGGTAAAACAAAATTATCAAAAACACAATGTGATTATTACCAACTCCGAGAGCAACAAAACCAAAACCGAAAAAACCGACAGCGAAACCGAAAAATTGCTAAATAATTTGGAAGCGGCCGATAATCCGATCCGTGCCATTTTTACGGTGGACAGATTAACCGAAGGTTGGGACGTTCTGAATTTGTTTGATATTGTGCGTTTATATGAAGGGCAAAACGGCGGCGGTTCAAATAAAAAATCAGGCAAAACGGCTGCCGCCACCGTATCGGAAAAGCAGTTGATTGGTCGTGGCGTGCGTTATTTTCCATTTGCGTTTGAAGATAAACAGCCGAATAAACGCAAATTTGACAATGACATGCAACACGAATTGCGTATTTTGGAAGAATTGTTTTATTACACGCACGATGAGCAATCTCGCTATATTTCAGAATTAAAAGCAGAACTTCGCAAAGATGGCTTTATTCCCGAAAACGATAAAGACAAGGTTTTAACCACCTTCAAACTAAAATCTGAATTTGCAGATGATGAAACTTTTAAAAACCTATTGATTTGGGCAAATCAAAAAGTAAAAAATCCCAATGCTAAAGCCAATAATGCAGACAGCCTAAAAGCCAATCCGCAAACGCTTTCATTCCAAATTCACGGCAATCAATTGTTGCAGGAAACGCAATTTACAGCCGATGAAAATGATGAAACCGCCCGACAAATCGGCACACAAAATAATTTTACTCAAACCATAAAAATGAGTGAAATGGAGCGGCACATTTTTAATAAAGCCTTGCATATCAAAGGAAAAAATAGTCAATCTTTATTTCATTTCGATCGCTTGCAAAGCAAACTCAACATTCAAAATCGCAATGAATTGCAAAATAACTTGTTAAAAGATTGGCAAATTGAATTTTTGGGATTAGGGCAAGATAAACAGATTAGCCCAGATGACAAACTTGCAGGCTGCCTAAAAATCTTGGAAATGGTTGAAAAACGTCTCAATGAAAGTGATATGCCATTTATCGGTACAAAAGAATTTACGCCTAAAAAATTGTGGGAAATTTTTGGCACACCAAAACAAAAATGGGTCAAAAAAGATGATGTAAAAACTGCTATTGCCATGCAAAATGATTGGTATGTGATGGATAATTTTGCTGGAACGAGTTTGGAAGAAGCGTTAATTCAATTTATTTCAGAGCGTTTGGGCGATTTGAAATCTAAATATGACGTTCATTTAATCCGCAATGAAGAAGTGTTTAAATTGAATAACTTTGCCGATGGTGAAGGATTTATGCCGGACTTTGTTTTATTGCTGAAAGATAAACAAAAATCTTCTTCCAATGGTGTGAACGACTTTTTGCATTACCAAATTTTCATTGAACCCAAAGGCGAACATTTAGTGGAAACTGATAGGTGGAAAGAAGCTTTTTTAAAATCAATCACAGTGGAATATGGGAAGGATAAGATCCTGCAAAAAGATACACCGCATTATCGTTTGATCGGTTTGCCGTTTTTTACTGATCATCAGAAAAATGGACAATTTACGGAGTTATTCCCTTTAGGAGAGACATAGCTTGAAAAATAGAGTGGTGTATTATTAAAACACAGCCTTAACAAAACAAGGGAGCATTAAAAAATGCTCCCTTTCTCTTAATCAACTTAACTTTATGGAATGACGAGTAATTAACCTTTCTGTACGCTATATGCTTCTAATGCACGTAAAGAATAAGTATAAGCTGCACCTGCATTTAATGCGATAGCTGTTGCTAATGCAGCAGCAACCTCAGCTTCACTTGCACCAGCTTTTACTGCTTCTTCTGCGTGTACGCTAATGCAGCTTTCACAACGAGTTGTTACAGCAACTGCTAATGCGATAAGTTCGCGAGTTTTAGCGTCAAGCACATTGCCCTCTTCCGCGGCTGAGCCTAATGCTTGGTAAGCTTGTAACATTTTAGGGTGTTGTTTACCCAATGCGCCAAATGATTTTTTAACGTGAGATGTGTGTTCTTTCCAATCTGCAAACATAATGTTCTCCTAAATATATTGAATTAATAACCAACTGGTGTGGCAAATTATAGGCGGATTAGATTATGATACTTGCTTATTTATCTCAATTTTTATCGCTAACATCTCATTATGGACTATTTAGATAAACTTACCCATTTAGCACAAGTGCGTGGAGAAATTAATATTCGCTGTGAATTTCAAGGCGAATGGCAAATATCTCATCAAGAAAAGGATGCAGGAAAAGGCATATTCCATCTTATTGAACAAGGCGAGTGCCAGCTTACACTAAATGAAAAACAATTTCATTTAAAAGAGGGAGATATTTTTTTTCTTCCTCAAAATCAACCGCACTTTATGCATTATTCAGTAAATAAAAGGGCAGATATTCCTACAAAAAAAAGTCATCAAGGATTATTTGAGTTACATCAGATTGGACGAGGTACACCAGATTTAAAAATGTTCTGCGGTAATTTTTATTATCAACAAGATGCACTTCTTACGGCATCAATGCCTGAATATTTACATATAAATTTATGCGACACGCCCATTCATCCTTTAGTGCAGCTTTTTTTGCAAGAAGCACAAAAAAATGATGCGGGTACGAAATCGGTCGTTGATGCACTTTCAAATGTACTTTTAATTTATATTTTACGTCACGCCATTCAACAAAATTTAATTGAACAAGGCATCTTATTCGCCTTACAAGATAAGCGATTAAATACTGCACTGATAGCAATATTACAACAACCTCAAAATGATTGGCATATTGAACAATTAGCTGAACTTGCAACAATGTCTCGTGCAAACTTTATTCGTGTTTTTCAACAACAACTTGGTATGTCGCCAGGACGTTTTCTCACGAAAGTGCGGTTACAATCTGCGGCGTTTTTATTAAAACAATCACAACAATCTGTGCTTGCCATTGCTTTAGAAGTGGGGTATCAATCAGAAGCGCATTTTTGTAAAGTTTTTAAAAATTACTACCAACTTTCTCCAAGCCAATACAGAAAATCTGTCAGCCTATAAATTGATTTGTTTTTGTGCTATAATAATATGCACTTCTAAAAGGCAACCCGCGTTGCCTTTTCTTTTTAAGGAAAAGATATGTTTAACAAAATTTTTTCGTGGTTTGAAAATCGTTTGAATCCCTATCCAGAAAGCAATCCAACAACACCTAAAAAAGGTTTGTTCCGTTTTATTTGGTCTAGTATTACAGGAATGAAAGGCTGGATTTTTTTGCTCGCAATTTTAACCGTAGGTACAGGTGTAATGGAAGCTGTATTATTCCAATTTATGGGAACGCTTGTAGATTGGTTAGGCACATTTACACCTGAAAGATTATGGCAAGAAAAAAGTCATTTATTAATTGGAATGGCTGCTCTATTACTTATTAGTATTGTGTGGGGATTTTTAGCTTCGGCCGTGCATTTACAAACCTTACAAGGCGTATTTCCAATGCGATTACGTTGGAATTTCCATCGTTTAATGCTTGGACAAAGTTTAAGTTTTTATCAAGACGAATTTGCAGGTAGAGTATCCGCAAAAGTAATGCAAACCGCCCTTGCAGTACGTGACACAGTACTTACACTTGCAGATATGTTCGTTTATGTATTGGTATATTTTATTACCTCTGGCGTAGTGCTAGTGGCATTAGATTCTTGGTTCTTATTACCATTTATTACTTGGATTATACTCTTCGGTTTGATCCTACGAACCCTAATTCCTAAACTATCAAAAACCGCACAACGACAAGCTGATGCTCGTTCTTTAATGACAGGACGCATTACAGATGCTTATTCTAATATTGCTACAGTAAAATTATTTTCTCACGGCTCACGCGAAGCTACTTATGCCAAGCGTTCTATGCAAGATTTTATGGTAACAGTACACGCCCAAATGCGCTTAGCAACATCACTAGATACACTCACTTACGCTACAAATATTCTACTTACGTTAAGTACTGCAATACTTGGTATTATTTTATGGAAAAATGGTCAAGTTGGCGTGGGTGCAATAGCAACGGCAACGGCCATGGCATTACGCGTAAATGGGCTTTCTCGCTGGATTATGTGGGAATCTGCCCGTTTGTTTGAGAATATCGGAACCGTAAACGACGGAATGAATACTTTAACTAAACCCCACACCATTGTGGACAAACCACAAGCGTCACCGTTACAAGTGAAACAAGGGGAAATTAAGTTTAACGATATTACCTTTGCTTACGATCCGACAAAACCATTACTCAATCATTTCAATCTCACTATCAAACCAGGGGAAAAGGTTGGGTTAATCGGTCGTTCTGGTGCAGGAAAATCTACGATTGTGAACTTATTACTTCGCTTTTATGAAGCACAACAAGGCGAAATTACCATTGATGGACAAAATGTACTCAATGTGCAACAAGAAAGCTTACGTCGCCAAATCGGTTTAGTCACTCAAGACACTTCGTTGCTACATCGCTCTGTACGTGACAATATTATTTATGGTCGCCCGAATGCTACTGATGAAGAAATGGTTTTAGCTGCTGAACGAGCGGAAGCCGCTGATTTCATCCCATTTCTCAGTGATTCTCAAGGTAGAAAAGGCTATGATGCCCATGTGGGAGAACGCGGGGTAAAACTTTCTGGTGGTCAGCGTCAGAGAATTGCCATTGCTCGTGTAATGTTAAAAGACGCACCAATTCTATTGTTAGATGAAGCCACAAGTGCATTGGATTCAGAAGTGGAAGTGGCAATACAAGAAAGTCTAGATAAGATGATGGAAAATAAAACTGTGATTGCCATTGCCCATCGTTTATCCACCATCGCAGCGATGGATCGCCTGATTGTGCTTGATAAAGGACAAATTGTCGAACAAGGTACGCACGCCGAATTACTAGAGCTCAATGGTCTGTACGCTAAACTTTGGAATCATCAAAGTGGCGGATTTTTAAGCGGAAGTGCTGAATAATATTGCGTTTATCATATTTAATTAATTGTACTGTAATCAAGCTAATTAAAAAATTAGTCTAATTTAATAGCTAAAGAAAAGTGCGGTGAATTTTCACCGCACTTTTTTGCTAGATATTTAGCGTTTAATTCACGACTTCAGCAGTATATTTCAGCTTGTGAATTGCATCGAATAATTGTTGGTTTGTGACTTTTGGATCTTCCACAACCGTCACTAAACCATCTTTAATAGATGCTTTTGTTGAAATAACGCCATCAATATTACGCAGTTCTTTATTGACTAAGTAAGCACAAAGCTGGCAATTCATTTCCTTTACTTTTAGCACAATTTGTTTGGTTTCATTCGCATGAGCGAAAGAAATTGCAAACAGCGAAAGCAAAAGTGCGGTACATAATTTCTTCATTTTTATTCCTAATTAGCTAATTCTAAAATCCAAGGTAAAATTGTTGGATAGGTTAAGAAAAAAATCATCACGATAAATACAATCCAATATAAAACGATAAGTTTTTTACGGGAAATATATTTGCTACAAATGATTTTTTTGGAAAACATCAACAGCCAAAATCCATAGGCAAAGGCACATAATGAAATGATAAGCATAGGAATACGCAAATAATCATATTCGCCTAAGCCAATCAACCAAGTGGACGACACACCAAATACTAAATAAATTAATGGTGCGATGCAGCACAAGGTTGATGCCACCGCAGCACTTAGTGCGGCGGCTATGGCAACCCAAAAGGATTTATTAGAGTTTTTTAGATACGTAGTCATATTTAAATTCTTTTGGGTCAAAGGAATTTAACGGATCGCCACCTACTTCTGCATATGGATAGCCGAAGTTATTGATTGGAGCCAGTTCTGGTTGTGGATATAAATCGAAGTCACGGGCATGATTAAATCCCACCCAGTTTGCTTCCCAGTTACCAAACAAATATTTTGCTACGGCTTGTGTATCTTTATCTTCAACAGATTTTTTCTCTGCTAAACGCATTTTGGCAACGTCTGCGGAATCAACTGGTACCCATCCAAATCCTGCAAGGTAGAATTCAGCGCGGCAGTGCTGACCGCCACTTACGTTTACGATGCCTTGTTCATTTGCACTACCGAAGGCACCTTTTGAATATTTGCCCATTTTCTCTGCCGTACCTAAGCGAATACCAAAAATTTCACGAGCAGGGATGCCTGCAGCACGAGCAAGTGCCACAAATACAGAGTTAATATCGGTACATTTACCTTTTAACACGCCAGTGGTAAGAATTTTTTCTACATCGCCGTCACCACAACCTAATACAGAATTATCACGTTCCATATTTTTTACGATCCAGTGGTGAATAAGTTCTGCTTTCTTCAATGGATTAGTTTCTTTACCTAGGATTTTGTCAGCAAATTCTTTCACAATGCCATCAGTTTTAATATGTGGAGTAGCTTTTAAGTATTCTTGTACATCCACGGAATACTGAATATCTTTTGGCGGAGTATAATTCTCTAAAGCACCTTTCACCATCGGTTCACGGTCTTTTGTTTCAATGACCATCGTGACTTTTAAATCACGTTTTTGTGCATCTTTATCCCAAGTGGCAAATAAGGTTTTCGCTCCGTATTTATTGTTTTCTGTTACATAGGCATTCATGTAATTACCTTCAAAGTGAATCGATTTCACTTGTTGGTATTCCCCATTAAATGGTAATGGAACCCATAAATTGGTTTGTCCTTGCGAGCCTTTTGGCACAACTAAATCATAGGTTTGCGTGAATTCGTAAAGATGGGCGTCTGTATTGTAGTTTGGAATAATGGTGTTTGCATGAGCTAACGAGCCACACGCAGAAAACACCGCAACCGCGATAAGTTTCTTCATGAAAAGATCCTCTAGTTAATAATAGTTAAACTTAACATATTAGATAAACTAATACGCCACTATGCTAACGGGTTTTTAAATCCATAGTCAATTTGTTATTCCAAAATTTATTAAAACATCAATCTACTAAAATACCCTATAAATAATATACCTATTAATGATTAATTGATTTGGCTCAAGTAAAACTTCTATACAAAGATTATAATTAACTTGTTTTAGTTATTTTTCAATCTGACTGTGGGGGAACGATATAATGAGTAACTTTAATCAAATAAGTCGCCGAGATTTTGTCAAGGCGTCATCTGCGGGAGCTGCACTGGCAGTTTCAAATCTTACTTTACCTTTCAATGTAATGGCTAAAGAGACACAACGCCTCAATGAAAATAATCAAGAACGTATTGTTTGGAGTGCTTGTACAGTAAACTGTGGTAGCCGTTGTCCATTACGAATGCACGTAAAAGATAACCGAATCACTTATGTGGAAACCGATAATACGGGGACAGAAACATATAATCTTGATCATCAGGTTCGCGCTTGTCTACGTGGACGTTCTATGCGTCGTCGAGTATATAACCCAGACCGTTTAAAATATCCAATGAAACGTATAGGTAAACGCGGAGAAGGCAAATTCAAACGAATCAGTTGGGATGAGGCTTTAACTGAAATTGCAGACGCATTGAAACGCAATATCAAAAAATATGGCAATGAATCAATTTATTTAAACTATGGTACGGGAACACTCGGTGGCACAATGGCTAAATCTTGGCCACCTGCATCCACTATGATCGCTCGTTTTATGAATTGTATTGGTGGATATTTAAACCATTATGGTGATTACAGCACCGCACAAATTGCTGTCGGTTTAGATTATACCTATGGTGGTGGTTGGGCATTGGGAAATGGAATGGCTGACATTGAAAACACCAAATTAATAGTGTTATTCGGTAATAATCCTGCAGAAACTCGTATGAGTGGAGGTGGTTTAACTTATTGTATTGAACAAGCCAAAGCTCGTTCCAATGCCAAAATGATTATTATCGATCCTCGTTATAATGATACTGGTGCAGGGCGTGAAGATGAGTGGATCCCAATTCGTCCAGGCACTGATGCAGCCCTCGTTTCTGCCCTTGCTTATGTAATGATTCAAGAAAATCTCGTGGATCAACCTTTCTTAGATAAATATTGTGTTGGTTATGATGAAAAAACATTACCTGCGGATGCCCCTAAAAATGGTCATTATAAAGCCTATATTTTAGGTTATGGTAATGATGGTATCGCTAAAACCCCAGAATGGGCGGCTAAAATCACGAGTATTCCGGCGGAGAGAATTATTAAACTCGCACGTGAAATTGGTAGTACAAAACCTGCCTTTATTTCCCAAGGTTGGGGGCCTCAACGTCGTAGTAATGGAGAATTAATCTCTCGTGCCATTGCAATGTTACCAATCTTAACGGGTAATGTTGGAATTCACGGCGGTAACACTGGTGCACGTGAAAGTGCGTATAGCATTCCATTTGTGCGGATGCCAACGCTAAAAAATCCTGTAAAGGCAAGCATTCCAATGTTTTTATGGACAGATGCAATTATTCGTGGCACAGAAATGACCGCACTTACAGATGGTATTCGCGGTGTTGATAAATTATCGTCCCCAATTAAAGTAATTTGGAATTACGCAAGTAACTGTTTGATTAATCAACACGCACAAATCAATCGTACTCACGATATTTTACAAGATGATACGCAATGTGAAATGATCATTACTATTGATAATCATATGACATCTACTGCCAAATACAGTGATATTTTATTACCAGATTGTACAACTTCAGAACAAATGGATTTCGCTTTAGATGCCTTTGTATCCAATATGGCATATGTCATTTTTGCAGATCAAGTGATCAAACCATCTTTTGAATGTAGACCTATTTACGATATGTTAAGTGATTTAGCTGAGAAAATGGGCGTAAAGGAAAAATTTACTGAAGGACGAACACAAGAAGAGTGGTTACGCCATATTTATAAGCAATCTCGAGAAAAATTACCTGAATTACCCACTTTTGAAGAATTTAGACAACAAGGTATTTTTAAAAAAGTTGATCCTAATGGCTTTAAAGTTGCATACAAAGATTTCCGTGATAATCCAGAAGCCCATCCACTTAAAACGCCATCTGGCAAAATTGAAATTTATTCTTCTCGTCTAGCTGAAATAGCAAAAACTTGGAAATTAGCAGAAGATGACGTAATTCATCCCTTACCTATTCACGCCCAAAGTTTTGAGCATTACGGTGATCCATTAATGGAAAAATATCCGTTACAACTAAGTGGTTTTCACTATAAAGCGAGAACCCATTCAACTTATGGCAATGTGGATGTATTAAAAGCAGCTAATCCACAAGAAGTTTGGA
Source organism: Haemophilus sp. HMSC066A11 (assembly GCF_001811665.1). Classification (NCBI taxonomy): domain Bacteria; kingdom Pseudomonadati; phylum Pseudomonadota; class Gammaproteobacteria; order Pasteurellales; family Pasteurellaceae; genus Haemophilus; species Haemophilus sp. HMSC066A11. The sequence goes on from NZ_KV805866.1 coordinate 223,170, forward strand.
TGAATCCTATTGATGCAGAACCTCGTAATATTAAAAATGGCGATATGATTCGTATCTTTAATGATCGAGGCGAAGTACGTATTAATGTAAAAATTACACCCCGTATTATTCCGGGGGTTGTGGCATTAAGCGAGGGGGCTTGGTATGCGCCAGATAAAGATCGTATCGATCATTCAGGTTGCATTAATGTACTTACGACACAACGCCCATCACCGCTTGCGAAAGGTAATCCGCAACATTCTAATTTAGTTCAAGTGGAACGTTTGTAGGGGGATAATTATGGAACAATATGGTTTTTATTTTGATTCTGAACGTTGCACAGGCTGTAAAACTTGTGAATTAGCCTGTAAGGATTACAAAGATCTTGGCACAGAAGTCAATTTTCGTCGTATTTATGAATATACAGGTGGTCAGTGGAATCAACAAGCAGATGGATGCTGGCATCAAAATATATTTGCTTATTATATGTCTATTTCTTGTAATCATTGTGCAGATCCTGCTTGTACAAAAGTTTGCCCAACTGGTGCAATGCACAAAAATGCAGATGGTTTCGTGATCGTCAATGAAGAAATTTGTATCGGTTGTCGTTATTGTCATATGGCGTGTCCTTATGATGCACCGCAATATGATGCACAAAAAGGTCATATGACAAAATGTGATGGATGTTATTCTCGCGTAAAATCAGGTCAAAAACCGATTTGTGTTGATGCCTGCCCACTACGAGCATTGGATTTCGCTCCTATTGATGAACTTCGAACAAAATATGGCACACAAGCCTCCATCGCACCACTACCACCGGCTGATATCACTCAACCAAATTTAGTGGTAAAACCCAATAAATACGCTCGTTTAAGTGGCGATACAAGTGGGTTCTTAGGAAACCCAAGAGAGGTGTAAGATGAATACAGGATTATATGAACTGCCATTAGTATTTTTTACAGTTTTGGCACAAAGTGCGGTCGGTGCTTGGCTTGTTTTCACATTTGTACTATTAAATGAGAAAAATACAAAAAGTCGCACTTATATTCATAAAGTAATGTTTGTGATTTTGGCTTTGCTAGGTATTGGATTTATTGCTTCTATTATGCATCTTGGCTTACCTATACGTGCATTTAATTCACTTAATCGAGTCGGCTCATCAATGATGAGTAATGAAATTGCCGCTGGTGCAATATTTTTCACATTAGCAGGTTTCTACTGGCTGATTGCAATTTTAGGTAAAATGCCAGTTTCACTTGGAAATGTATGGCGAATTGTGACCGCCCTTATCGGCATACTATTTATGTATGTAATGAATCAGGTTTACCATATTACAAGCATACCAACTTGGAATAATGCATTAACCTCCTGGTCATTCTACCTTACCGTTGTATTAGGTGGATTAACATTGAGCTATGCGTTATTAATCCCTAATAAACAACGTGAATATCAGCTTCAGCATCTGCCAAGTTTATTCGCCATTGGGGTATCATTGGTCGCAATAGTAGCCATATATCAAGGCTTCAATTTACACAATATTCACAGTGCTATTCAAAATGCCGCTGACCTCGTACCAAATTATGCCATAATGACCGTAACTCGCTTATGTTTACTTTCCATTGTAGCTTTCCTCTTATTCCGAGTGAAAAACATAGGACTATTAGGTATTTCCGTTCTATTAACGTTAGTAGCTGAAGGCATCGGTTGCGTATTATTTTATGGATTACATATGACTTACGGTATGGCGATTGGTGGTTAAATTATGTTGAGGCGTATAGCATACGCCTCAATTTTTAGAAACGTTAATTAGTAATATTTAACCACCCCTCATATCCCCATTCACTAATGACAAATTGTTTTCGGAGATACTATGCAAAATACTCTTCAACAAATTTCTATTTATGGGCGTTTACTCGGTGCAGTATTTTACTATGAGCCTAATGATGCACGACTTACTGATATTTTGACATTCTTTCGCCAACCAAATTGGATGCAAGAATGGGAAATTTCATTTGATGTAAAAACACATAAAAAAATCACCGCACTTATTGAAAAAGGGCTGCAACAAAATATCACTGAACAATATCAGTATTTATTTATTGGTCCAAATGAATTACCTACGCCACCTTGGGGATCCGTATATCTTGATCCTGAATGTGTTATTTTTGGTAATTCTCTCTTAGCATTACGCGATTTCTTACAACAACATCAAATCACATTTCAAACACAACAAGATGAACCAGAAGATCATATTGGCTTAATGCTAATGCTTGCTGCATATTTAGCAGAAAATCGACCGCACTTATTAATCGAATTTCTACGTGAACACTTCTTAACTTGGGCGTATCATTTCCTTGAACAACTAAGCAAAATAGAAAATTCTGATTTTTATCAAGCTCTTGCATTACTTACCATAAAAACTTTACAACAATGGCAAGTAGATTTACATATTAATGTACCAACAGTAAGATTTTATCGATAATGAAAAACGAAGCCTATTATCAGGCTTATTTAAGCCACCATCACATTTCTCGTAGAGGACTATTGCGTCATGTATTTCCAGCTACAAAATCAACAATAGAAAAAACGCAGTCTCGTCCTCCCTTTTCAGCACGAGAAGATTTATTTTCCGCCGTCTGCAATGGTTGTGGGGAATGCGCTTCAGTTTGCCCTAATGGTTTAATTCAACTAAAACAGCAACAAGCCACCCTTGAAATTGACTACGCACCTTGTGATTTGTGTGGTAAATGCGCAGAAGTTTGTCCGACAAATGCACTACATCCTAATTTTCCAGCAGATACATTACTTCGTCCACAATTTTCCTCAGCCTGTTTAATCCTACAAAATCAAACCTGTCCAGACTGCCAAACCGCTTGCCCACAACAAGCAATCTCCAGCACTTTAGAGATTGATAATGAACGTTGCAATGGGTGCGGAGAATGTAAAATTACCTGTTTTGTCGCAGCCATTACACTTAAATAAAAAACCTTAATTTTCCACTGCACTTTCCTTCTAACATTTGACACCCCTAGCCCTTACACCTATTATTCCGTAGTTATTTATTTAAGATTTACAGAACAAAATAATTATGGTGAATAAAACCGCTCAACTTAAACAAGCTCTAGAAAATCGCATTCTCATTTTAGACGGTGCGATGGGGACGATGATCCAAAAATATAAACTGACCTAAGCCGATTTTAGAGGCGAGAAGTTTAAGAAAAGTGCGGTCGATTCTGTCGCAGAATGGTGCACTTGGCCAGTGGGAGAACTTTTAAAACACGCCCTTGTGAAAGGGATTACCAAGCCCACTAGATGTGATTGAAGGCCCGTTGATGGCTGGCATGGACGTAGTCGGCGATTTATTCGGCGATGGTAAAATGTTCCTGCCACAAGTGGTGAAATCGGCACGCGTGATGAAACAATCCGTGGCGTATTTAGAGCCGTTTATCAACGCCACCAAATAAAAAGGTTCAAGCAACGGTAAAGTGGTGATTGCCACCGTGAAAGGCGACGTACACGACATCGGCAAAAACATCGTAAGCGTGGTGTTGCAATGTAATAACTTTGAAGTGATTGACTTGGGCGTGATGGTGCCGGCGGACAAAATCATTCAAACTGCTATTGATGAAAAAGCGGATATCATCGCATTAAGTGGTTTTAGTGGTGAATGGGCAGATTACGTGCCACCAACGCCAAAACAAACGGGCATTGTGGAATTTAAAAACGTACCAATTGCCGAGCTGCGTAAATTTATCGACTGGTCGCCATTCTTCCGCATTTGGGGCTTGATGGGCGGCTACCCTGATGCCTTTGATTATCCGGAAGGCAGCGAAGAAGCACGTAAAGTATGGAATGATGCGCAAGTGGTTTTAGATGAATTAGAGCAAAACCACAAACTTAACCCAAGCGGTATTTTAGGCATCTTCCCTGCGGAACGTGTGGGCGATGATGTGGTGCTATTCTCCGATGAAGAACGCACACAAACCATTGGCACGGCTTACGGCTTACGGCTTACGGCTTACGCCAACAAACGGAACGTGGTAAAAACAGCAAGAGCCCATTTAACGTCTGCTTAAGCGACTTTATCGCCGATCGCGAAAGCGGTAAAAAAGACTGGTTCGGCATGTTCGCCGTCTGTGCGGGTGTTGAAGAAATGGATTTAGTAGAAGGCTATAAAGCTGCAGGCGATGACTACAATGCTATCTTACTACAAGCTGTGGGCGACCGCTTAGCTGAAGCAATGGCGGAATACCTACACTTTGAGCTTCGCACCCGCATTTGGGGCTACACGCAAGAGGAATTCGACAACCAAGGGTTAATCAATGAAAACTACGTCGGCATCCGCCCTGCTCCGGGTTATCCAAGCTGCCTGGAACACACGGAAAAAGCCTTGATTTGGGATTTATTAGAAGTCGAACAACGCATCGGCATGAAACTCACCGAAAGCTAAGCCATGTGGTCGGCAGCTTCCGTCTGCGGTTGGTTCTTCACCCACCCTGCAAGCAACTATTTCACTTTAGGTCGCATTGATGAAAACCAAGCTCAAGATTATGCCAAACGTAAAGGTTGGGATGAGAGAAAGATGATGAAGTGGTTGGGTGTGGCGATGAAGTGAATAAAGCTTCTTATGGGATAAAACACTGTTTTATCCCATTCTATTTTAATGCATTATAAAATTATTAACTAATAACTTATTTAACCTATCAATATTCTGTGTGATATCTGAGCTGAGCTCAAAATATTCATCAGTAATTTGCTCTTGACTTCTAACTCCCAAAAAGAACAAACTATTGCTAATTTCTAAAACTATAGTAATAATCTCACTTGAAATATTATTGCTATTCTTCCATCTATTAATAGCTTGCTCACTCAAACCAAATAATTCCTCTTTCCAAGAATACTTATTTATTAGTGCCAATACCTCTCTCTGAGTATCAATTCTATTTCTAAAATTATCATTATTCATTAATATTTCTCTCTATTTTATCAAGCCATTTATCTATTGAATCTATATGTGAAATAACATTTTCTAACTCAAGTTTATTTAAATCATCTCCAACTCCTCTAGTAGATAAAATTCTGCATTTCTCAAGGGTTTCGATAACATACATAGGTATATTTATAGAGGGAGTTATTTTTAACATAGCTCGTCTTGAAAAAACAGCCTTCCCCAAATATAAGGAGTAACAGGTCGATATATTTCTAATAGCCAAAAAAATACATGATAAATTAAAAACGCTATTAGACTTAAGTTCTAATGATTTTAATGAATTGGTATATATATCTTTAAATTTATAGAAATCATTTCGCACATTAGAGTATTTTTTCGGCTCTCCAAGCTCTCTTAAAAAATCATTTTCCTCACTACTAAAAACTAGCTTTGATTCTAGATAAAGATGCCAAGCAAATGGATTTCCATCAAGCCATAACTCCCTAATCTTTTCATAAGAATACACAGAATACTTATTATATTCTGATCCAAATTTCTCATCAGAAATAATTAAAATATCTATATCTGATTTATTATCTAATTCACCTCTACATAGAGAACCAAAAACATATATATGCATAAAACTATCTTCTACTATATTTCTTTATTAAAATAGATATGAAAAGTCCAAAAAATACCGTTCTTACTAAAACCACTAAATTTCTTATATTATCACTTTTAATTATATCTTTAATTTCTGAATTATCTACACTCCCAATAAAATATGAAAAAACAAAAAATACAGATGAACATAATTTTTCTATCGAAAAAAATTCCTCACCTATGAAAGATGAAATAACTCCAAGAAGTAAAATAATTATTGTTGAAGATAAAATCAAGCGGATAAAACTTTCACCATTACCCCAAATACATTTGTTTAATTCAAAGCTAAGCCATTCAAGTAGCTTTTTAAACCTTTCGAATCCTTTATATTTTTTTCTATAATATGTATTTTTGCTAATCCAACTATCATATAAATGATCTTCATTTGCATTAAGTTCATATTGAATGGCAATATCTTCACTAGACTTATCACCTAAATCTCTATAATTCACTCTAAGATTATTAGAAAACTTCATGAGTAAATTGTTTTCTCTTGGAGCGCTATTAAATATATCCGTATTAACTAAAGTATCTTTAAACTTTGAATACCTAAAATCACAATTACTAAAAGAACTTTTAGAAAAGTCACAATTATAAAAATAACAATTTACAAACGAGCAGTTTTCGAAATGGATCTTTCTTAACTTGCAATCAAAAAAATAACTATGATCAAAAATTATATTCTTTATAGTCACTGAGTTTCCTGATTGAGATACTCTAATATAAATAGAATTCTTAAATGGATTTTTACAATGTTCTTCTAAAATAGTATCCCAACTAATGGATTCATTGATCATTTTATCTTTAAAAATTTTTCTGTTAGCATCTTTAAACTCAGATATATCCATAAAATCCCTTAAAGTTAATCTTATCACCATAATATATGGTAAATTATCCAATTGTAGTAAGTAAAATAATTATATCTAATTTTATTATCCCTTGATAGTACAAATGCCCTCGATTGTACCTATCAACTGAAAGCGCGGTCAAAAAATCCAAAAGATTTTGAATATTGGTTCTGCCGACGGTTATGAGTAAAATTCGCAATGATTTTATTAAACAGCACCAGCGTGGACGCTGGCGCTATCTTTCTTTATTTGCACATTTCTGTTGGTGCACGCTTCCTAACGTGAGCCTAATTTCAATAAAAAAACACCTGAAAAACTCACCGCACTTTATTTACTTTCTAGGGCAGCGTTAGGAAACGCGTGCCAGCATAAACATTAATCACTAAAAGTGCGGTGAAAATTTTCAGTGTTTTTATATTTACTGCAACAACCAATCCACCACATAAATCACTTCAATCCCATCAATCTCCGTTTGTTCGTAATATTTCCCAGTAATTAAGATCTTTTTATAGTTATCCTTAATATGCAAAAAATTATCTGTTTCGTGGGTATTTTCAGGGATTTCAAAGGCGACTTGTACATATAAAATTTCATCAGCTTTTCGGGCGATAAAATCAATTTCTTTGCTGTCGAGTTTACCCACATCAACGGTATAACCTCGTCTAAGCAATTCAATAAAGACAATATTTTCTAGGCGATTGGCATAATTCGCGCCTTTTTTGCCGATAGCATGTCGTCTTAAACCGTTATCCACAATAAAATATTTCGCATTGGTTTTTAAATAGCCTTTTCCGCGAATATCGTATTGTTTTGCTTTATAAAAAAGAAAGGCATTTTCTAACAAATCAAGATATTTGCTTATGGTGTGATTTGAAGTGGGAACACGTTCGGACGTGAGCGTGTTGCTAATTTTGCTTGGATTCACCAACTGCCCTACATTATCCGCTAAAAAGAGAATTACACTTTTAAGAATATGCGTGTCTTTCACTCCAGCTCGGTGGGCAATATCATTTAGCACGATGGAATCAAAAATACCCGATAAAATCGTTTCTTTTAAAGGCTCATCAGCCATCACAACGCTGGGGAAACCGCCATATTTTTCATATTCCGAATAGAGTTTATCGACCAATCTTGACTGGCTATCCACATTTTTGGAACGTAAAAATTCTTTAAAAGAAAGTGGGTAAATTTTAATTTCCACATATCGACCGCTTAAAAGCGTCGCAAGTTCACCGGAAAGCAAGTTAGCATTAGAACCTGTAATCACAATGTCGGTGTTAAAACTCATGCGAAGCGCATTGACGATTTTTTGCCAACCTTCCACAAACTGAATTTCATCAATCAGAAAATAGATTTTCTCTTGAGAAGACGGCATTTTTTCTTGAATCAGCTGTTGAAAATCTTGAGCGTCTTTCACCCATTGATATTCAAAAGATTCAAAATTGAGATAAAGAATATTTTCGGAAACAATGCCTTGTTGTTGAAGGTAATCACGGTATTGCATGAGTAGCACCGATTTACCGGAACGACGAACACCCGAGATGACTTTGATAAAATCAGTATCTTTAAATTGAATCAGTTGCTGTAAATAATTTTCACGAGAGATCATAGTTTTACTCATTGGAAGTTAATTTCATATTTGTAAAAAGTGTACAAAAATTGGAAGTTAATTTCCATATTTTATTTTTTTGTGTGTGTTTGGAATTACATTTCCAGTTTTTATTGCATTTTTTAGTCTCATTCCAATCCCTTGCACAGTCCCCAATTTTCGCTATCATACGCGCTTTCTTATTTCTCGGAATTTTGTATTTATGAATAAATTAAAGATGGCATTGCTTGTTGTTTTCCTTGTGAGTTTATTTGCTTGTACCACAATACATCAGCCGAAAGAGACTGTTAAATCTCGATTTTTAAAGAATAATAGATTAAATAAGATTTCTATCATTAATATCTATACAACATAAAAATTCATTAAATCTCTCTTGATATTCTCCCTATAATGGTGTTAAATCACTCACATATTGTGAGGTTATATCTAATTAATTATGTGTCAATTACTCGGAATGAATTGTAATACGCCGACGGATATTGTTTTTTCTTTTGAAGGTTTCCGTCGTCGTGCAGGTTTAACAGATTGCCATTCAGATGGCTTTGGGGTCGCTTTTTTTGAAGGACGAGGTGTACGTATTTTTCGTGATAATCAAACAGCCAGTCTTTCCCCCATCGCAGATTGTGTAAAACAATATAATATTAAATCTCTTAATGTCATTGCGCATATTCGTAAAGCAACACAAGGCGAAGTCAATATTGAAAACACCCATCCGTTCATTCGTGAAATTTGGGGACAAAACTGGGTTTTTGCACATAATGGTAATTTAAAAAATTTACCAGATATGACAGATCATTTTTTACAGCCAATAGGTTCTACAGATTCTGAAGCTGCTTTCTGTTATATGGCTGAGTATCTTAAAAATACTTTCCGCAAAAAACCAAGTGAAATGGAAATTTTTGAAGCAATTCAAAAAGTAACACAAGAACTTGCTCAACACGGTACGTTTAATTTCATTCTTTCTAATGGCGAGTGGATGATTGCACATTGCTCAACAAACTTACATTATGTTATGCGAAAAGCACCTTTTGGCAAAGCTCACCGTATTGATGATGATGGAGTAATTGATTTTAGCAATTATGCAAAAGCAGGAGATAAGGTCAATATCATCACAACATTTCCTTTAACCAAAGATGAATCTTGGACAAAAATGGAAAATGGTGGATTTGTGTTTTTTAAAAATGGAGAGAAAATCGCCGAAGTTATTGGGACGCCAAAAGAAGCGATTGATGATGGTACTTTAGGTAATAGGACAATAAATTCTGCTATTTAAATATCAATGTAAATAAACTCCCCTTATTTTTATAAAAGAATTTCATATCTTTTATAAGAATTATAAAAATCAAAAACCTCTAAAAACGAAATAAAAAGGTAAGAATAGAAAATACTATTCTTACCAACTAAATCTTCAATATTTTTATAAAGCAATATTCAAATAAGGAATATGAATATCTAACCAGCGATAATCCAAAGTCCACCTAGAAGATCAAGCATAAAATTATTTAAAAATAATAAGATAAATACAACGACCATCGGAGAAAAATCAATCATTCCTAATGTAGGTAAGAATCGACGGATTGGTTTTAAAAGTGGTTCAGAAAGTTGATAAAAGGCATAACTTATAGAATTATTACCTCGATTAAACCAACTTAAAACAGCCCCAATAAAAAGCACATAGAAAATAGCTAAACCAATGCTTTTCAATACAGTTAATACGCCCAATACTAAGAGTACATTTACTGATAAGCCAAAATAAATAATACCTTTTAACATACCAATAATAAATACAAGCAGTAATGCGGAAGTATCAATATTTTTTACCGTTGGCATAACTTTACGCAGAGGTTTTAATACTGGATCAGTCATTTTGACTGCAAATGTTGAAACAGGACTGTAATAATCCACACGAGCAAACTGCAACCAAGCTCGTAAGATTAATACAAGTGCGTAAAGATTAATAATTGATCCGATAAATAATGCGGTTTGGGATAATTCCATCATAACCATCCTTTTCTTCTAAAATAAATATATGGTGTCAGTGCGGCTGCGATCATTAATCCAATTGCCATTGGATAGCCATATTTAAAATGTAACTCAGGCATAAAATCAAAGTTCATACCATAAGTAGACGCGACTAATGTTGCAGGAAGGAACATCACAGAAACAACCGAGAAGAATTTCATAATTTTGTTCTGTTCAATATTGATGTAACCCATTGCAGCTTGCATTAAAAAGTTTACTTTTTGGAATAATGATTCATTATGCGGTTGCAAAGATTCAATATCTCGTAAGATTTCTCGTGCTTGTTCTAACTGATTAGTTGGTAAGCGAGTTTTGCGAACCAAGAAACCTAATGCACGTTGAGTATCCATCAAGCACAAACGAACTTTTGAGCTCGTATCTTCTTGTTCCGTGAGTGTATTTAATGCTTCATCAAAGGCTTCATCTTGTTTTCCGTTTAAAATAACGCGACTTAACTCTTCCAAATCTGCATAAATATTTTCAATCACGTCCGCTAATTGCTCAATTTTCGTTTCAAATAAATCTAGCAAAACTTCATAAGAATTACATTCTAATAAACGCTGGCTACGTGAACGCATACGATATAAACGGAATGCTGGTAGCTCGCGATCTCGCAACGTAAATAAACGACCATCACGAATAGTAAAAGCGACGCTCGCTAAATCAGCATAATTGTCTTCATCTTCGCAATAAAAAAATGAGTGAAGGTGTAAACCATCTTCGTCTTCAAAGAAACGGGCGGAAGCTTCGATATCTTCCAGTTCTAGAAAAGATGCTAGGCTCTGACCTAAGCCTTCTTGTAGTATTTCACGTTCTTCGCCTGTTGGCTCAAGTAAATCAAGCCAAATGGCAGTATTGAGATCAGTTTGGTCTTCGTCAATACGAACCAAGCGGGAATCATTGATAGCAAACGCGTTGATCATTTCATACTCCTTATAGGATTATGAACAGCTAACAGTGAACAAATTAAAGAAGAAACGAAAGTGCGGTGAAAAATCGCAAAGTTTTCGTTAAGAGATGCCGAAACAACGGTAAATTTACCGGCGAACGCACGCCGATAATAAAAGGCGGGCGTTTAGAGCGATATTCGGTATCGACTATGACTGTCCAAAGTGTGTGTCCTTCTCGTTAAAAAATCGGGCGAATGTTACGCTTGAAAGCGGTGTTCGTCAAGTTTTATCAAAAAACTATGGCAACATTTCGCCCTTATTTGAAAAACTAATCTCTAAAATTATTAAATTGGAATGGCTGACCTAATTCAGCACTTTTTACAAGTTGAATCACTGCTTGTAAGTCATTGCGTGACTTACCTGTCACACGCACTTGTTCGCCCTGAATTTGAGTTTGAACTTTGATTTTAGAATCTTTTACTAATTTAGTAATTTTCTTCGCCATCTCTGTTTCAATACCCTGTTTAAGCTTGATTTCTTTACTGTAAAGTTTACCGTGGTGTTCGCTTTCTGCTGGAATATCTAAAGAACTGTGCTCAATACCACGTTTAATGCAAGATCCAATTAAAATCTCAATTAATTGTTCAAGTTGGAAATCAGATTCTGTGGTGATTTTAATCGTTTCATTTTTTTCATTTAATTCAATTACCGCTTCGACACCACGAAAATCATAACGCGTGCTAAGCACACGGTTTGCATTTTCCACTGCATTACGAACTTCGTGTAAAGTAATTTCAGAAACAATATCAAAAGATGGCATAGTCTTCTCCCATTTTATTAAATTCGATCATTGGCACTTAGAAGGCATAAAAGTGCGGTTAAGTCGGCGAAGTTTACCACAATTTGCGCTTGTTGTTGCACTTTAGGTTTAGCATGGAACGCAACACCTAGTCCCGCCACATTCATCATTGCCAAGTCATTTGCACCGTCGCCGATAGCAATAGAATGTTGGGAATAAATACCGTATTCCTCTAACAAATGTTGCAATGTTTTAGCTTTATATTGGGCATCAACCACATCGCCTTTAACTAAGCCTGTGAGTTTTCCATCTTCAATATCAAATTGATTTGATGCAGCAAAATCAAGTTGCAATAAGGCTTTCAAATAATCCGCAAAATAAGTAAATCCGCCTGAAGCAATTGCAGTTTTCCAGCCATATTTTTGTAAGGTTTGGATCGTTTCAACTAATCCAGACATTAGCGGTAAATTCTCTCTAACTTGCTGCAAAATGCTTTCTGGCGCACCTTTTAATGTACCCACTCGACAACGCAAACTTTGCTCGAAATCTAATTCCCCCCTCATTGCACTTTCCGTAATCGCAGAAACAAGTTCGCCAACACCCGCTAGTTTCGCAATTTCATCAATACACTCAATTTGAATAGCGGTAGAATCCATATCCATCACCAACAACCCTGCTTGAGACAATTTAGGGCTGAAATCTAATTTAGCAATATCCACTTCAACATCGTGAGCAAATTTAATGAAATCAGAAAACCATTGACCTTTCAATAAGACGATAATATTTTTCGCTACCATCCAAACATCAAAAATCTGAAAATTTTGACCGCACTTTTGTTGAAATTTTTCTAGCTTAGTTATGTCCAACTTTGTGCCGTATAAGATAAAAGGCTCTCCGTTCTGTATAGGCTCCTCATTAGCCAAAAGTGCGGTAGGAAATTGTGGATATTTTTGTGTAATACTTTCGAAACATTGAATTTGCATAAAAATCCTGTAAGTTGTGGCGACTAAAAAGATTTTAACCGATGTGAATTGAAAAAGTGAAAATAATTAAAGAAAAACTACTCAATGATACTTGCAACGATTATTTCGCTAAGCCTAGCGATATTTGGCGTTATCTTATTTGGTGTAAAACAAGTATTTTTTAAGTCATTATCGCTGTTCTTATCATAAACTCAAAGAGAAAAAAGTGCGGTAAATTTGACAATAAAATCTAGTAGTATGCGTTTTCATCAATGTCGTCGTAGAATTTGATTATTGTCACAAACTATTAAATTGAGTGCGGATTTTTGCTAAATTTCCTTCAGAAATAAGGTAGAATGCGCAAGATTATTTTTCAAAACGAATTATCACAGGAGAACAAAATGGCAACTCGTAAACAATTAGCCAATGCAATTCGTGTCTTAGCAATGGATTCTGTACAAAAAGCGAAATCAGGTCACCCTGGAGCCCCAATGGGGATGGCGGATATTGCAGAAGTGTTATGGCGCGACTTTTTAAAACACAATCCAACTAATCCTAAATGGGCTGACCGAGATCGTTTTGTACTTTCTAACGGCCATGGTTCTATGTTGATTTATAGTCTTTTACATTTAACTGGCTATGATCTTTCTATCGAAGATTTAAAACAATTCCGTCAATTACATTCTAAAACCCCTGGCCACCCAGAATATGGTTATGCGCCCGGTGTTGAAACCACGACTGGCCCTCTTGGTCAAGGTATTACCAATGCTGTTGGTATGGCAATTGCAGAAAAAACACTTGCAGGTCAATTTAACCGTGAAGGCCATGAAATTGTCGATCACCACACTTATGTGTTCTTAGGCGATGGCTGTTTAATGGAAGGGATCTCTCACGAGGCTTGCTCTTTAGCGGGAACATTAGGTCTTGGCAAATTAATTGCATTCTACGATGACAATAATATTTCCATTGATGGTCATGTTGATGGCTGGTTCAGCGATGATACTGCAGCACGTTTTGAAGCTTATGGCTGGCAAGTAATTCGTAATGTAGATGGTCACGATGCAGAGCAAATTCGTGCTGCTACCATTCTTGCTCAAGCAGAAAAAGAAAAACCAACGTTAATAATTTGTAAAACCATCATTGGTTTTGGTTCTCCAAATAAATCAGGCTCTCACGATAGCCACGGTGCGCCATTAGGCGATGAAGAAATCGCTTTAACTCGCAAAGCACTTGGTTGGGAATATGCGCCATTTGAAATTCCAGCTGAATACTATGCTGAATGGTCTGCAAAAGAGAAAGGCTCAGCAGCAGAAAAATCTTGGGAAGAAAAATTTGCCGCCTATGCAAAAGCCTATCCTGAATTAGCAGCAGAATTTAAACGTCGTGTTTCTGGCGAATTACCAGCAAATTGGGCGGCAGAATCCAAAGCGTTCATTGAAAAATTACAAGCAAATCCAGCGAGCATCGCAAGCCGTAAAGCATCACAAAATGCAATCGAGGCGTACGCTCACGTATTACCTGAATTCTTAGGTGGTTCTGCAGACTTAGCAAGCTCTAACTTAACCTTATGGAGTGGTTCTAAACCGATTCGTGCGCATGAAAACGTAGGTGGTAACTACATCAACTACGGCGTTCGTGAATTTGGTATGTCTGCCATTATGAACGGTATTGCTTTACACGGAGGTTTCATTCCTTATGGTGCAACTTTCTTAATGTTCTACGAATATGCACACAATGCGGTACGTATGGCGGCATTAATGAAACAACGCGCTTTATTCGTTTACACTCACGATTCTATCGGTTTAGGCGAAGATGGCCCAACACACCAACCTGTAGAACAAACGGCTTCACTACGCTTAATTCCAAACCTTGAAACATGGCGTCCATGTGACCAAGTGGAATCTGCTATTGCATGGCAACAAGCGGTTGAACGTCAAGATGGCCCAAGTGCGTTGATCTTTACCCGTCAAAATCTTGCTCAAATGAACCGCACTTCTGCACAATTAGATGCAGTTAAACGTGGTGCTTATGTGTTAAAAGATTGTGATGGCACACCTGAGTTAATCTTCATTGCGACAGGTTCTGAAGTGGAATTAGCAGTAAAAGCTGCAGATGTATTGAGTGCTGAAGGTAAAAAAGTGCGTGTTGTTTCTATGCCAAGCACTAATCGTTTTGATAAACAAGATGCAGCATACCGTGAAAGCGTATTGCCTGCAGCTGTAACAAAACGTGTTGCAATTGAAGCGGGTATTGCTGACTTCTGGTATAAATACGTTGGATTCAACGGTCGTGTTGTCGGTATGAATAGCTTCGGCGAATCCGCACCAGCAGATCAATTATTTAAACTCTTTGGTTTCACTGTTGAAAACGTGGTAGCGAAAGCAAAAGAAATTCTTTAAGATTCATATAATTAGCTCCTTGATATTCAAGGAGCTATTTTATTGGCTATTAAAAATTATTGTGAGATATGAAATAAAGAAAGGAATAGATGTATACTTAATTTCTCAGCTATCTAACGAAAACTACAACTTTTTATTTTCTGCAGTTTCTGGCTCTAAATCTAATTTTGCCATTAATAACTGATCGCCATCTTCTTCTGGATTATCTGTAACAAGTAATTTATCGCCATAGAAAATCGAATTTGCCCCCGCCATAAAACACATCGCTTGCATTTCTTCAGTCATACCACTGCGACCTGCAGAAAGACGAACATAACTTTTTGGCATAGTAATACGTGCAACAGCAATCGTTCGCACAAACTCCGTCCAATCTAATTCTTCCGCATCGGCTAAGGGTGTACCTTCAACCTTAACGAGTTGATTAATCGGCACTGACTCAGGTTGCGGATCAAGATTTGCAAGGCTCGCGATTAATCCTGCTCGTTCTTTACGAGTTTCATTCATCCCCACAATGCCGCCACAACACACTTTTAACCCAGCTTTGCGTACTTTTCCTAAAGTGCTAAGACGATCATCAAAACGGCGTGTACCAATCACTTCCGCATAATGTTCTGGCGCGGTATCAAGATTATGATTGTAATAATCTAATCCAGCTTCTTTTAAATCTTCTGCCATACCGTCTTGCAATAAACCAAAGGTACCGCAAGTTTCTAAACCAAGGGATTTCACTGCTTTAATAATTTCTGTGACTTTCTCAATATCTTTTGGCTTAGGGCCTCGCCAAGCTGCGCCCATACAAAAACGCCCTGCACCACGCGCTTTCGCAATTTTTGCTTTCGCAATAATTTCATTAACATCTAATAACTGTTGATTTTGTACGCCAGTATGATAACGGGCTGATTGAGGGCAATAACCACAGTCTTCTGGGCATCCACCCGTTTTGATAGACATTAACGTGGATAACTGAATCGTGCGAGGATTAAAATGCTTACGATGAATTTGCGCTGCTCGGTAAACTAATTCCAAAAATGGCGTTTCAAATAACGCCTCTACTTTGCAAACAGACCAATATTCTACACTTGGATGAGGTGTAATAGAGTTAATTTGTAATTTTTCCGCTAACATATTTTTCCTTTGAAAGTGCGGTTAAAAACACCACGCTTTTTATACTTTCTTAATTGATGAACTAGTGTATATGGTAGAAACAATCAATTCAACGTTATGAATAAAACTAATTTTACACCCCTTTTTGTAATTGACTTATCTGACCATTTTCCACCACTAACACCTGATCTATCGAGCCGATTAATTCCGATGGTTGGTGGGTAACAAGTAGCAATGTTAAATCTTTCTCGTCACAAAGTTTAGCAATTAAAGCCAGCATTTCTACCCGAAGTTTCTGATCTAACGCCGAAAACGGTTCATCTAATAACAAAATTGGCTTATCTCTCAATAAACAACGCGCCAATGCCACTCGTTGTTTTTGCCCCCCCGAAAGAGAATTCGGTAAACGTTCTAAATAATCGCCCAATCCTACAGAACAAGCGACCTGTTCAATTTTTTCCTGCTCAAGTGCAGTTAATTTTAAAGAGGGTTTTATTCCTAAGGCAAGATTTTGTTGTATAGTCAAATGGGGAAATAAGTTATTTTCTTGAAATAGCATGGAAACAGGACGCTCGTAAGGCGCACTACGCGTATGATTTTTATCGTTTAACCAAATTTCTCCTTGAGCAGGAAATTCAAACCCAGCAATTAAATTCAATAAGGTACTTTTCCCTGCGCCACTTTCGCCAATAATTGCAACACGCTCGCCAGCATTTACGCTCAAATTAAAGCACATCGGTAAGGTTTTATCGTTCAAAATCACATTATTTAGATAAATCATCAGCATCCCTATATGTATGAATAAAGGCAAACAATATGCCACAAAGCAATAATAAAATCCCTGCGGTTACAGCTGCATCTTGATTACGATAATTACCTAACTGCTGATATAACAAATGCGGTAGAGAAGTAAACTCTTGATTGCCAAATAACGCAATCGCCGTAAAATCGCCGAGAGATAACGCTAAACCTAAAGCAAAAGCATAACGCAACGGTGCGCGCAAGGTTTTCCACTCAATCAGATAAAAACGTTGCCAACCCACAATTCCCAAACTGTTACACAGATTTTCGTAATAACGCATATTATTATGAAAAGGTGCGCTTAAAATACGTAAAACAAAAGGCATTGCACTTAAAGCATTACAAAATACAACGATGATAAACAAATCAATATTGGAAAAATCACGCTCTTGTAATAATAAAAATAACCCCATCGCAAGCACTAAAATCGGGATGGCTAAAATTACCATTCCTGCATTAATAATAAATTGCGAGATTTTTTGATAATGTAACCATTCTAAACGACGTGATAAAAGCAATAAGGCAATCGCCATCGTTAATGCAAGTAATGCAGACAAGGGTGCGATAGAAAGTGAATAACCTAACGCACGCCAAAGTTGAGAATTATGCCAAACCTTGAGTAAACTTGATGAACTCAATGCGCTAATAAGAATATTCAAAACTGGCGAAAAAAGGAAAAATACAAAAACAAGTAAGACCAAAACATGGAAAATTTTGACCGCACTTTTAGGTTCCACAAACCAAGGATTACTATTGCTCAAGCCATTTTGATTAGAGGGAGAAAAACGCGACGTTAAGCTAAATAAAAGCAAGCAAAATACAAATTGCAACATAGCAAAGAGTGCCGCTTTCGGCAGATCAAACTCAAATAAAATCGCTTGGTAGATTGCTGTTTCTAATGTTGTATATTGAGGCCCACCACCTAGCGTAAGAACAACGGTAAAACTGGTAAAGCACAGCATAAAAATCAAGCTAAATGTGGGCAAACATTGCTGACGAAAAACCGGCCATTCCACCAATTTAACGAATTGCCAACCTTGTAAATTAAGCTGGGCTGCAAGCTGACGTTGCTGATAAGGGATACTTTGCAAACTTTGTAAGAAAAGTTGCGCTGCCAGTGGGATATTGAAAAAAAGATGGGCAATTAAAATACCCGACAGTCCGTAAATATGCCCCTGCCACGACATTCCAAAAAGATTAGCAAACCAAGCTAACCAACCGCTTGAACCATAAATACCGATCAAACCAAAAATTGCCACTAAAGCAGGTAAGACAAAAGTTAGCGACATTAATTTTAACAACCACTTTTTTCCAAAAAATGGCTTATAAAATAATGCCCGAGCGAGAAGTAAACCAAAGAAAATAGATAAAACGGTAGAAAGTAAGGATTGCCCAAAACTGAAAAGAATCAGATGCTGTAGATAATCATCAGTAAACCAAGCTCGCCATTGTAATTCATCGCCCAATGTAAAGATTGAACTTAACGCACTTCCATAAAAAAGCGTAATCACGCCGATGACAACAACGCCGCCCACATAATGACGCAGGCGGAATTGTGGATGATGAAATAACGACAGCATCAAATTATTTTGTTAATGTAGTTTGCCAAGTGCTGATCCAATTTTTTAACTGCTCAGGATTCACTGTTGGATTAATTGGTGTTTGCGTTTTTTGTTGAACTTTAAGCGCATCAAAATGCGGTTCAATTTCGCCTTGAATAACTGGCAACATAATATTGGCTGTCACAATATGTTTTTGTGCTGTAGGCGAAATTAAAAATGCCATAAAATCATCCGCACATTGATTTGGATGGTTGGCAACTCTTGCCGCTAATTCTACTTGAGTAATATGCCCTTCCGCAAAATCTGTCGCCGCATAATTATCTTTTTTCTCAAAAAGTTGATGATAAAGTGGCGATGTGCTGTAACTTAATACTAAATCCGCTTCGCCTTTTAAGAATGCACCGTAAGTATCTGACCAGCCTTTACCCACTGTTACCGTATGCTTATCTAAATTTTTCCAAGCAGATTGAATTTTATCTTCAGGATAAATTACATTCATCCAAACCAATAAACCACGTCCCACACTGCTGGTGCGAGGATCTTGATAAATCACACGAAGATCTTGACGTTCAACTAATTCTTTCAAACTTTTCGGCGGATTTTGTAATTTGGTTTTATCGTACACAAAAGCATAATTACCGAAATCGAAAGGTAAGAAAGTTTTATTTGTCCATTTTGTTGGTAAATCAAGCTGAGTTAAATCCACGTTATTTGGCGCAAAAATACCTGTTTTTTCAGCTTGTTCCAAAAAAAAGTTATCTAAACCTAGCACAATATCCGCTTTTGTTTTCTTTCCTTCCAAACGAACACGGTTGAGCAACACTCCAACGCTTTCAAAAGGCGTAAAATTAATAGTGCATTGTGGGTGTGCTTTTTCAAAATCTTGTTTTACTTTTGGCCCCGCACCCCATTCAGAAGTGAAAGAATCGTAGCTATATACGTTCACACTTTGCTGTGATTGTGCTAATGCTGCAGTGGAAAAAAGTGCGGTAGAAATTAAGGTTAATTTAAGAAGGTTCATTATTACATCCTTATTTATGATTAAAAGGCAGCAATAATGACGAAAAGGAGATAAGGCTATATTCCTAGTTTCCTACGTCAGTATTAACTGTTTCAGGTTCACGGGTATGATCTCAGCGTATTGCACCCCGACTAGGCTTGCTAGTGTATTAAAATTTACTCAAGTTGCCAACGGCTTTTTAATGTATTCTGTGTGTAAAGAATAAAAAAGCCCTGTAAAACAGGGCATTCATTGGAGGTTAGAAAATTAAAAGATTATACGATCACGATTTTTCTCTAGTGTTGCTTTGCCAATTCCTTGTACTTCTAAAAGCTGTTCTACATTAGTAAAATTACCGTGTTTTTCACGATATTGCACAATAGCTTCCGCTTTTTTCGCACCAATGCCAGTTAGGGATTTTTGAATTTCACTGGCAGTTGCTATGTTAATATTCAATTTATCTCCCATCATAGCTGCTGCTACTTGTGAATCCGTTTGAGTGGTCACAACAGCTTGAGTTGTTTGCTCAACCACCTTGTCTTCAGCAAAAGTGGAACCAGCTGCAAGTGACCCACACAATACAAACGAAGTGAATAATGTTTTCATTAATTTCATAGAGGTTTCCTTATAATATGAACCGTTGATCAACAATCAACACACACATTTTTTCCTGCCTTGCAAAAAACCTCAAGAAACTGACCGCACTTTTGCGATCTCGATCTCAAAAATTCTTAATTTGAATGAAAAAACAAAGGACTTATCATTGACGATAAGCCCTTAGTATTAATTAACTTCTTTTATTCTCAACTCTTTTGGCACTTCAAAGAACATATTTTCTTCTAAACCTTGCAGTTCTTCTATAGTATCCGCACCAAACTCTTTTAAGCGAGAAATAATCGATTGGACTAATTCTTCGGGTGCAGACGCGCCAGCTGTAATCCCAATGGTTTTTACATCATTAAACCAATCATCTTGAATATCGGAAGGATCATCAAGAAGCTGTGATTTAATCCCCATTCGAGACGCCAATTCAGCTAAACGATTTGAATTTGATGAGTTTTTAGACCCCACAACCAACACTAAATCTGATAATTTAGCCAATTCTCGCACCGCTTCTTGACGATTGGTTGTCGCATAACAAATATCGTTTTTATGTGGCCCTTGAATAGCGGGATATTTTTCTTTTAATGCAGCAATAGTTTCTGCTGTATCATCTAGCGATAAAGTGGTTTGCGTCATAAAGGTTAAATTATCATTTTCTTGCATTGGCAAACGCGCAATATCTTCTACTTTTTCAATCAGGAAAATACCGCCATCTTCATTGCTATACTGCCCCATTGTGCCTTCAACTTCAGGATGCCCTTTATGTCCAATCAAAATTGCTTTTGTTCCCTTTCGACTTGCACGAGCAACTTGCATATGCACTTTGGTCACCAAAGGACAGGTTGCATCAAATACTTTGAGATTGCGGTCTTTCGCTTCTTGTCGAACGGCTTGAGATACGCCGTGTGCAGAAAAAATCACGATCGCACCATCAGGTACCTCGCTTAATTCTTCCACGAAGATCGCACCACGATCACGCAATCCGTTCACAACAAATCGGTTATGCACCACTTCATGACGAACATAAATCGGTGCACCGTGAATTTCTAAGGCAAGTTCAACAATACTAATAGCACGGTCTACACCGGCACAGAATCCTCGTGGATTGGCTAAAATTATCTTCATTTCTGACCGCACTTTTCTACTTGTTTATCTTGTACTTTTTTCTTTTCGCTCTTAAACGCATCTAATGCTAATAACCCTGCGCCAATACAAATGGCAATATCGGCGATATTAAACACTGGATAATGGTAAATATCCCAATAGAAATCAAAGAAATCCACGACAAAACCGTTATAAGCACGATCTACCATATTCGCTAATGCACCACCAATAATCAGTGCATAAGCAGAATTTTGGATTTTTTGTTCAGCATTATTTTTTACTAAAAAATAAACCAACATGCCTGAAATAGCCAACGCTAACAAAATAAAGAAATATTGTTGCCAGCCACTATGATCCGCTAAGAAACTAAATGCCGCACCATAATTGCGAACATAGGTAAGATTGAAAACAGGCAGCACATTAACACTTTCATACAAATCAAATTTTTGTACCACAATGTATTTAGTGAGCAAATCAACCACGAAAGCGACCGCACTTAACCATAAAAACGAAAGCCCTGATTTTTTGGACATACTATTTCCCTTTTAAAAAAATTCCGCTCATTCTAGCACAAGCCGATAAATGATAAAGCACGATCTCATTTACTGAACGGTTTCTGGTAATTTTGCTGGATCATCAGCCAACTCTTTAACATTTACAACGTTATTCCAATCAAATACCTTAATTTCCTGTTTTTCAGGATGGAAAAAATCCACGCCTTGTAAATGTTTTTCCTTAATTCCCATCCAATCAGCAAAACCATAAACAAAATTAAATGCCGATTGTGGCGTTTTTATTTTTTCTACCTTTTGACTATCACTCGAAAACATTATGAAAGGAATTTCATAATCTTGTTTATAAAGATTATTTGGATGCAATGATAGGCCGTTAGAATCCTCATAATGAGCAAGCCCATGATCAGAAAAGTAAATCACCGAATAGGGTTCATTTTGTGCCACCAATTGTGAATTTAATTTTTCTAAAAACTGATCCGTATATTTAATCGATTCTAAATAACAAGACATCGATTGATTAATAAAATAATTTTTAACCTCGTATGGAAGACGCTCACAAAAAGCAGGATGTGAGCCTATTAAATGAATCACAATTAATTTTGAATTGCTAATATTTTCTTTTAAGGCTTTATCTAATACAGGCAACATTTCATCGTCATAAACTTTTTTAGAGTTATAACCTAACGGCTTCATAAAAATCGTTTCATCTGCACTTTGACCAATACGAGATGCTATCGTATCAAATTCCCCAATTTTGCCTTGATTAGAAATCCAATAGGTTTTCACACCCGCTTTTTTGGCTAAAGAAATAATATTATCCGTATAAACCGTTTCCCCTTTATCTGCTCGATATAGGGTGAGTTGTAAAGACGGTTGCGTATTCGGTGCCGCAGAATAATAATTTTCAAAAACAGTGCCTTTCACACGCTCTAAAAATGGTGTGGTTTTCAATGGAAAGCCATATAACGACATATAATCTTTTCGCATGCTTTCACCGATAATCAAAATATAATTTTTATATTTTGGCATAAAAGATTGAATATCCCATTGAGAAGGCGCATTAGCGGATTGATTTAGAAAATCACGTTGTTCTAAATACAGATCATTCATTCGATCAAATTCAGAATAAAAAAGAACGGGATAAAAACGGAATTTATACGCATAGTTCCAATCAGAAAATTGATTGTAAGAAAAAACTAATAATAGGCTGATAACAGCCGTATTTAGCCATTTAAATGCTTGCCGTTTAAAATAAAAACTTAATTTCATTAAAGCAACAAACAGGATGAAATAACTAGCTTGAAATAAAAATATCCAAAAAGGAATGGTTGTGTAGTATTCCAAGGTTTCATTAATATTCGTTTCATAAACAGAAGCGATAATACCCAAAGATGGAATACCATAGAAAAAACCAGCAGAGCAATAAAATAACGCGCTGAGGAATAATACAGTAATTAATACTCGCCCAACCCAAGGGGTAAAATAAAAAGAAATCGCCGTGATAACAAATAAAATTGCGTAATCTGAAACAGGAATATTCTCACTTAATACATTGCCTAATCCCATATTGGTAAATATGGAAAAGAGAAACAATAAAAAATAAAACCATATTGTTTTAGAATGAATTATTTTTTTCCCGAACATCATTAACTTCCTTTCGCACAAAAGTAAAAAAGTGCGGTGAAATTTACCGCACTTTTGAGCAGAATTTATCTCAAATTATAATTTAACCTACTATTGTTGTGCTTCATCATCTTGATTGATGAAAGAATCATTTACCTCAATTTTCGCTCTCTCACGTAATCCTTGTATTAACTGAACTTGTAATTCAGATTGATGACTACGCAATAATTGCATACCAAATTGCGACAATTCTTTTTCACTTAAACTGCCTTGTTCAACCTTATTCAAAGCGACAACAACGACATCGCCATTTGAATTATGCACCACTTGATAAAGAGCTTTACTTGATTCAGGTTTAGCAATTGAAAATATACCATTTGTTAAAATAGGATCTTTATTTTCACTTAAAGTAAAAGTCTGCTCACTTGAGAAATTAATGCCATCTACTTTTGATTCAGGGTTTTCACTTAATTTTTTCACTGCTTGTTGTGCTTTTTCATTAAGCGCATTCTCAGCTTTCTGACGTTTTAAGAAAGTTTCAATATCTATTTTAGCCTCTTCTAAACTTTTTACGCCCTCTGCTTTGCGATCCAACACACGTACAATAATTGTGTGATAATCGCCTACATTAATTGGTTCAGAATTCATACCAACATTCGTAGTATCTGATTCAAATATTGTGTAAATAACATTAGGGAAATTTAATCCAGCTGGCACATTTTGACGAGAAAAATAATCGCTCTCTTGAACCTTAACACCTGCTGCTTGTGCTGCAGTATGAAGTGACTTACTGTCTTCAAAAGCCTTATCACTCGCTTGTTTTTCTAAAGAAAAATAACGACTCTCCATCAAAGATTTACGAACTAAATCTGCAATTTGAGCTTTCACATTCTCCAAACTTTGCGCTTTACGTTCTTGCACTAACACAATATGGTAATTGCCATCCACATTGATTGGTTGGCTATATTGCCCTACCTGCAATGCAGCTGCGGCATCTTCAAAGGCTTTTGGTAATTCATTCTCATTTACCCAGCCTAAATCCCCGCCATTCTCACCAGAAATTTTATCCAAAGATTTCGCTTTAGCGACATCAGCGAAATTTGCCCCTTTCTGTAATTCCTCGTAAGCCACTTTCGCATCTTGTTCATTTGCAAATTGAATATGTGCTAAATGTTGAGTCATAAATTGTGCTTTATTATCTTGATAATATTGTGCAATTTCTACATCTGTAACTTGAAGATTTCTACTGATGTTATCTGCAGAAAGATCAATATACTGAACTTTAACCTGCTCTGGCTGAACAAAAGACTTTTGATTAGCTTCATAATACGTTTTGATTTCATCATCAGAGACTGATTGTTTTGCCATTTCATCTGCAAGAGATAAAGTTGCTAAACGAGCTAAACGCTTTTGAAAGAAAACTTCTGCGCTATTTTTTACTTGAGCAGGAACAATAAATTCACTGTTAGCAACGCCATTTTGTATTTGTTCAAGAGGTAACGAAGCACGTAAAATTGAAGCGTAACCATCTGAAGTTAAATGATTTTGTTGTAATATTCGTTGATAAACAGCATTATCAAATTTACCCTTTACTTGAAAATTAGGATCGGTCACGATTGCACGTTTAATCATTTCATCACTCACGCCTAATTTTAATTCTTTAACATATTGGCGAAGTAATTCTTGATCAATCATTAGATTAACGATGTTTTGACGAAGTGCGGTAACAAATTCAGGAGAATCAGACTGAGCCACAAACGCCTCTCCCTCACGTTGTGCGCGTATTTCAAATTCTTGATTATAGCGATTTAAAAAATCTTGTTGAGAAATCACTTCGCCGTTCACTTTTGCCGCATAAGTATCATTTGAGCTAAAAAGATAGCCAGACATTCCACCAACTAAAAACGATACAGTAATCAAACCTAAGATAAATTTAGAAACCTTTGAGTTTGTTAAATTGTGCATTTTTTCAATTAACATTCTATAACCCTTGTTATAAATATAAAATTTTCCTGATTATAATCTAAACGTAAAAAATTAGCATCTTAAAAAGTAAAAACACCGTACTCATAAAGCAAGCTAATGCCAATTCCAATCAGCACTATGCCACCAAAAATCTCCGCTTTTGATTTAAATTTTTGCCAAAAAATGACCGCACTTTACGCTTCCTATTTTCCAATGCAGAAAGAACTAAAAATATTACCAAGTAAATCATCGGATGTGAATTGACCCGTAATTTCACTTAAATAGCTTTGAACTAAGCGTAATTCTTCCGCTAAAAGTTCTCCTGCGTGAAATTCTGTAAGTTGAACCAAACCGATTTGTAAATGCTCTGCGGCTTTATCCAACGCATCTAAATGACGACGACGAGCTAAAAATCCCCCTTCCATGCCAGCTTGGAAACCCATTGCTTGTTTCAAATGTTCACGTAAAAGTTTTACGCCATCATGCGTTTGAGCGGAAAGACTAATCATTTGATAACCACCCTGTTCGCTTTCACTTGCTTGTTCGCCATTTAAATCAATTTTGTTTCTAACAATAGTAACTGGCAAGGTTGAGGGTAATTTTGCTAAAAATTCTGACCGCACTTTGCTTAAATCTGCACTTTCAGGATCGCTACTATCTAACATCAAAATAATACGATCGGCTTGTTCAATCTCTGTCCAAGCACGAGAAATCCCAATACGCTCTACTTCATCGGTTGCATCTCGAAGACCTGCGGTATCAATAATATGCAATGGCATACCGTCAATATGAATATGCTCACGCAATACATCACGGGTTGTACCTGCAATATCCGTGACGATAGCCGCTTCGCGACCAGCAAGCGCATTAAGCAAGCTCGATTTACCCGCATTCGGACGACCAGCAATCACGACTTTCATTCCCTCACGTAAAATAGAACCTTGTTTGGCTTCAGAGCGAACATCTTCCAACTGATTTATAATACCACGTAAATTTGCTTCAATTTTTCCATCCGCCAAGAAATCAATTTCTTCATCAGGAAAGTCAATGCTTGCTTCTACATAAGTACGTAAGTAAATCACAGAATCAACTAATGTATTTACTTTTTTAGAAAACTCTCCTTGTAAGGATTTTAATGCGGAACGTGCGGCTTGTTCTGATGTTGCATCAATTAAATCCGCAATGGCCTCAGCTTGAGCAAGATCCAATTTATCATTCAAAAAAGCTTGTTCAGAAAACTCGCCTGGTCTCGCCAAACGGATTCCATCAATTTGTAAAATACGTTTGAGTAATAAATCTAATACAACCTGTCCACCGTGACCTTGCAATTCCAACACATCTTCACCAGTAAATGAATTTGGCGATTTGAAATAAAGCGCAATCCCTTGGTCTAAAATAGTGCCATCAGCATCTTTAAAAGGAAGATAATCTGCCATTCTTGGCTTCGGGCATTTACCTAATATAGCTTGAGCAACTTTTGTTGCTAAAGGCCCAGAGACCCTTAAAATCCCAATGCCACCACGACCTGGTGCAGTAGCTTGAGCAACGATTGTTTCTTTCATAAAAAACTCTTTAAAATCTAGCCGCACTTTTAATTTAGAGGGATAACGCTTATCCCTGTTTCTACTAAAAAAACTCTATCTCTACAAAATGCAGAATATATTAAGATCAAATAATAAAGAAAGGCACATTCCGTGCCTTTCTTTTTGCCTGTTCGTGACTATTTTTTACGAGAATGCAACCCTTTTTTCTCTAAACCACGATAAATTAATTGCTGTTGGGCGATAGTGATCAAGTTAGATACTAACCAGTATAATACCAAGCCTGATGGGAACCACAAGAAAAAGAACATAAAAACTAATGGCATAAAATTCATTACTTTTTGTTGTGTTGGGTCAGTTACTGGTGTTGGAGACATTTTTTGCAACAAGAACATTGAGATACCCATTAAAATAGGGAGAATGTAATAAGGATCTTGTGCCGATAAGTCTTGGATCCAACCAAAGAATGGTGCATGACGTAATTCAACGGCTTCTAAGAACGTCCAGTATAATGCGATAAAAATTGGCATTTGAAGAAGAATTGGCAAACAACCACCAAGTGGATTTACTTTTTCCTCTTTATAAAGCTTCATCATTTCTTGGCTCATACGTTGGCGATCATCTCCAAAACGTTCACGCATTTCTTGCATTTTCGGTTGCAAAATACGCATTTTAGCCATTGAAGTATATTGTGCTTTTGTAAGAGGATACAAAATTGCTTTCACTACAATTGTTACACAGATAATCGCTAAACCCCAGTTAGACACAATCCCTTGAATAAAGGTTAATAACCAGAATAACGGTTTAGCAATAAACCAAGCCCAGCCATAATCAACGGTTAAATCTAAATTATTTGCGACAGTTGCCATTTGATTTTGAAGTTTAGGACCAGTCCACAATGAACTTGTAATCGTCTCTTGGCTACCACTAGGAATAGTGACAACAGGACCACGATAACCAATTGATGCAACATTATTTTTACTATCTGTAATTGTGTAAAGTTGATTATTTACATCTTGATTTGGGATCCACGCAGAAACGAAATAATGTTGTAACACCGCAACCCAACCAGCTTTAGTATCAATAGAAAGATTATTATCTTGCATATCAGCAAAACTATATTTTTTATAGTTAGTGTCTGAAGAAGAATATGCACCGCCAGTATAAGTAGGCATTGCAACATTACCAGAGCTTTCAACAATAGAATGCTTCAATTGACCATAAGGCTCAACTTCAATGGCTTGACCACTTTGGTTATCAATCTTGTAATCTACGCCTAAATCATAGCTACCACGTTTTAATACGAAGATTTTTTGATAAGTTACGCCATCTTTTTCAAAAAGAAGCGGTACAGAAAGAGATTCTTGCCCCTCTGCTAATTTAAAATTATCGCCTTCAATTTGATATTGCGCACGACCAGAACGAGTATCAATACCGTTTTTACCAATTAAACCACTTTGCGCAATATAAATATGCTCTTTAGTATCTTTTAATAATTCAAACGGTGTTTTTGAATCCAATTCTGCATCATATTTTAATAATTCAGAGCTAATTACATCGCCACCCAATGTATCAATTTTCAAACGGAACACATCGTTTTCAAGAGTAATAATACGACCACGAGTTTGAGAATCAGCTATGGCTTGTGAATTAGAAGGGGAACTTGCCGGAACGTCAGAAGTGGCAGTTATTGAAGTTGTTTGTTCAGTTTGCACAGGTGGATTTTTATCCAACTGCCATTGCTGATAAACAAGGAAAGAAATAAAAATCAGTGCAAGCACTAATAGGCTACGTCTTGAGTCCATTATTTTTTCTCATCATTATTATTGGTTTTTGGTGGAACAGGATCGAATCCACCTGCGTTTAAAGGATGGCATTTTAATACACGTTTCAGCGTAAGCCAACCACCTTTTAATAATCCGTGTGTTTTTAATGCTTCAATACCATAGCAAGAACAAGTAGGCACAAACCGACAACGAGCCCCAATAAACGGACTAATCATAATTTGATAAAGACGGATAATCTTAATTAAGATTTTTGTGCCAAGCGAATGTGTCTCTGCCATAATTTTTCGAGTATTTGTGCAAATGTATTATTGTCGAGTTTTCCAATACCATTTTTAGCTACAAAAACAAAATCATAAGCAGGCAAACGATGCTGTGATAAACGAAAACTTTCTCGTACTAAGCGTTTAATTCGATTACGCTCGTGGGCGCGTTTTAAATGTTTTTTAGCAACGGTCAAACCTAAACGCGGATGTTCAAGATTATTTTTTCTAGCAAGGATTGTAATTTCGGGAGTACTAGCTCTGAATGGCTGTTCGAAAACATTTTTGAATTGAATGGGAGTTAATAAACGTAACTCCCTTGAAAAGTTCAGCTTAACCACTAAGAATTGTGATTATGCAGATAAACTTTTACGACCTTTAGCACGGCGACGCGCTAAAACTTGACGGCCATTTTTAGTTGCCATACGAGCGCGGAAACCGTGAGTACGACTACGTTTTAATACAGAAGGTTGAAATGTACGTTTCATTTTAATTTACCTAAATACAATTAAGAGTGAATAAAATAGGGTGCAATTCTAGTCATAAAATGCGCGTTCGTCAAATAAGAAACAGAAATTTTTTAAAAAATCTCAAACTAATATTAAAAATATAGTGTATGCACTTTGACAATGTTAGAGATAACTCAACAGTTAGTTTACAACCTTAAAATATTTTTCCAATTTCGAGATAAATTCTATTTTTATCATAACGATAAAAAGCATGATTACTAGTGGATTTTTGATAATCCCACGATAATTTAGGTGTTAATCCCATAAAATGTATATTTCGATGCCATAAAGTAATTGTGGTTGTGTATTCACGATTTTTTTGCTGTATCCCAATCAAATCTTTCTCTCTATACACTCGATTGGCATAACTAAAAGTAAGACGTGATGAAATACCATGAGACCAATCCTGCCCCCAACCAAGTCTCAATGTCTTTTGTTGATAAGCATTATCTAATGCTTGTGTATTTTCTCGATGAAAATCCATTCCAACAAACCAAAATTGAGTACTTTTAGGCAAATAAAATAATGTTGATGAAATGAAATAATAATTACCATCTAAATGTTTTCGGATTTTATAACGAGATTCTCCATACTCAAGTGCGGTAGAAATTTGCCAAGTTTTACTTAGCCAATCTACGTTTTCTAAACGAATACCCAATTTATCCGCATATTGCTTCATTGTATTCGTTCCAGAGCTACCGCCTGCATACCAACGCTTTTCTTGAAAAGGAAACAACGAGACTTCAACTGAGGCAGTTTGATAGCCTAAACCACCACCTATACGCACAGTAGCCTCATTGTATTTTTTATTATCCCAATAATATTTTCCATTCCCATTAAACATAGTTTTACTAAAAAAATGATCTGCCCACGGCCATTTTTTTTCTACTGATAAAGAATACCCTACCCCCTGCCCACTTTCTTTTTCCCAAGCGGTCCAACTACCAATTTTTGTGCCACTTTTTGGAGCGTTATTCAAATTATCATCATTTAAAAAATTTAATCCTACTTGCCATATCCATTGATTCCGCTGATTTAGTGTTAAAAGATACTGATCAATAACACCTAAAAATTTTTCATCATCTACCTCTGTACGTAATTTTTCAAATTGAATTTTGGCAGCTTCATTTTCATAGTTAAAAAATAGAGCTTGAGCTAATTGATAACGCAAAGGTAGTAAAGATGCGTTTCGAGCGAATAATTCACGATAATAAGCAATAGATTGAGTTAAATCACCTTGTTCACGAGCTTCAATAGCCTTTGCCCAAGTTAGCAAGAAATTATCTTGCTGAGGAAATTGTTTATATAGTGGTAATAACAGTTGAACTGCCTGAGTGTTATTTTGATATAAAGCAGGAATTAACCCACGCAAAACAAGTCTTGGATGGTGCGCTAATTGGCTTTTGGAAAGAGAAATAATATGCCTATTTGGTATTTCTTTCTTAGGCATAGAAGAAAAAGAGGAGGTTTTTAATTCCGCACTTTGAATCGTATTTGTCAATGTATCATTTTTAGGACGTGCAACTTCTGCCCAAGCTACATTCGTTAATGATAAGCCTATTAATGATAAGAGAGAAAGTTGTTTTACGCCATTTTTCATATTTTATCCATGAACTTAAAAAATTATAAGTTGACATTATTACAAAAAAAAAAATGATAATGCGAACAATTATCAATTTTGTATAAGAATATAATTCTATGAAATCTGTACCTCTTATCACTGGTGGACTTTCCTTTTTATTAAGTGCTTGTAGCGGGGGAGGTGGTTCTTTTGATGTAGATGACGTCTCTAATCCCTCCTCTTCTAAACCACGTTATCAAGACGATACTTCAAGTTCAAGAACAAAATCTAAATTGGAAAATTTGTCCATTCCTTCTTTAGGGGGAGGGATGAAGTTAGTGGCTCAGAATCTTCGTGATAGGACAAAACCTAGTCTCTTAAATGAAGATGACTATATGATATTTTCCTCACTTTCAACGATTAAAGCTGATGTTGAAAAAGAAAATAAACACTATACAAGTCCAGTTGGCTCAATAGACGAGCCTAGTACAACAAATCCAAAAGAAAATGATCATGGACAAAGATATGTATATTCAGGACTTTATTATATTCCATCGTGGAATTTAAACGATCTTAAAAATAACAAGTATTATTATTCTGGTTACTATGGATATGCGTATTACTTTGGCAAGCAAACAGCCACTACATTACCTGTAAATGGCAAAGTAACGTATAAAGGAACTTGGAGCTTCATCACCGCAGCTGAAAATGGCAAAAGGTATCCTTTGTTAAGTAATGGCAGTCAAGCTTATTTTCGACGTAGTGCAATTCCAGAAGATATTGATTTAGAAGTTAAAAATGATGAGAATAGAGAAAAAGGGCTAGTGAGTGAATTTAGTGCAGATTTTGGGACTAAAAAACTGACAGGAGGACTGTTTTACACCAAAAGACAAACTCATATTCAAAACCATGAAAAGAAAAAACTCTATGATATAGATGCCCATATTTATAGTAATAGATTCAGAGGTAAAGTAAATCCTACCCAAAAAGATTCTAAAGAACATCCCTTTACCAGCGAGGGAACATTAGAAGGTGGTTTTTACGGGCCTGAAGGTCAAGAATTAGGAGGAAAGTTTTTAGCTGGCGACAAAAAAGTTTTTGGGGTATTTAGTGCCAAAGGAACGGAAGAAAACAAAAAATTACCCAAAGAAACCTTAATTGATGGCAAGCTAACTACTTTCTCTACTAAAACAACCGATGCAAAAACCAATGCAACAGCCAATGCAACAACCAGTACCGCAGCCAATACAACAACCGATACAACAGCCAATACAATAACCGATGCAGAAAACTTTAAGACGAAAGATATATCAAGTTTTGGTGAAGCTGATTACCTTTTAATTGATAATTACCCTGTTCCTCTTTTACCTGAGAGTGGTGATTTCATAAGTAGTAAGCACCATACTGTAGGAAAGAAAACCTATCAAGTAAAAGCATGTTGCAGTAATCTAAGCTATGTGAAATTTGGTATGTATTATGAAGTCCCACCTAAAGAAGAAGAAAAAGACAAAGAAAAAAAAGAAAAAGAAAAAGAAAAAGAAAAACAAGCGACAAATCTATCGAACACTTATTATCAATTCTTATTAGGTCTCCGTACTCCCAGTTCTGAAATTCCTAAAGGAGGAAGTGCAAAATATCTCGGTAGTTGGTTTGGTTATCTGAGCGATGGTTCAACATCTTACTCCCCCAGTGGTGATAAGAAACGCGAGAACAATGCTCTCGCCGAGTTTAATGTAAATTTTGCCGATAAAACATTAAAAGGCCAATTAAAACGACACGATAATCAAAATACCGTATTTACAATTGATGCAACCTTTAAAAGTGGTAAGAATAACTTCACTGGTACAGCAACCGCAAACAATGTAGCGATTGATCCCCAAAGTACACAAGGCACATCTAACGTCAATTTCACGGCAACAGTAAATGGGGCATTTTATGGGCCGAACGCTACAGAATTAGGCGGTTATTTCACCTATAACGGAAATCCTACAGATAAAAGTTCCTCAACCGTACCTTCATCATCCAATTCAAAAAATGCAAGAGCTGCAGTTGTCTTTGGTGCGAGACAACAAGTAGAAACAACCAAATAATGGAATACTAAAAATGACTAAAAAACCCTATTTTCGCCTAAGTATTATTTCTTGTCTTTTAATTTCATGCTATGTAAAAGCAGAAACTCAAAGTATAAAAGATACAAAAGAAGCTATATCATCTGAAGTGGACACTCAAAGTACAGAAGATTCAGAATTAGAAACTATCTCAGTCACTGCAGAAAAAGTAAGAGATCGTAAAGATAATGAAGTAACTGGACTTGGCAAAATTATAAAAACGAGTGAAAGTATCAGCCGAGAACAAGTATTAAATATTCGTGATCTAACACGCTATGATCCAGGGATTTCAGTTGTAGAACAAGGTCGCGGTGCAAGTTCTGGATATTCTATTCGTGGTATGGACAGAAATAGAGTTGCTTTATTGGTAGATGGTTTACCTCAAACGCAATCTTATGTAGTGCAAAGCCCTTTAGTTGCTCGTTCAGGATATTCTGGCACTGGTGCAATTAATGAAATTGAATATGAAAATGTAAAGGCCGTCGAAATAAGCAAGGGGGGCAGTTCTTCTGAGTATGGAAATGGAGCACTAGCTGGTTCTGTAACATTTCAAAGCAAATCAGCAGCCGATATCTTAGAAGGAGACAAATCATGGGGAATTCAAACTAAAAATGCTTATTCAAGCAAAAATAAAGGCTTTACCCATTCTTTAGCTGTAGCAGGAAAACAAGGGGGATTTGAAGGGCTAGCCATTTACACTCAACGAAATTCAATTGAAACCCAAGTCCATAAAGATGCATTAAAAGGCGTGCAAAGTTATGATCGCTTAATCGCCACAACAGATGGATCTGCAGGATACTTTGTGATGCAAGATGAGTGTCCAAAGGGTGATGACACGTGTGTAGCCAAGCCACCTGCGAAGTTATCCTCCCAAAGCGAAACCGTAAGCGTTTCAGATTATACGGGGGCTAACCGTATCAAACCTAATCCAATGAAATATGAAAGCCAGTCTTGGTTTTTAAGAGGAGGGTATCATTTTTCTGAACAACATTATATTGGTGGTATTTTTGAATTCACACAACAAAAATTTGATATCCGTGATATGACATTTCCCGCTTATTTAAGCCCAACAGAAAGACGGGATGATAGCAGTCGTTCTTTTTATCCAATGCAAGATCATGGTGCATATCAACATATTGAGGATGGCCGAGGCGTTAAATATGCAAGTGGGCTTTATTTCGATGAACACCATAGAAAACAGCGTGTAGGTATTGAATATATTTACGAAAATAAGAACAAAGCGGGAATCATTGACAAAGCAGTGTTAAGTGCTAATCAACAAAACATCATACTTGACAGTTATATGCGACATACGCATTGCAGTCTTTATCCTAATCCAAGTAAGAATTGCCGCCCAACACTTGATAAACCTTATTCATACTATCGTTCTGATAGAAATGTTTATAAAGAAAAACATAATATGTTGCAATTGAATTTAGAGAAAAAAATTCAACAAAATTGGCTTACTCATCAAATTGCCTTCAATCTTGGTTTTGATGACTTTACTTCAGCGCTTCAGCATAAAGATTATTTAACTCGACGTGTTATCGCTACGGCAAATAGTATTTCAGGGACAGTTGCTGGTAAACGAAGAAATGGTTACGAAAAACAACCTTACTTATACTCAACACCAAAAGTAGATTTTGTAGGACAAGATCATTGTAATTATAAAGGTAGCTCCTCTAATTACAGCGACTGTAAAGTGCGGTTAATTAAAGGGAAAAATTATTATTTCGCAGCACGCAATAATATGGCATTAGGGAAATACATTGATTTAGGTTTAGGTATTCGGTATGACGTATCTCGTACAAAAGCTAATGAATCAACTATTAGTGTTGGTAAATTTAAAAATTTCTCTTGGAATACTGGTATTGTCATAAAACCAACGGAATGGCTTGATCTTTCTTATCGCCTTTCTACTGGATTTAGAAATCCTAGTTTTGCTGAAATGTATGGTTGGCGGTATGGTGGCAAGGATACCGATGTTTATATAGGTAAATTTAAACCTGAAACATCTCGTAACCAAGAGTTTGGTCTCGCTCTAAAAGGGGATTTTGGTAATATTGAGATCAGTCATTTTAGTAATGCTTATCGAAATCTTATCGCCTTTGCTGAAGAACTTAGTAAAAATGGAACTACTGGAAAGGGCAATTATGGATATCATAATGCACAAAATGCAAAATTAGTTGGCGTAAATATAACTGCACAATTAGATTTTAATGGTTTATGGAAACGTATTCCCTACGGTTGGTATGCAACATTTGCTTATAACCGAGTAAAAGTTAAAGATCAAAAAATCAATGCTGGTTTGGCCTCCGTAAGCAGTTATTTATTTGATGCCATTCAGCCCAGCCGTTATATCATTGGTTTAGGCTATGATCATCCAAGTAATACTTGGGGAATTAATACAATGTTTACTCAATCAAAAGCAAAATCTCAAAATGAATTGCTAGGAAAACGTGCATTGGGTAACAATTCAAGGAATGTAAAATCAACAAGAAAACTTACTCGGGCATGGCATATCTTAGATGTATCGGGTTATTACATGGTGAATAGAAGTATTTTGTTCCGATTAGGAGTATATAATTTATTAAACTATCGCTATGTTACTTGGGAAGCGGTGCGTCAAACAGCACAAGGTGCGGTCAATCAACATCAAAATATTGGTAACTATACTCGCTACGCAGCATCAGGACGAAACTATACCTTAACATTAGAAATGAAATTCTAAATTAAAATGCGCCAGATGGACTAGATATGCTATATCTATACCTTACTGGCGCATCTTTTTCTGTTCTATAATCTGCTTAAGTGAAAAACCAAACTTGGATTTTTTACAAGATCTTTTCACGCATTTATTGTAAAATCTCCGACAATTTTTACCGCACTTTTCTCTATTACAAAAACAATAAGGATCCTTTTGTGACTCTCTCAAATCTTTGGCAAAGTTGCCTGTTACAACTTCAAGATCAAGTTTCAGCCAGCGATCTTAGCACTTGGCTTCGTCCTTTACAGGCTGATGTAGTATCAAATAACCACATTGTTTTATATGCTTCTAATATGTTTGTGAAAGGTTGGGTGGAAACCCATTATCTCGCACAAATCCAGCAAATTTGTCAGACACTTGCACAAAATCCTGAACTGCGTATTTCTTTAAAAGAAGGGGTTAAACCTGCACCCAAGATAGTGGAAAGTACACCAAATACAACACTTAGATCAGAAAGTGCGGTAGATTTTCAAACAGAATCTAGTACTTCAGTAAAATTTGAATCTCATCTCAATACTAAACACTTATTTGATAACTTTGTTGAAGGTAAGTCGAACCAACTGGCACGCGCAGTCGGTCAAAAACTTGCTCAAGCACCGGGCGAACCATCAGCCAATCCTTTCTTTTTATATGGCGGCACTGGTTTAGGGAAAACTCACTTGTTACACGCCATTGGCAACGGCATTTTAGCCAATAAACCGAATGCACGTGTGCTTTATATTCACGCCAACAACTTTATGCAACATATGGTAAAAGCAGTGCGTGATAATAAAATGGATCAGTTCAAAAAATTCTATCGTTCTCTCGATGCGCTTTTAGTGGATGACATTCAATTTTTCGCTGAAAAAGAAAAAACTCAAGAAGAATTCTTCCATATTTTCAATAGCTTGTTTGAAACAGGTCGCCAAATTATCTTAACTTCGGATCGTTATCCTAAAGAAATTGAAAAAATTGAAGAACGTTTAAAATCACGTTTTGGCTGGGGCTTAACTACAGCCATTGAGCCGCCCGATCTTGAAACTCGCGTAGCGATTTTATTGAAAAAGGCGGAAGAACATAATATGAACTTGCCAGAAGAAGTTGCTTTCTTCATTGCTCAACGCTTGCGTACCAACGTGCGTGAACTTGAGGGTGCATTAAATCGAGTAAAAGCAATGCAAGACTTCAAAGGCGGTGACATTGATATTGATTTCGTGCGTGATACCTTAAAAGATATTTTGGCTCTGCAAGAACGCTTGGTTACTATTGAAAATATTCAAAAAGTGGTAGCTGAATATTATCGAATTAAGGTTTCAGATTTAAAATCAAAAAGTCGCGCACGTTCAGTCACTCGCCCTCGCCAAATTGCAATGGCATTAGCAAAAGAATTAACAAACCGCAGTTTGCCTGAAATCGGTCGTGCATTTGATCGTGATCACACGACCGTATTAAACGCTTGCCGCGAAGTACCTAAATTTCGCGAGCAAGACAATAGCATTCAAGAAGATTGGGCGAATTTAATCCGCACTTTGTCCGCATAAAAGGAGAACGCAATGCAATTTAGCATTTCAAGAGAAAATTTATTAAAACCGTTGCAACAAGTATGTGGCGTATTGAGTAATCGCCCAAATATTCCTGTATTAAACAACGTATTGTTGCAAATTGAAGACAATCGTCTGACTATCACTGGTACAGATTTAGAAGTCGAATTATCGAGTCAAACTCAGCTTTCATCGTCTTCTGAAAATGGCACTTTTACCATTCCAGCAAAAAAATTCTTAGATATTTGCCGCACTTTATCTGATGATTCAGAAATCACGGTGACTTTTGAACAAGATCGTGCTTTAGTGCAGTCTGGGCGTAGCCGTTTTACGCTGACAACCCAACCTGCCGAAGAATATCCAAACCTCACAGATTGGCAGTCTGAAGTGGATTTTCAACTACCGCAAAATACCTTACGCCGTTTAATTGAATCCACTCAATTTTCTATGGCAAACCAAGATGCACGCTATTTCTTAAATGGTATGAAATTTGAAACAGAGGGCAATTTATTGCGAACGGTGGCAACAGACGGTCATAGACTTGCGGTGTGTACTATCTCACTTGAACAAGAATTACAAAATCATTCTGTGATTTTACCGCGTAAAGGCGTGTTAGAACTTGTTCGTTTATTAGAAACAAACGATGAACCAGCACGTTTACAAATTGGCACGAACAATTTACGTGTCCATTTAAAAAACACGGTATTTACATCAAAATTAATTGATGGTCGCTTTCCTGACTATCGCCGAGTATTGCCTCGTAATGCCACAAAAATTGTCGAAGGCAGTTGGGAAATGCTGAAACAGGCTTTTGTTCGTGCGTCCATTTTATCTAATGAACGAGCGCGCAGCGTGCGTTTAAGCTTAAAGGAAAACCAGCTTAAAATTACTGCCTCAAACACAGAACACGAAGAAGCAGAAGAAATTGTCGATGTCAATTACAATGGCGAAGAATTAGAAGTGGGCTTTAATGTCACCTATATTCTTGATGTGCTGAATGCACTTAAATGTAATCAAGTACGAATGCGCTTAACTGATGCGTTCTCCAGCTGCTTAATTGAAAACTGTGAAGACAGCAGCAGCGAATATGTCATTATGCCAATGCGTTTATAATATGGCGATTTCTCGTTTACTGGTCGAAAAGTTTCGTAACTTAACAGCAGTGGATCTTGATTTTGATCCCTGCTTTAACTTTTTAATCGGCAACAACGGCAGCGGAAAAACCAGCTTATTAGAAGCCATTTTTTATCTTGGTCACGGACGTTCATTTAAAAGTGCGGTCACAAATCGCATCATTTCTTACGACGAACCGCACTTTACCCTATTTGGACAAATCCAAGAAAGCCAACATCAATGGTCTGTCGGCTTACAAAAACTGCGTCAAGGCAACACCTTAGTAAAAATTAACGGCGAAGATGGCAATAAAATTTCCGATCTTGCCCATCTTCTGCCAATGCAATTAATCACGCCAGAGGGCTTAACCTTACTCAACGGCGGGCCAAGTTATCGCCGAGCGTTTTTAGATTGGGGATTATTCCACCACCAAACAAGTTTCTATTCCGCTTGGAGCAATCTCAACCGATTACTTAAACAACGAAATGCCGCACTCGCACAAAATCAGCCTTACTCTGCCATAAAAATTTGGGACGTTGAACTTGCCAAACTTGCCCACCAAGTAAGTCAATGGCGTGCCGAATATGCAGAAGCTCTCCGCCCTGAAATTGAACAAACTTGCCAACTTTTTCTGCCTGAATTAGAAATTAATGTCAGCTTTCATCAAGGGTGGGAAAAAAATGCTGATTATTATGAAATTCTTCAACAAAATTTTGAACGGGATCGTGCCTTAAATTACACCTTTTCTGGCCCCCAAAAAGCGGATTTTCGTTTCAAAGCACAAGGATTGCCAGTGGAAGATGTGCTTTCTCGTGGACAGCTTAAACTTTTAATGTGTGTATTAAGACTAGCGCAGGGCGAGCATTTAATGAAAGAAAAGCAACGCCATTGTATTTTTTTAATCGATGATTTTGCCTCGGAATTAGATCAATACAAACGTGCCTTGTTGGCAGAACGATTACAAC
This sequence comes from Haemophilus sp. HMSC066A11, assembly GCF_001811665.1. NCBI lineage: Bacteria > Pseudomonadati > Pseudomonadota > Gammaproteobacteria > Pasteurellales > Pasteurellaceae > Haemophilus > Haemophilus sp. HMSC066A11. Next base: position 262,679 of record NZ_KV805866.1, read on the forward strand.
AAAGCGGTTCGCAAGTATTTGTTACCGCCATCACTCAAAGACAACTAAAAGAAATACAAGTGGAAAACAAAAAAATGTTTTCTGTCCATAATGGCATCATTAACGCCTTAAATTAACCAAAAGTGCGGTAAAAAATACGCCAATTTTTTAAAAAATATCAAAAATCATTATCATTACCTAATAAATGTAATTCAAGTTTTGAGCGATTTATGCTATAAAACCCACTCATTATAAAAATGAAGACAACTTGCAAACTATCAACGCACACAGCCAAGATTTGAATCAACTTGTAGCTGTATATCAAATCTACTTTTTAAACTTAATTAATAAGGGCAGCTTCTATGCTAAATAAAAAATTCAAACTCAATTTTATTGCGCTTACTGTCGCCTACGCATTAACCCCTTATACAGAAGCCGCGTTAGTGAGAGACGATGTGGATTATCAAATATTTCGTGATTTTGCAGAGAATAAAGGGAAGTTTTCTGTTGGTGCAACAAATGTGGAAGTGAGAAAAAAAGATAACCAATCTTTAGGCAATGCTTTACCTGATGGCATTCCGATGATTGATTTTAGTGTGGTGGATGTAGATAAGAGAATTGCCACGTTGGTAAATCCACAATATGTAGTAGGTGTAAAACACGTTGGTAACGGCGTGAGTGAACTACATTTCGGGAACTTAAATGGCAATATGAATAATGGCAATGCCAAGGTACACCGAGATGTATCCTCTGAAGAAAACCGATATAACACCGTTGAAAAAAATGATTTTCCTACCGAGAATGCAAAGCCTTTCACAACAAAAGAAGAACAAGATGCTCAAAAACGTCGTGAAGATTATTATATGCCTCGCCTTGATAAATTTGTTACCGAAGTTGCACCAATAGAGGCTTCAACTGATAGTAGTAAAGCGGGTACATATAACAATAAAGAGAAATATCCTGCCTTTGTAAGACTTGGTAGTGGTACTCAATTTATTTATGAAAAAAATGGCTCTTATGATGACCGATGGGTAATATCTGGTAGAGAGCAACGTGTTCACTATTCTAATCTTAAATTAGTCGGTAAAGCCTACACCTATGGTATTGCAGGTACGCCTTATACAGTTAACCACGTAAATGATGGGTTAGTTGGCTTTGGCGACTCAAATCAAAAACATATTGATCCTAAAGAAATATTATCTCAAGATCCACTTACCAATTACGCTGTTTTAGGTGACAGTGGTTCCCCATTGTTTGTATATGATAAAGAAAAAAGTAAATGGCTTTTTCTTGGTGCTTATGATTACTGGGGAGGGTATTACAAAAAATCTTGGCAAGAATGGAATATTTATAAACCTGACTTTGCTAAAACTGTTTATAGCAGAGATACTGCAGGTTCATTGACCAATCTTAATACAGAATATAATTGGAAACTTATAAATAAAAAATCAAGTGTCATTTCTAATAGTTCTGAAACGTTGGATGTTGATTTATCTGATGGAAAAAATACTAATCATGGCAAAAATGTTACGTTTAATGGAAGTGGAACAATTACCTTAAACAATGATATTGATCAAGGTGCTGGCGGATTATTTTTTGAAGGTGATTATGAAGTTAAAGGCATTTCAGATAATACTACTTGGAAAGGAGCTGGTGTATCTGTCGAAAAAGGAAATACCGTTGTATGGAAAGTGCATAATCCTCAATATGATCGATTAGCTAAAATTGGTGAAGGTACTTTAGTTGTACAAGGAAAAGGAGAAAACAAAGGGCAACTTAAAGTAGGGGATGGAAAAGTTATCCTAAAACAAGAGGCTGATTCATCGGGAAAAGTTAAAGCTTTCTCTATGCTTGGAATTGTAAGCGGTCGCCCAACTGTTGTTCTCACAGATGAAAAACAAGTAGCTCCTAGCTCTATTTACTTTGGATTTAGAGGTGGTCGATTAGACTTAAACGGTAATTCTCTAACCTTTGATCACATCAGAAATATTGATGATGGGGCAAGAATAGTAAATCACAATACCAGCAAAACCTCTACGGTAACAATTACTGGGGATAATTTGATTACGGATCCAAACCAAATTAATCTAATACATACAATAGAAGCACAAGATGAAGACGACCCATTACGAATTCGTCGTATACCATATGGTAAACAACTCTATTTAAATTCGGATAACTATACTTATTATACTTTAAGAAAAGGTGCTAGTACTAGTTCAGAATTTCCTCGAAACAGAGGAGAAAGCAATGATAGTTGGCTATATATGGGAATGTCTAAAGCAGACGCTCAAAAAAATGTAATGAACCATATCAACAACGAGCGTATGAATGGCTTTAACGGTTATTTTGGCGAGGAAGAAAATAAGAATAAAAACGGTAAATTAAATGTTACTTTTAATGGCAAAACCGAGCAAAATCGCTTTTTATTAACAGGCGGAACAAACCTTAATGGCGATTTAAATGTTGAAAAAGGCACATTATTCCTTTCCGGTAGACCAACACCACACGCAAGAGATATTGCAGGTATTTCTTCGACAAATAAAGATCCTCACTTTACTGAAAATAATGAAGTTGTGGTAGAAGATGACTGGATTAGCCGCACTTTTAAAGCAACCACAATGAAAGTGAGTGGCACCGCCACCCTTTATTCAGGACGCAATGTTGCAAATATTACTTCTAATATCACCGCCTCTAATAAAGCACAAGTTCATATCGGCTATAAAGCAGGCGACACAGTTTGTGTACGTTCTGACTATACGGGCTATGTGACTTGCACTAACGATCCTTTATCCGAAAAAGCCCTTAATAGTTTTAAACCTACTAATCTACGCGGCAATGTAAATTTATCAGATAATGCAAACTTTACCTTAGGCAAAGCCAATTTGCATGGCTCAATTCAGGCAGGTGGAAACAGCCAAGTACGTTTAACCGAAAATAGCCATTGGTATTTAACAGAAAATAGTGATGTTCATCAATTAGATCTAGCAAATGGGCATATTCATTTAAATGCACAAAACGATGCAAATAAAGTAACTACATATAACACACTGACTGTGAATAGCTTATCAGGTAACGGTTCTTTCTATTATTTAACTGATCTTGCCAATAAACAAGGCGACAAAGTTGTTGTAACCAAATCCGCCACAGGTAACTTTACATTACAAGTAGCAGATAAAACAGGCGAACCTACAAAAAATGAACTCACGCTTTTTGATGCTTCAACAGTTGCTGAAAGAAGTAATTTAAAAGTGACATTAGCAAATGGCAGTGTTGATATTGGTGCTTGGAAATATACGTTGAAAGAAACTGATGGACGTTACGATTTGTATAATCCAAAGGTAGAAAGAAGAAATCAAATTGTCGATACGCCAAGTATTACAATGCCTAATAATATGCAAGCTGATGCACCTAGCGTATCAAATTACAGTGAAGAAATAGCTCGTGTTGATGAAGCACCAGCTCTACCACCAGCACCACCTGCACCTGCTACTGGATCAGCAATGGCAAACGAGCAACCAGAAACTCGTCCTGCAGAAACCACTCAACCAGCGATGGAAGAGGCAAATACTGCTAACTCAACGGAAACTGCTCCAAAATCTGATACCGCAACACAATCTGATACTTCCAATTCAGAAAGTGTTCCATCAGAGACAACTGAAAAAGTGGCTGAAAATAATCCGCAAGAAAATGAAACAGTAGCGAGAAACGAGCAAGAAGCAGCCGAAACAACACCTCAAAATGGAGAAGTTGGAGAAGTTGCAAAAGAAGCTAAACCAACCGTAGAAACTAACACTCAAACGACTGAAACTGCTCGCCAGCCTGAAATAAATTCTACTGAAGAAACAGCAGTGAAAAATGATCTGACACGCAGTGAACCAAAGAGCAGACCTAGAAGAAGTATTAGCTCGTCTTCTAATAATATAAATCCAGCAGGAACAGAAGAAACGGCTAAAGTAGAAACAGAGGAAACTCAAAAAGCACCTCAAATGGCTTCTCAAGTGTCTCCGAAACAAGCAGAGCCTGTTCCTGAAAAAGTTCCAACTGATACAAATGCAAAAGAAGCTCAACCGCAAACACAACCGACAACTGTTGCTGCGGCAGAGGCAACTTTGCCAAACAGTAAACCAGCGGAAGAAACTCAACCAAATGAAAAAACTAACGATGAACCTGTAACATCTGTATCACAAAATCAACCAGAAAAAACTGTTTCTCAATCAACAAAAGATAAGGTTGTTGTAGAAAGAGAGGAAAAAGCTACAGTAGAAAAAGAGAAAACTCAAGAAGCACCTCAAATGGCTTCTCAAGCGTCTCCGAAACAGGAACAGTCTGAAACTGTTCAACCGCAAGCAGAGCTTGAAAGTGAAAAGGTTCCGACTGTTGAGAATGCAGAAGAAGTTCAAGCTCAACTGCAAACACAACCAAGTGCAACAGTAAGCACTGAACAACCTGCGAAAGAGACTAGCTCAAATGTTGAACAACCTGCACCAGAGAATTCAATAAATACTGGCTCTGCAACCGCAATGACAGAAACTGCTGAAAAATCCGATAAACCACAAATGGAAACTGTGACCGAAAATGATCGTCAGCCTGAAGCTAATACTGTTGCGGATAATTCTGTAGCAAATAATTCAGAAAGCAGTGAGTCAAAGAGTAGACGTAGAAGAAGTGTTAGCCAGCCTAAAGAGACTTCTACTGAAGAAACAACAGTAACTTCTACTGACAAAACAACAGTAGCTGATAATTCAAAAAGCAGTAAGCCAAATCGTAGACATAGAAGAAGTGTTAGCCAGCCTCAAGAGACTTCTACTGAAAAAACAACAGTAGCTGATAATTCAAAACGCAGTAAACCGAAGCGTAGATCTAGAAGGGATGTTAGCTCGGCTCCACATAATGTCGAACCATTACGCAATCTCACAAGTACAAACACCAATGCGGTACTTTCTAATGCAATGGCAAAAGCACAATTTGTTGCATTAAATGTAGGGAAAGCCGTTTCTCAACATATTAGCCAGTTAGAAATGAATAACGAGGGGCAATATAACGTTTGGGTATCTAATACTTCAATGAACAAAAATTATTCCTCAAGTCAATATCGTCGTTTTAGTTCTAAAAGTGCGCAAACTCAACTTGGTTGGGATCAAACAATCTCAAGCAATGTTCAGTTAGGTGGTGTGTTTACTTATGTTCGCAATAGTAACAACTTTGATAAGGCAAGCAGTAAAAATACCTTAGCACAAGCAAATCTCTATTCTAAATATTATATGGATAATCATTGGTATTTAGCGGTGGATTTAGGCTATGGTAATTTCCAAAGCAACTTACAAACTAATCATAATGCGAAATTTGCTCGCCATACTGCACAATTTGGTTTAACCGCAGGCAAAGCATTTAATCTTGGCAATTTTGCTGTTAAACCAACTGTAGGGGTTCGTTATAGTTACTTATCAAACGCTAATTTTGCATTAGATCAAGCTCGCATTAAAGTAAATCCAATATCTGTCAAAACAGCCTTTGCTCAAGTTGATTTAAGTTATACTTATCACTTAGGCGAGTTTGCCATTACGCCAATTTTGTCTGCTCGATATGATGCAAATCAAGGCAATGGCAAAATTAATGTAAATGGATATGATTTTGCTTACAACGTGGAAAACCAACAGCAATATAACGCAGGGCTTAAATTGAAATATCATAATGTGAAATTAAGTCTAATCGGTGGATTAACAAAAGCAAAACAAGCGGAAAAACAAAAAACAGCGGAAGTGAAACTAAGTTTTAGTTTTTAATAAGCCTGTTTGAATTAGCGTTATAGACGACAAAGCCCTGTGTATTACAGGGCTTTATTTTTGAATGAAATTCAGTGATTAAGTGCGGTGAAAAATCAGCTCATTTTTTATTTTTAACGTAAAAACGCTGGAATATTTTTTTCGTATGCTGAGATTTTGTCTTCGTGCTGCAAGGTTAAGCCGATATTGTCCAATCCGTTTAACAAACAATGACGGCGGAATTCATCCAGTTCAAAGTGATAAACTTTATCCCCTACAGTGACCGTCATCGCTTCTAAATCTACGTGGATTTGTTTGCCATCATTTGCCCATACCCATTGGAAGATTTCTTCTACTTCTTCTTCGCTTAAACGAATCGGTAACATGTGGTTGTTTAAGCTGTTGTTATAGAAAATATCTGCAAAACTTGGGGCGATCATTACTTTAAAGCCGTAGTCTGCTAATGCCCAAGGGGCGTGTTCACGAGAAGAACCACAGCCAAGATTTTTACGCGCCAACAAAATTGTTGCACCTTGATATTGCGGATAATTTAAGACAAATTCTGGATTTGGCTTGGTGCCGTCCACATCAAGATAACGCCATTCGTGGAATAAGTGTTTGCCGAAACCTACGCGGGTAATGGCTTGTAAAAATTGTTTTGGAATAATTGCATCGGTATCTACATTTGCCGCATCCAATGGTACGACTAAGCCTGAAAGTTGTTTAAATCCTGCCATTTTTCTTTTTCCTCTTATTGAGCCTTAATTTAATGCCACTTCACGAATATCAACAAATTTACCGAACATTCCTGCCGCCGCTGCCATTGCAGGACTTACTAAATGGGTACGTCCATTACGACCTTGACGCCCCTCAAAGTTACGGTTTGACGTTGAAGCGCAGCGTTCCCATTCGCCTAAACGGTCGTCGTTCATTCCTAAGCACATTGAACAACCTGGATTACGCCATTCTGCACCTGCGGCAATAAAGATTTTATCCAAGCCCTCTTTTTCCGCTTGTTCTTTCACTAAGCCAGAACCTGGTACCACTAAAATACGTTTTACGTTATCCGCTTTTTTACGACCTTTCATCACTGCCGCTGCTGCGCGTAAATCTTCAATACGTGAGTTGGTGCAAGATCCAATAAACACTTGATCAACTTTAACCTCTTTTAAATTAGTGCCAGCTTCCAAGCCAATATAATGTAAGGCTTTTTCTGCCGAAGCACGTTGTACAGGATCTGCCATTTCTTGCGGATTTGGTATAGTTTCATTCACAGAAATTACCTGCCCTGGGTTTGTCCCCCAAGTGACTTGTGGTGCGATGTCTTTTGCTTCTAGCGTTACCACAGTGTCAAATTGTGCATCATCGTCAGATTTTAAGGTTTTCCAATAAGCTACGGCATCATCCCAATCTTTGCCTTTCGGCGCGTGTGGACGATCTTTCAAATATGCAAATGTGGTTTCATCTGGCGCAATCAAGCCTGCTTTTGCACCCATTTCAATTGCCATATTACAGACGGTCATACGCCCCTCCATAGAAAGGTCTTGGATCGCTTCGCCACAAAATTCCACAACGTGTCCTGTACCGCCTGCCATCGTAGTTTTGCCGATAATGGCAAGAATAATATCTTTTGCCGTAATACCTGATGCGACTTTACCACGCACTTCAATTTTCATACTTTTTGCGCGAGCCTGTTTTAAAGTTTGAGTGGCTAATACGTGCTCTACTTCAGAAGTACCAATACCAAAAGCCAAGGCACCAAATGCACCGTGCGTTGCGGTGTGTGAATCGCCACAAACAATTGTCATACCCGGTAAGGTTAAACCTTGTTCTGGCCCCATAACGTGTACAATACCTTGCTCTTTGGTTGTTATATCAAATAATTTAATGCCTGTTGCTTTGGTATTTTTATCCAGTTCTAACACTTGAATTTTAGCCTGACCTTCAAGTTTATTGACATCTCGTACTTGAGTAGAAATGCTGTGATCCATTGTGCCAAAAGTTTTGTTTACTTGGCGTACTTGGCGATTTGCGACGCGTAACCCATCAAAAGCCTGCGGACTAGTTACTTCGTGAATCAAATGACGGTTAATATACAAAATTGGCGTTTCGCCCTCTGCTTCATACACAATGTGTGAATCAAATAATTTTTCGTAAAGTGTTTTTACCATAATATTTTTCTCTATTCGTTAAGGGAAGTGCGGTTAAAATTCGACGTGTTTTTCAACCGCACTTTAAATACTTTGTCCCCCTGTTTATTGGGGATATTTCTAAATAACTAAGGGTGGGAGATTGCCCCCTTCCGCCCTTCGGGCACCTTCCCCCGTAAACGGAGGAAGGCAAGTCTTAAATTGCTTGTGCAATCAATGTACCCATTTCTGAAGTAGAAACTGGTGTGGAATCATCGGCTAAATCGGCGGTGCGATGTCCATTTGCCAAGACTTTTTGAACCGCACTTTCAATAGCATCTGCTGCTTCATTTAAGTTGAAGCTGTAACGCAACATCATCGCGGCAGAAAGAATTTGTGCGATTGGGTTGGCAATGCCTTTGCCTGCAATATCAGGGGCAGAACCACCAGCAGGCTCGTATAAACCAAAACCTTCTTCGTTGAGGCTTGCAGATGGCAACATTCCCATAGAACCTGTGATCATAGCCGCTTCGTCAGAAATAATATCGCCGAAAATGTTAGAGCAAAGTAAAACATCAAAAGATTCTGGTGCCTTGATTAATTGCATTGTGGCGTTATCGATATAGATATGCTCTAAAGTCACTTCAGGATAGTCTTTTGCTATTTCTGTCACAGTTTCACGCCATAAAATAGAAGACTGTAATACGTTCGCTTTATCTACAGAAGTGACTTTTTTATTGCGTTTCATTGCTGCCTCAAAAGCCGCACGTGCAATGCGTTCGATTTCATATTTGTAATACACTTCCGTATCAAATGCTTTGGTTTGTGAGCTTTCGCCTTCACGCCCTTTAGGCTGACCGAAATAAATTCCGCCCGTTAATTCACGCACCACCACCATATCAAAACCTTTTGCGGCAATATCTGCACGTAATGGACAGAATTTTTCCAAGCCTTTATAAAGAGTTGCAAGACGAAGATTACAGAATAATTTGAAATGTTTACGCAAAGGCAATAATGCACCGCGTTCTGGCTGTTGATCTGGTGGTAAATTTGTCCATTTAGGGCCGCCCACAGAGCCAAACAAAATGGCATCCGCTTCATCACAGCCTTTTAAGGTTTCTGCTGGTAATGGATAACCGCAATGATCAATGGCAGCACCGCCGACAAAAAACTCGTTAAAGTTAAGTTTAAAACCAAATTTTTCTTGAACTTTGTTTAATACTTTAATGGCTTCAGCCATTACTTCGGGGCCGATACCATCGCCTGCTAATACTGCTATATTGTATGATTGCATATTATTTTTCCTATTTTTTACTGCAAAAGTGCGGTTAGTTTTTTCGTATTTTTCCCCTCTTTGCGAAAAAGGGGAACTCGATAGATTAATGCTGTTTATGATTCTTAATATCTGCCACTTTATGCGCTCGATAAATGGCATTGATGGCGTGGACTAAAGCAAGTGCGGAAGATTCAACAATATCTGTTGCTAAACCAACACCATGGAATTTACGCCCTTTGTGTTCCACCACAATATCCACTTGCCCTAATGCTTCTGCACCCTCGCCTTTAGCGGTTAAGTTATAGTGAGACATTTTAATTTCTAAACCCGTTAAATTTAAGATGGCGTTATAAACCGCATCTACTGGGCCATTGCCACCAATTGACGAAGTGCTTAATTTTTCGCCATCTAATTTCAATTGAACAAAGGCTGTGGCTGGATATTCTTTCGTTGAATGCGCAGAAAGTTTATCTAATACCAAACGATCTTCATCCCCTTGTTGCATATCGATAAACGCCAATGCTTCCAAATCATAATCAAACACTTGACCTTTTTTATCCGCCAATTTTAAGAACGTGTCATACAATTTATCCAAATCATAATCTTGTTCGTTATAGCCCATATCCGTCATATGACCTTTCACAGCCGCGCGACCAGAACGGGCAGTTAAATTCAATTTTTCTTTTTTTAAGCCAATAGTTTCTGGAGACATAATTTCGTAGGTATTTTTGTTTTTCAACATACCATCTTGATGGATACCAGAAGAATGGGCAAAAGCATTTGAACCCACAATGGCTTTATTCGGTTGAATCGGCATATTGCAAAGTTGGCTAACCATTTGGCTGACACGATGAATTTCTTGGGTATTGATACGAGTATCCACGCCCATAAAATCCTGACGAACTTTCATTGCCATGACTACTTCTTCAAGGGAAGTATTGCCCGCACGTTCCCCAATTCCATTAATGGTACATTCAATTTGACGCGCACCATTTTGTACAGCCGTTAAAGAATTAGCCGTTGCCATACCTAAGTCATTATGACAATGCACAGAAATCACAGCTTTGTCGATATTCGGCACGCGATTACGCACTTGAGCAATAATATTGCCGTATTCATTTGGTAAGCAAAAACCAACGGTATCTGGAATGTTTACTGTAGTTGCACCTGCATTGATTGCGGCTTCAACAATACGACAGATATTATCAATGCCTGTACGCCCCGCATCTTCGCAAGAAAACTCAACATCATCCGTATAATTACGTGCGCGTTTCACTGCTGCAACAGCCATTCCTACCACATCATCAAAAGAACGTTTTAATTTCGCTTCAACATGTAATGCCGAGCTTGCAATAAAAGTATGAATACGAAATGCTTCAGCGACTTTCAATGCTTGGTATGCGGCATCAATGTCTCTATCTACGGCTCGAGATAACGCGGCAACACGAGCGTTTTTGATATGGCGCGCAATGGTTTGTACCGATTCAAAATCCCCTTGAGAAGAAACGGGAAACCCCACTTCCATTACATCCACGCCTAAGCGTTCAAGTGCTAAAGCGATCTGTAATTTTTCTTTTACCGTCAAACTTGCTTTTAACGCCTGTTCCCCATCACGCAAAGTCGTATCAAAAATAATAACGCGATCTGTCATAACAATTTCCTTACTAAAAATTCCTCTAAAATCACTCCAAAAGTGCGGTGCGTTTTTCATGTATTTTTTAGACAAAAAACCCGCAACTTATAAAGTGCGGGTTTAAAATTGGGTATTTACATCTGACTGTTTTTTATCCACAACTTAGCCGCACGCAAAATGTGAGAGCAGCAGGTTGAGAGATAAAGAAACAATACGAGACATAAATAAAAATCCTTCTGTGTAAAACGTTTTCCATATTACGAATAAAAAACTGGCTGTCAAACTATTTTTTGGCATTTTATATTAAAAATAAACCTACTTACACTTCATAAAATATACATTTAACTAATAAATTTAATAAAATTAGCATATTTAACCAATACCATCTTAATCAACAAATTTTTCTTATTGGATTTTTTATATTTTCAAAATAAGAAAAATTTTGCAATTTTTTATTCATTAAAAAGAATTTTTGCGATCTGCATCGCAAAATGCTTTTAAATTAATCGTTTCTCTCCCTCGTTTTTTCCATACTAGATTTTCAAATAAAAAGGAAAAAATATGAATGACATTACCTACACATTACTCCGTTTAATGCAAGTGCCTAAACTTGGCGGCATTGGCATTGATAAAATTTTGTCCAATATTACCTTAAATGAATTACTTAATTATGATGATGTTGCTTTCCGACAAATGGGATGGGGAGCCATTCAAATTCGCCGTTGGTTCAAACCTGAAGCAAAATTTATTGAGCCAGCACTTGTGTGGTCACAAAAAGAGGGAAATCATTTAGTAAATTATTTTTCCCCTTTTTATCCCTTTTTATTGAAACAAACCGCAAACTTTCCGCCACTATTATTTGTAAAAGGAAATTTAACCGCACTTTCACAACGCCAAATGGCAATGGTTGGGAGCCGTTATTGCACGACTTATGGAGAATATTGGGCAAAACATTTTGCAACAGAACTTTCATTAGCGGGTTTTACCATAACAAGCGGTTTAGCATTAGGAATTGATGGTCATTGTCATCAGGCTGTCGTCAATATTCAAGGGCAAACTATTGCGGTCTTAGGCAGTGGATTAGAACAAATCTATCCCTCTAAACATCAAAGATTATCAGCACAAATCATCGAAAATAATGGGGCATTAGTCTCTGAATTTTTACCTAACCAAGCACCTATTGCTGCTAATTTTCCACGCCGTAATCGGATTATTAGTGGGCTTTCAGTCGGCACGCTTGTTGTTGAAGCCACCGAAAAAAGTGGATCACTTATTACTGCACGGTATGCGTTGGAACAAAACCGAGAGGTTTTTGCTGTGCCAGGCAATATTCAAAATGAATCAAGTCAAGGTTGTCATCGCCTGATTAAACAAGGCGCAATGTTGGTAGAAAATGCAAAGGACATTTTGGAAACGCTCTACCAACATTCTATCCATAGCCAAACTGAAATCGATTTTGACCAGATCGCCGTGCCTAATTACACGCCACCACCTGATCCTCGCCGATTAGTAGAAGCACCAAGCCACCCGAAACTTTATTCGCGTATTGGTTACACGCCAGTGAGCATTGATGATTTAGCGGAAGAATTTAATTTAAGCGTCGATGTTTTGCTTGTTCAGTTGCTCGATCTTGAGTTGCAAGATCTCATCATGAGTGAAAATGGGTTATATAAACGCGTTTAGTGTAAATTTTTATGCTAAGATACGCCCATTCTTTTTTCATAAAAGGACGATTATGTTAGCGATTATCTCCCCTGCCAAAACTCTTGATTTTGAAAGTGCGGTAAAAAATTTTCCTGTTTCTCAACCGCACTTTACCGATTACAGCGAACAACTTATTGAAGTTTGTCGTAAACTTTCTCCACAAGATCTTTCATCGCTTATGTCTATCAGCGATAAGTTGGCTGGTTTAAATGCTGCACGCTTTGCAGAATGGACAAAAATTCACAATGAAAACAATTCCCGCCCTGCACTCTTTGCATTTAAAGGCGATGTTTATACGGGTTTAGATGCTGATTCCCTTTCGGAAGATGATGTCATTTTTGCGCAATCCCATTTACGTATGCTGTCTGGGCTTTATGGGCTTTTAAAACCACTTGATTTAATGCAACCTTACCGATTAGAAATGGGGACAAAATTAGCCAATCCGAAAGGAAAAGATCTGTATGCCTTTTGGGGAAATGTGATCACCCAAGCAGTTCAACAAGCTATTGATGCACAAGGCGATAATGTGTTAGTCAATCTAGCCTCTGACGAATATTATAAATCTGTTAAAGAAAGCCAAATTAACGCTAAAATTATTAAGCCAGTTTTCTTAGATAATAAAAATGGCAAATACAAAGTAATCAGCTTTTATGCTAAAAAAGCGCGAGGCTTAATGTGTCGCTATATTATTCAACATCATTTAACTGAAATTGAACAGTTAAAAGAATTTGATTTAGGTGGTTATTGGTTTGATTCAGCATCCTCCACTGAAACTGAATTTGTCTTTAAGCGAGATATTAATGAATAAAATTTTTGTTATTTTGACCGCACTTATACTTTCAGGCTGTGCAACTAAGCTGACGCAATTAAATGTACCTACGCAGTTAGAACATAATGGAAAACATTATGTACTTACTAGCAGCCAAGATTTAGGAACCATTGCACGCTATGTGTATATTGCTAAACCAGATACGCTGGAAAATTGGCAATCTGAAATTGAAATTCTCTTTGATCGCAATCAATCCGAACGTTCTATTAAAGAACGTATTGCATTAAGAGAACGCATTTATCGCAATACAGGCGTAAAAGATTTCCATTTCGATGCTATTCTAGAAAATTCGACCAATCCAAATGAATTAAATGGATATGTTATCTATTCTCCAACAAAAGAAAATCCATCTTGGCAAGTCAATGTGATGAAAGGACGACAATTGTCCCAATGTGGCTTTGTGCAATTTCAATATTCGCAGAAAATACAGCAACCAACGCATTCTAAACATTTATCTGTCAATAAAGTACAACGACATTTGCAAAAATACATTGTGGATATAGAAAGAAAGCATTTACAAAATTTGAAATGGCAACTATTTTGTGAAAAATAATGTAGATCAAAATCTCGTCAAATTTTGCTAGAGCAGATTCTTTGAATGATGTAATCTTATGCCCATTTTCAATTATGGTTAAAAGTAGGTAAATTATGATTAAAAAAATTGCAGTTTTAACAAGTGGTGGCGATGCGCCTGGTATGAATGCCGCAATTCGTGGCGTAGTACGTTCTGCACTTGCAGAAGGCTTAGAAGTATTTGGTATCTATGACGGTTATCAAGGTTTATACAATAATAAAATCAAACAATTAAATCGCTATAGCGTATCTGATGTGATTAATCGTGGCGGTACTTTTTTAGGCTCTGCACGTTTTCCTGAATTTAAAGATCCTAATATTCGGGCAAAATGTGCGGAAATTTTACGTTCTCACGGCATTGATGCACTTGTGGTTATCGGTGGTGACGGTTCTTATATGGGGGCAAAATTATTAACCGAAGAACACAGTTTCCCTTGTGTTGGCTTACCCGGTACTATTGATAATGATGTGGCAGGTACTGACTATACCATCGGTTATCAAACCGCATTACAAACTGCAGTGGATGCAATCGACCGTTTACGTGATACATCAAGCTCACACCAACGTATTTCTATCGTTGAAATTATGGGTCGCCACTGTAGTGACTTAACCATTTCTGCGGGCATTGCTGGCGGTTGTGAATATATCGTCGCATCAGAAATTGAATTTAATCGCGAAGAATTAATTCAACAAATTGAACGTAGCATTATTCGCAGTAAACGCCATGCAATTATTGCAATCACTGAACTTTTAACCGATGTTCATTCTCTGGCAAAAGAAATTGAAGCTCGCGTAGGCCACGAAACTCGCGCAACCGTTTTAGGGCATATTCAACGTGGTGGTTCTCCTTGTGCTTTTGACCGTATTCTTGCCTCACGTATGGGCGCATACGCAGTAGATTTATTGCTACAAGGCAAGGGCGGCTATTGCGTAGGTATCCAAAATGAACAACTCGTTCATCACGATATTATTGATGCCATTAATAATATGCAGCGTGTATTTAAGGCTGATTGGCTTAAAGTGGCAAAACGTTTGGAATAATCCTTTATTCACTATATAAATCGCTAAAACTTAATTCATCTTTTATCTTTCTCAAACAGACACAACAATGTGTCTGTTTTTTCTTAAAAAGTGCGGTCAGTTTTTCTCTTATTTTCTACAAATCATTTATTTTTAAAGATTGAAAATAAATGCGACTGCCAGTTCTAGTTCTATCTAGATGATCTTTTTGCTATCAAAATAGAGATCCGATAAAATGCCTCAGGCAAAATAAGGGATAAAATTATGACAAAGAAAAAAGTAAAACCCAATTCAAATACTATCGCACTGAATAAACGTGCAAGACACGATTATTTTATTGAAGATGAAATTGAAGCAGGTCTTGAATTACAAGGCTGGGAAGTTAAATCTATGCGCGCAGGCAAGGCAAATATTAGTGATAGTTATGTTATTTTTAAAAATGGCGAAGCCTTTTTATTCGGTGCAAGCATTCAGCCATTAAATGTTGCATCAACGCATATTGTTTGTGATCCAACTCGCACTCGTAAGTTATTGTTAAATAAACGCGAATTAGCATCCCTATTTGGCAAAGCAAACCGAGACGGTTTTACCATAGTTGCACTTTCTCTTTACTGGAAAAGTGCGTGGGCAAAAGTCAAAATTGGTTTAGCCAAAGGTAAAAAACAACAGGATAAACGTGATGATATTAAAGAACGTGAATGGAAAGTAACAAAAGATCGCATTATGAAAAATGCACATCGAAGATCTTAAATTGTAATAATAAATTAGCCCCAAATTACTTGGGGCTAATTTTTAAAATAGAATGAAAAACATTCAATCTTTTTGTTAATAAAAGAATATCGTCTTATCCCATACCGTATTTTTTTAATTTTTTACGTAATGTACCACGGTTGATACCAAGCATATTTGCTGCACGGGTTTGATTACCACGAGTATATTGCATAATCATATCTAACATAGGGTGTTCAACTTCCGCTAATACTAGCTCGTAAAGATCATTCACATCTTGACCATCTAATTGTGCTAAATAATTACGCAACGCTTGTTTGACTGAATCGCGTAATGGTTTGCTGGTCACTTGTGATTGCGCATTTAATACTGATACCGTTAAGGCATCGGCAGAATTACGTTGTTGTTCTAACATTTTTCTTTATCCAAAATTAAATTGAAAAAATCTTCCAATACAATCAGCTGCTCTTTAGGATCACTAATTGCATTAAAAGTCTGTTTAAAAACGGAATCAGGTTGAATTCCCTGTAAATACCAAGCTACGTGTTTACGCGCAATGCGATAGCCTTTTTGTTCGCCATAGAATTGATGTAATTCTTGAATATGACGCAAAATCTGACCACACTTTTCTTTTAAACTTGGCATTTGACTTATCGAGTTATGCTCAATTAGGTTTTCTACCGCTTGAAATAACCAAGGGTTACCTAAGGCAGCACGACCGATCATAATGGCATCCGCTCCAGTATAATCAAGAACGAATTTTGCTTTCCGAGCAGAATCAATATCGCCATTAGCTATAACTGGTATAGCAATCGCTTGTTTAACGGCTTTAATGTTATCGTACTCCGCTTCACCTTCAAAAAGACAAGCTCTTGTACGACCATGCACCGTTAATGCTTGTATGCCACATTGTTCTGCAATTTTGCCGATTTGAACGCAGTTTCGATTAGATTTATCCCAGCCTGTACGAATTTTTAAGGTCACTGGCACATTGACGGCGGACACTACTTCTCGCAAGATTTTTTCCACCAAATCTGGAAATTGCAACAACGCAGAGCCTGCGAGTTTGCGATTTACTTTTTTGGCAGGGCATCCCATATTAATGTCAATGATTTGAGCGCCATATTCCACGTTAATAGCAGCGGCTTGCGCCATCTCGAGTGGATCACTACCTGCAATTTGCACCGCATTGAGACCTAAATCTTCGCTATGTGCCAAACGCAATTTGGATTTTTCGGTATGCCAAACTTGCGGATTTGTGGACATCATTTCTGAAAATGTAAGCCCCGCACCATAATATGCACAAAGACGGCGGAAAGGCTGGTCGGTAATACCTGCCATTGGTGCAAGTAAAACACGATTTTTTAATTGGCATGAACCGATTCGCATTTTACGTTCCTTTCCTAGCAAGCCTAAATCTAATTTATATCGAACTGCTCGACAACCGACAAGGCTGGCTATAATACGCATTTTGCCTTGCTTTGCAAAGTGAAATTTGTTTAAAAAATACACTTTTTTTGATTGACAAAAAGAAATTAAAGCGTTTTTAGCTTACCCGTAATTCGGCACCATTCTTCTCTCGCCGCGACGGGTTCTAACGCAAATGTTTGCGTATAGGCATCGCATACCGATTGAGCTTGAGTTTCTAAAATGCCCGATAAACCAAGATCGCCATTCGGTTTAACAAGTTGGCTAATGATTGGGTAAAGTTCTTTGAGAGGGCCAGCAAGAATATTTGCCACCACCACGTCAGCTTTTAAATCAGAGGGTTTTTCATCAGATAAGAACAGCTGGAGGCGATCTGCCACGCCATTTTGCTCAGCATTATTGCGACTGGCCAGAATGGCTTGTGGATCGATGTCAATTCCCACCGCACTTTTCGCACCAAGTTTTAATGCTGCAATGGCTAAAATGCCTGAACCACAACCAAAATCGATGACGCTTTTATCTTTTAAATCAAGGCCATCTAGCCATTCTAAACATAGTGCGGTTGTAGGATGCGTGCCTGTACCAAATGCTAAACCTGGGTCAAGCATAACATTGACGGCATTTTCATCAGGCACATCACGCCAACTTGGACAAATCCATAAACGCTTACCAAATTGCATTGGGTGGAAGTTATCCATCCACTCACGCTCCCAGTCTTTATCTTCTATTTGTTCAATTTTGTATGCCGTATTGCTATCTAAGTGTTTTGCTTCTTTTAATAAGCGAACAATTTCTGCCATATCTGTTTCTGCATCAAATAGCGCAATAACATCGGTATTACCCCATAAACGCGTTTCGCCTGGCAAAGGCTCAAAAATCGGTGTATCTTGACTATCCATAAAAGTCACAGAAACGGAGCCGATTTCTTCTAAAAAATCGCTCATTTGTTCTGCTTTTTCATTGGTGCTGTTCAGGCGAATTTGAATCCAAGCCATTTGTTTTTTCCTTTCAAAATTTTGCGTATTTTTACCGCACTTTATTCTTTCTCGTAACCTTCGTAATAATAAGATTGCTCAATACCTTTAAAAATAATTTCTCGGTTATTTACATCATCCGTTAAATTCGCTTGTAATAAAAAACGAATTTCTAAATCGTTAATTGGGCTACGCTCCATTGCTTGTAAGTATTGAGTTTTATCCACATTTTGCCAATTGACAACTTTGCCTAAATTTTTCTTTAAAACTAAATCTAACCAAATGCGAGTTGAGCGACCATTACCTTCTAAAAAAGGATGCGCAATATTCATTTCTACATATTTATTAATAATATTTTCAAAAGTATCTTCTGGCATTTGCTCTATTTTTCCTAATGCTTCTTTTAAATAAAGTGCATTAGCAAAACGAAAATGACCTTTTGAAATATTTTGTTCACGAATTTTACCAGCAAATTCATAAAGACCATTAAATAGGTAATGATGAATTTGTTGCAGGCTTTTTGTTGAACCAATTTCAATTTGATGAATATCACCGCTTTCAAATAAACGGTAGGCATTTTCTAAACTTTGTTGATCAATTTTTTTCACAATAATGATAAATCCAAAATTTGGGGGGCATATTATACCGATTTTTTTAAAAGTTTCGGTAGTAAAGTCGAGCCAAGTGTGGCTAACATAATAATTGTTATGCCAAGTACGGCTGAAAATGATAACGTTTCGCCAAGTAATGATATGGCAAATAAGATGCCGAATAGTGGCTCAAGTGCGACTAAAATACCAGAGATATTGGCATCTACACTATTAAGGCCTTTATTCCATAACCAATAGGCAAGCCAGCTACAACCAATGGCAAGATATAATAAACCAGCAATACCTGTGGAATTTAATGATATTTGCCAGTTTTCTGTGAGTAATAGCGTAAATGGCAACGTTGTGATGGTGCCAAGTACAATGCTGACGGAGGTATAGGCTTGCGTTGAGACTTTGGCTACAACTCGCTGTGTCCAACGTAATACGGCAGCGAAGATGATCCCTGCGCTTAGCACTAATAAACAGCCGAATAAACTGATGTTATCAATGCCTTCATTATTTTTTCCGCCATTAATTAAAATTGCCACGCCAATAAATGCCATTGCACCGAATAGCCAGTGAAACCATTTTGCTTTGTCTTTAAAGAAGAAATGCCCGACAAATACAACGAGTAGCGGTTCTAGTCCAATCATGGTGACTGCACTGGAGGCGGATGTATATTTTAGTCCGATGAATTGCAATAAAAATACGGCGGTATAGTTAAAGAATGCCAACCACCAAAGCTGTTTACGCATTGGTTTATCAATTTTTTTCCAACGACGTAAAAAGAGTGGCATGACAATAATCATTGCAATAATTAACCGCACTTGCACAACAAGCACAGGATCCATCATCGAATAAGTGAGCTTACCGACGATTAATGAACTGCTCCAAATAAGTAGCGCAAGAATTTGATAGAGCATTGATGTATCCCTGTGAATTGTTCCAATTCTATGTTTTAGCGTAGAAATTGCTGAAAGTGAGAAAATTAAATATCACCTTCCTCTCATTTAGAAGAAGGTGACAGCATATTGATTAATACTTAAAGTGCGGTAACTTTTAATTGAGTTTTTTCAATACGACGTTCGCCCAATTTATTACCCACTAAAAAGGCAATTAATCCAAATGCTAATGATGGCACGATTTGATGGAAGTTAAATAATTTTATGCCAAGTTGAGTGAGCAAGATATAACTCCCCAAGCCGATAATCATTGAGCTTAACGCACCATAAGCATTTGCTTTATCCCAATAAATACCCAGTACAATTACCCATAAAAATGCGGCTTCCAGTCCGCCAAAGGCAAATAGGTTTAACCAAATAATCATATCTGGTGGATTGAGGGCGGCAAAGATTAAAAGTGCGGTCAAAATCAGCGTAATAATTGATGAAAAATAGCTCACTTTTTTCTCATTTTTTGCGGCCTCTGGTTTCGCAGAAAGGTATAAATCTTTTACAAAAATAGAAGAAGATTGAATAAGTTGTGCATCAATTGTGGACATAATTGCGGACATCGGTGCAGCTAAGAAAATCCCCGCAACAATAGGCGGCAATACTTTTATCATTAATGTTGGAATTACTTGATCTGATACCGTTAAATTTGGAATAACCGCTCTGCCAAGCGCACCAGCTAAGTGCATACCCAACATAATAATTGAAAGTACAATGGTTCCAATCAGCATACCGCGATGTAAGGCTTTACTGTCTTTAAATGCCATACATCGAACTGCGGTATGTGGAAGACCAACCACCCCGAAACAGACAAGTATCCAGAAAGAAGCCATAAATTGGAAATCTAACATTCCATTTGGCCCGTAAGGCGTGACTAAGTCAGGATCAATTTCAGTTAATTTATTAACCGCACTTTCTACACCACCGAGGGCATAAATCGTGCCAATAAGGAGGATTATAGTCCCAAAAATCATTACGGTACCTTGAATGGTATCCGTCAGTACGACGGCACGGAAGCCCCCGATAAAAGTATAGATACCTACCGTTAAAGCAAATAAGAGTAATGCTTGAGTATAAGAAATGCCGATGGTTGTTTCTAATAAACGCGCACCACCAATAAATTGCACGGTCATAGCCGCAAAAAATGCGAGAAGAAGAGCAAGGCTTGATAGCCAAACTAAATATTTGTTTTTATAGCGATAAAAGAAAAGATCATTAATAGTTAAAGCATTGGTTTCTCTTGATAATAGCGCGAATTTTTTACCTAATGCACCTAATGCAAGCCATACGACTGGCACTTGAATCATCGCAAGTAATACCCAACCTAATCCGTATTTATAAGCTGCGCCTGGCCCCCCGACAAAAGAACTTGCACTGGCATAAGTTGATGCAGTTGTCATTGCGAGCACAAAACCAGTCATCGAACGATTTCCCACATAATATTCTGTTAAAAAATCGCCTTTTGTACGTTTTACATAGGCAAAAATTGCCGCACCAAAAACAAAAGTGAGATAAATAATTAAAGGAAGAATAATACCTAGATTCATTTCTGACTCTCCTGATCGTTAATTTCAAGAGAAATATCCTGAAAAATAATTTTGATAATCCAATAACCAATCACGATGAATAAAATGGGTAAGTAAATACAGGAGAGTTCAAACCAGAGGGGAAAGCCGATAGGGCCTTGAGTTTCTTTAGGTAAATAAGCACATAAGCACCAACCTATCACATATAAAATAGATAAGCTCAATGCCCAACTGGCTTCTTTACCAGCTTGTTGATAACGTTGTTTTAATGTCATATTTTTTCCTTAAATTTTTATAAGTGAAAGTATATTTTTTGAATGGTATAAGAGGCGCATATATCCTACGCCCCTTATGTTTGCCAATCTTACAACTTTTTTGAATAATTCAAAACGTTTTGCTCGTTTTAGTTTTTATTATCATTAAATAAATATCGGAATATATAAAAAATGGCTAACCTTTGTTAGCCATTTAACGTTTAATTATTCATGCATACCTAATTTTTTCTCCAAATAGTGGATGTTTGTTCCACCTTTTTGGAAATTTTCATCTTCAAGAATTAATTCATGAAGTGGAATATTGGTTTTAATACCATCAATAATTGTTTCAGATAAGGCATTTTGCATACGACGGATTGCCACTTCACGTGTATCGCCGTAAGTGATAAGTTTTGCGATCATGGAGTCGTAATGTGGAGGCACAGTATAGCCGCCATAAACGTGAGAATCCCAACGAACGCCCAAACCGCCAGGCGAATGTAAGTGATTTACTTTGCCCGGAGATGGTAAGAATGTTTTTGGATCTTCTGCGTTAATGCGGCATTCTATTGCATGGCCTTTAACTTTAATGTCCTCTTGTTTAAAGGAAATTGGCAAGCCTGCCGCAATGCGCAATTGCTCTTTCACTAAATCTACACCTGTGATCATTTCTGTTACTGGGTGTTCTACTTGGATACGGGTATTCATTTCAATAAAGTAGAATTCGCCATTTTCATATAAGAATTCAAAGGTTCCCGCTCCGCGATAGCCAATTTCTACACAAGCATTTGCACAGCGAGAGCCGATATCGCGGCGAACTTCTTCTGTGATACCTGGAGCTGGTGCTTCTTCCACAACTTTTTGGTGACGACGCTGCATTGAGCAGTCACGTTCAGCCAAATAAACCGCATTTCCATGGGTATCTGCTAATACTTGAATTTCCACGTGACGTGGATTTTCTAAGTATTTTTCCATATAAACCATATCATTATTGAATGCCGCTTTCGCTTCTGCTTTGGTCATCGCAATAGATTCTTCTAATGCGTCTTCGCTACGAACAACACGCATTCCTCGGCCACCGCCGCCGCCTGACGCTTTGATGATGATTGGATAACCAATACGTTTGGCGATTTCTTTATTTTTAGCAATATCATTACCTACAGGGCCATCCGAACCCGGTACACAAGGCACGCCTGCTTTTTTCATTGCTTTAATAGCTGAAACTTTATCGCCCATTAAACGAATGACATCTGCAGTTGGGCCGATGAAAGTGAAACCTGAACGTTCAACTTGTTCAGCAAAGTCAGCGTTTTCAGATAAGAAACCGTATCCTGGATGAATTGCATCCGCACCTGTTACTTCGGCGGCAGCAATGATAGCTGGAATATTTAAATAACTTTTTGCGGAAGGTGCTGGGCCGATACAAACGGTTTCATCAGCGAGTAAAACGTGTTTTAAATCACGATCGGCAGTGGAGTGAACTGCCACAGTTTTAATACCTAATTCTTTACAAGCACGTAAAATGCGTAGTGCAATTTCACCGCGGTTAGCAATCACAACTTTTTCTAACATAAAAGAGTCCGTTTAGTCAGATAGACGTGAATTTTTATGTAGGCTCTTGAAATATTGTTCTCCCTATAAAATTTGGCGTGAACAGATTTCAATTTATATCGCCTACGATAAATTCGCTCTAATTGTTTGTATATGAAATAGGCGGACTAAAGTCCGCCCGACAAAAATATTGGAAATTATTCAATAACGATTAATGGTTCGTCAAATTCAACGGCGTTACCGTCGTTGATAAGAATTGCTTTTACTACGCCAGCTTTGTCCGCTTCAATGCGGTTCATCATTTTCATTGCTTCAACGATACAAAGCGCATCGCCAACTTTCACTGATTGCCCCACTTCAACGAATGCTTTTGCTTCTGGGCTTGGGCTGCGATAGAAGGTTCCCACCATTGGAGAACGTACAAGATGGCCTGATAATTCATCCGATGCGGCTGGTGCGGATGTCGCAGCTGCTGGAACTTGAGCTGGTGCAGCGGCAGGAGTCGGTGCTACTACTGGTGCTGCAGCATATTGAACGGCTGCTGGAGCAATTACTGGCGCAGCACGGCTAATACGTACTGTACCCTCTTCTTCTTGCACTTCTAATTCAGTAATGCCCGATTCTTCTACTAATTCGATTAATTTTTTGATTTTACGAATGTCCATACGTTCTTCCTAAAAAGATTGAAATTTTAACCGCACTTTTAAAGGAAAAAGTGCGGTTATGAATAAACTTACTTTTGTGTTGCAAAGATTACCTTAATTTTTTCAAATTTGCGATAAAATTCTGTGAATTTCGCCAAAAATGCTCGATTTTCTATTTTTTAGCAAGGTAATCCATAGCAAATAAAAAGGCAAACTCGTAACCTTTCGCACCCAAACCGCAAATAACGCCTTCAGCCACATCGCTAAAATAAGAATGATGACGAAATGGTTCACGTTTATGCACGTTAGATAAATGAATCTCTACAAAAGGAATTGAAACAGCTAAAAGTGCATCGCGCAATGCTACACTGGTATGGGTGTAAGCCGCAGGATTAATTAAAATAAAATCGACTTGTTGAAAACTTTCGTGGATCTTATTAATTAATTTTTCTTCACTATTGGCTTGAAAACATTCCACTTTTACATTGTGTTGAGTGGCTAATGTTTGTATTTTCGCTTCAATAGATACAAGCGAAATACTGCCATAATGTTTTGGCTCGCGAGCCCCTAACATATTTAAGTTCGGGCCATTTAACAGCAAAATTCTGTGTGTTTGCGACATTTTTAATCCTTTTTGTGTGGTGCATTATACTGGTTTTTTCGATTTTTGGTGGTCGAATCAGATAATTTTAGTGATAAATTCAGATTCTAAATCAACAATAGGTAAATCAGAACTAGGCCAAGCGCGTAGCACTTGATATTCCATCAAATCTAAAGTATCTAAGCCTGGAGTCACATTCGGGGTGTATTGTTGTGCAATTCTCGCGAGCTGAGAGAGCCCTAAACTGCTTTCGATACTTGAACTTATAACCGCTTTTAGGCCTAACGAATGGGCTTGGTTAATGAGCTCAGCACAACGTTGAATTGAACCAATTAAAGTGGGTTTGATGACGACAGCCGATAAGTGCGGTTCTTTTTCTAGACAAAAATTAGGCTCTCGCACGGATTCATCCCATGCAATTACAATATCGGTTTGAGCTGCAAATTCACGGCTGAGTTCTTGTGTTTTACAAGGTTCTTCTAAAAATTGAATACGTTTTCTATGTTGCAGTTTGACTTGAGCGGCAAACTGTAACGCTTTTTCTAACGACCAATGGCGGTTTGCATCAAGCCGTAATTGTAAATCAGGAATGGCTTCTAAAAACATATCGGCAATTAATCCATCGCGATTGGCTTCGTATATGCCCACTTTCATCTTTGCTACTTTTTCGCCTTTCATGCTCGCAAGTTTGGCGTACAGCTCATCTGGATCGCCATAACAAAGTGGTGCTGTATGATAATTGCCTTCAGCTTGTAAATAACCTTTCATTTCATCCATTGCGCAACTGATACCAAAAGCAACGGAGGGATAGGTGCCATCTAATGGTACGCGAGGTGCATCACAGCTTGCATTGCACCATGTCGTTAGCCATTCAATTGCTTGTTCTTGAGCTTGGTCTAAGGTTTCTTCGCTAAAACCAGGTAGCGGAGCGATTTCTCCCCAGCCATCTCGGGTGCAACTCACTCTTACGATTAAGCCTTCACGGCGTTTTAAAAAACGATCACGCAGAATAAGTTGGCTATCAACGGGGATAGAATAACGGTAAAGATTAAATGATTTTTCAGCCATGCTTGCTCTCAATACAAAAGTGCGGTCAAAATTCACGAAGATTTTTAACCGCACTTTAGAACGATAAATTAAGGGTTACGTCTGAATTTGCTGAAGTCTGGGGCGCGTTTTTCGTTAAACGCATTGCGGCCTTCTTGACCTTCTTCAGTCATGTAGAACAACATTGTTGCGTTACCCGCTAATTCTTGAAGACCTGCTTGGCCATCACAATCCGCATTTAATGCCGCTTTCAAACAACGGATTGCGATTGGGCTATTGCGTAACATTTCACGACACCAACGCACGGTTTCTTTTTCAAGATCAGCGTAAGGCACAACAGTATTGACTAAGCCCATATCTAATGCTTCTTGTGCATTATATTGACGGCATAAGAACCAAATTTCACGTGCTTTTTTCTGACCCACTAAACGAGCCATATAGCTTGCACCCCAACCGCCATCGAATGAACCAACTTTTGGCCCAGTTTGACCGAAAATGGCATTTTCAGCAGCAATCGTTAAGTCGCAAAGCATATGTAATACATGGCCGCCACCAATTGCATAACCAGCCACCATTGCTACAACTGGTTTTGGACAAGAACGAATATCGCGTTGGAAATCTAATACATTTAAGTGATGTACGCCGCTGTCATCTTTGTAACCGCCGTAATCGCCACGCACTTTTTGGTCACCACCAGAACAGAATGCTTTTTCGCCTTCGCCAGTTAATACAATGACACCAATGTTTTCATCAAAACGTGCATCAGAAAATGCAGTGATCATTTCTTTCACTGTTTGTGGGCGGAACGCATTACGAACTTCTGGGCGGTTAATGGTAATTTTTGCAATGCCATCAGTGGATTTATGATAGCGAATATCGCTATAGCCTTCACTGTGATCGACCCATTCAACAGGCGCATATAACACATCATCTTTTGGATTTTGCATAAGAATTCCTTTTAATTAACGTAAAAAAGTGCGGTCATTATAGCGGAAGTTTTTCAGATCAGGAAAACTAAATTCATTTGCTGCTTTATCTGTTGTGAAGATATTGCTAGAATTTTGTGCATTCTCACTTTTATAAGGATCAAATGTGAAATTAATTGCAACCTTAGGTATGGCAGCATTGCTGTCTAGCTGTTCAATGTTTGATAGTCAACAATCCGCAATTCCAGCGGAATTTGCTGGGGCTGATTACCAACTTTCCGATCAACATGCAAAACAATGGGCGATTGCAAGTAAGCAAGTAGAACAATGCGTTTACCCAAATTTAACTCGAATTTTGCAACAGCATTTTTCAAAAGAAGATAGCTATATTCACTCACAATATGTCTTTTTCTATCCGTTGGAAAAAATTATTGGCGAACAATATGTGAAGATTATCCAAGCCGATGAAAAATCAATGAATTATGCAAGCTATCAGTTTAAAAAATTCCGTACCAAAGTGAGCAATGTTGAATCTTTAACTAAACAGTCTTGTTTGAAGTTGCGTAACGAAGCGCGCGATGATTTGGCTGTCGTGAAAGGTCAATATAAAAATGGTATGGTGGAAGTGCAAAAAAATGAAGATGGCACACCAAAAAATTCTGATGGCATTGCAACCAATCAAAATAAATTCTTCTTTGATATTATCAAATGGGGATCGATGTTGTTACTTTAGTCTAACATTCGATGCAATAAAAAACCGCACTTTAAAGTGCGGTTTTATTTTTTCATTCTTTCTAGCTAAAAATTACGCTAATTTTTTGATTTGTGCAGCTAATTTAGATTTGTGGTTTGCTGCTTTGTTAGCGTGGATTAAGCCTTTAGAAGCCATACGGTCTACAACTTTTTGCATTTCAACGAATGCTGCTTCAGCTGCTGATTTTTCGCCTGCTGCTACTTGAGCATATACTTTTTTGATATAAGTACGCATCATAGAGCGTTGGCTTGCGTTGTGTTGGCGACGTTTTTCAGATTGAACCGCGCGTTTTTTTGCTGACTTGATATTAGCCAAGGTCAAACTCCTAAAATTTCTGTTGATTGATAGACAAAATAAAGGGCGTCAATATGCCGATTTTTTATACTTTTGTCAATGGAAAATTTGTGTTGATTTCGGTGAGACACAACCGAAAGTAAGTATCGTTATTTTTACAAGCTCTTTCAACATGGGCTCACACAAACGATGTGCGGCGGATTTTATCAGTTTTTTTTCACGGAATATAGCGTAAAAACAAAATTTCTATACAATTAGGCAAAAATTTTAGGCTTGAGAAGAATATTTTGAGTAAACGACTTTTAAAATCTAGCATTGTTGTTAGTTCTATGACGTTATTATCAAGAGTGTTAGGTCTTGTACGCGATGTAGTTATCGCTCATCTCATTGGGGCTGGCGCTGCGGCGGATGTTTTTTTATTTGCTAATCGTATCCCAAATTTTCTTCGTCGTTTATTTGCTGAGGGGGCTTTTTCACAGGCTTTTGTCCCTGTTCTCGCAGAATATCAAAAATCTGGCGATATGAATAAAACCCGTGAATTTATTGGAAAAGTTTCTGGTACCCTTGGGGGATTGGTGAGTATTGTTACGATCCTTGCGATGATTGGTTCACCTGTCGTTGCCGCTTTATTTGGGATGGGCTGGTTTACCGATTGGATGAATGATGGCCCTGACGCACATAAATTTGAACAAGCCTCTCTTCTTCTTAAAATAACTTTTCCTTATTTATGGTTTGTTACTTTTGTGGCATTTTCTGGCGCTGTGCTTAACACGATTGGAAAATTCGGCGTGATGTCCTTTTCACCCGTGTTATTAAATATAGCGATGATTGCCACCGCACTTTTCCTTGCACCACAAATGGATAACCCAGATCTTGCACTGGCTATCGGGATTTTTCTTGGCGGATTATTACAGTTCTTATTCCAAATTCCATTTATGAAACAAGCCGGTTTACTGGTGAAACCCAAATGGGCTTGGCGGGATGAAGGCGTAACCAAAATTCGTAAATTAATGATCCCTGCGTTATTTGGTGTATCGGTAAGTCAAATTAATCTTTTGCTGGATACAGTGATTGCGAGCTTCTTAATGACGGGCTCTATTAGCTGGTTGTATTATTCCGACCGCTTACTGGAATTTCCTCTCGGTTTATTTGGCATTGCGATTTCTACCGTAATTTTACCAACGCTTGCTCGCCACCACGTTAATCGTGAAGGCGATTCAGCAAAAAGTGCGGTTGATTTTCATAATACAATGGATTGGGGCGTGCGAATGATTTTATTACTTGGCGTTCCAGCCGCCATTGGTATTGCTGTATTGGCTCAACCGATGTTACTTACGCTCTTTATGCGTGGAAATTTCATGCTAAATGATGTTTATGCCGCCTCTTATTCTTTATGGGCGTTTAATGCGGGTTTGCTTAGCTTTATGTTGATTAAAATCCTCGCCAATGGCTATTACGCTCGCCAAGATACCAAAACCCCAGTAAAAATCGGCATTATTGCCATGGTGAGTAATATGGGCTTTAACCTATTGGCAATTCCTTTCAGTTATGTGGGTTTAGCCATTGCTTCAGCGATGTCCGCAACTCTTAATGCCTATTTGCTCTATCGCGGCTTAGCCAAAGCGGATGTCTACCATTTTTCACGTAAAAGTGCGGTCTTTTTTGTCAAAGTTTTATTGGCAGCAATTGCAATGGGTGCGGCAGTTTGGTATTACGTGCCTAAAATCAACCAATGGGCAAAAATGGATTTCTTTATGCGTGTTTATTGGCTTGTTTGGTTGATTGTCTTAGCCGCAATAGTTTATGGTGCAACGTTGATTTTATTAGGCGTTCGCAAGCACCATTTGCTGACAAAAAACTAACTTCTCGCTATAATGCCGAAATTCTCTTATTTTCATGGATAAGGACATGCAATTAATTCGTGGGCTTCATAATGCAAATCGTGTTTTACAAGGTTGTGCGCTAACGATCGGCAACTTTGATGGTGTGCATTTAGGGCATCAAGCAGTCCTCCGCCATTTACGCCAAAAAGCTGACGAATTAAATTTACCCATGGCGGTATTGTTATTTGAATCTCAGCCGCGTGAATATTTTATGGGGGAAAATGCACCTGCACGTTTAATGCGTTTGCGTGACAAAATTTATTATCTCGAAAAGGCTAAGGTCGATGTCGTAATTGTGGCGAAATTTGACCGCACTTTTGCCGAGCAACCAGCCGATGTTTTTATTGAACAAACGCTTGTTAATCATCTACATGTGAAATTTTTAAGTATTGGCGATGATTTCAAATTCGGCTCAAAACGCCAAGGCAATTTTGCCATGTTGCAAGCAGCTAGTAAGCGTTTTGGTTTTATTGTTGAAGATAACCGTAGCTTTTGTCTAGATGAACAGAGAATTAGTAGCACGGCAATTCGCGAAGCGTTAGCGAATGATGACTTACAACTTGCAGAAAATTTACTCGGTAAACCTTATCGTATTTTCGGGCGTGTGATTCATGGGAATAAATTAGGCAGAACAATAGGATTTCCAACGGCAAATATTCGTTTGCATAGACAAGTAAATCCAATCAAAGGCGTTTATGCCGTAAAAGTGCGGTTAAAATCGGGGGAGATTTTTAACGGCGTGGCAAACATGGGAAAACGTCCAACTATAAATGGATTAATGCAATTATTAGAAGTCCATTTATTTGATTTTTCTCAGAATATTTATGGCCAAATGGTGGAAGTGGAATTCTGCCACAAGATTAGAAACGAGATTAAATTCCCGTCTTTTGATGATTTGAAAGTGCAAATTGAGAAAGATGTAGAAACTGCGAAAGCGTTTTTTAACAGTTAATTTTAAAATGTAAAAATTGGAAAATAAAATGACAGTCGATTACAAAAACACTCTTAACCTACCGGAAACCAGCTTTCCAATGCGCGGTGATTTAGCTAAGCGCGAACCTGATATGTTGAAAAATTGGTACGAGAAAAATCTTTACCAAAAAATTCGTAAAGCGAGTAAGGGCAAAAAATCTTTTATTCTGCACGATGGCCCTCCGTATGCGAATGGTAACATTCATATTGGTCACGCTGTAAACAAGATTCTGAAAGATATTATTATTAAATCCAAAACGGCGTTAGGTTTTGATTCGCCTTATATCCCGGGTTGGGACTGCCACGGCTTGCCAATTGAATTAAAAGTAGAAGGTTTAGTGGGCAAACCAAACGAGAAAATTTCTGCGGCTGAATTTCGTCAAAAATGTCGTGAATATGCCTCGGAACAAGTAGAAGGTCAGAAAAAAGACTTTATCCGTTTAGGTGTGTTGGGCGATTGGGATAATCCATATCTCACGATGAATTTCGATACCGAAGCGAATATTATCCGCACTTTAGGTAAAGTGATTGAAAATGGTCATTTGTATAAAGGCTCAAAACCAGTTCACTGGTGTTTGGATTGCGGTTCTTCTTTAGCAGAAGCAGAAGTGGAATATGAAGACAAAGTTTCTCCGTCAATTTACGTTCGTTTCCCTGTGGAAAGTGCGGATGAAATTGAAGCTAAATTTTCTGCACAAGGTAGAGGACAAGGTAAATTATCAGCCATCATTTGGACTACCACACCTTGGACGATGCCGTCTAACCGTGCGATTGCAGTGAATGCAGACTTAGAATACAACTTAGTCCAACTTGGCGATGAGCGTGTAATTTTAGCCGCTGAATTAGTTGAGTCCGTAGCGAAAGCCGTGGGCGTAGAACAAGTTAAAATTTTAGGTTCAGTAAAAGGTGCTGATCTTGAATTAAGCCGTTTCCATCATCCATTCTATGATTTTACTGTACCAGTGATTTTAGGCGATCACGTAACCACTGATGGCGGTACGGGTTTAGTACATACCGCACCTGATCACGGTTTAGACGACTTTATCGTGGGTAAACAATATGATTTACCAATGGCGGGTCTTGTATCGAATGATGGTAAATTTATTTCAACGACCGAATTCTTTGCAGGCAAAGGCGTATTTGAAGCAAATCCACTTGTGATAGAAAAATTACAAGAAGTAGGTAACTTATTAAAAGTTGAAAAAATCAAACACAGCTATCCACACTGCTGGCGTCACAAAACGCCAATTATTTTCCGTGCAACACCGCAATGGTTTATCGGCATGGAAACGCAAGGTTTACGCCAACAAGCATTAGGCGAAATCAAACAAGTTCGCTGGATTCCAGATTGGGGTCAAGCACGTATCGAGAAAATGGTTGAAAACCGCCCAGACTGGTGTATTTCACGCCAACGTACTTGGGGTGTGCCGATGACCTTGTTCGTGCATAAAGAAACCGAAGAACTTCATCTGCGTACCTTAGAGCTACTTGAAGAAGTGGCGAAACGTGTAGAAAGAGCGGGTATTCAAGCGTGGTGGGATTTAGACGAAAAAGAATTATTAGGTGCGGATGCAGAAACCTATCGCAAAGTGCCAGATACCCTTGATGTATGGTTTGACTCAGGATCGACTTATTCTTCTGTGGTAGCAAATCGCCCAGAATTTAATGGTCAAAATATTGATATGTATTTGGAAGGTTCCGACCAACACCGTGGTTGGTTTATGTCTTCTTTAATGCTTTCTACGGCAACAGATAGCAAAGCACCATACAAGCAAGTATTAACTCACGGTTTCACTGTGGATGGACAAGGTCGTAAGATGTCAAAATCTATCGGTAACATCGTGACACCACAAGAAGTCATGGATAAATTCGGTGGCGACATTTTACGTTTATGGGTTGCTTCAACAGACTATACGGGTGAGATGACCGTTTCTGATGAGATTTTAAAACGTGCAGCGGATAGCTATCGTCGTATTCGTAACACCGCACGTTTCTTATTAGCAAACTTAAATGGTTTTGATCCAAAGCGTGATTTAGTCAAACCAGAAGAAATGATTAGCCTAGATCGTTGGGCGGTAGCTTGTGCATTAGATGCACAAAATGAAATTAAAGATGCATACGATAACTATCAATTCCACACTGTGGTACAACGTTTAATGCGTTTCTGCTCGGTAGAAATGGGGTCATTCTATTTAGATATTATCAAAGACCGTCAATATACAACCAAAGCAGATAGCCTTGCGCGTCGTAGTTGCCAAACTGCGTTATGGCATATTGCTGAAGCATTAGTTCGTTGGATGGCACCGATCTTATCTTTCACTGCCGATGAAATTTGGCAACACTTGCCACAAACTGAAAGTGCTCGTGCGGAATTCGTATTTACTGAAGAATTCTATCAAGGCTTATTTGGTTTAGGCGAGGATGAAAAATTAGATGATGCTTACTGGCAACAACTGATTAAAGTTCGTTCAGAAGTAAACCGTGTATTAGAAATTTCTCGTAACAATAAAGAAATAGGCGGCGGTTTAGAAGCAGAAGTGACCGTTTATGCTAATGACGAATATCGTGCATTGTTAGCACAATTAGGTAATGAATTACGTTTCGTATTAATTACCTCAAAAGTATATGTGAAATCTTTAGCGGAAAAACCTGCTGATTTAGCGGACAGCGAATTAGAGGGTATTGCAGTAAGCGTAACACGTTCTAACGCAGAAAAATGCCCTCGTTGCTGGCATTATTCTGACAAAATTGGGGTAAGCCCAGAACATCCAACACTTTGTGCACGTTGTGTAGAAAATGTAGTGGGCAATGGAGAAGTTCGACACTTTGCATAATTAAATTCATTGTAAAACAAAAAGTGCGATTGATTTGCTCTGTCCTTAAAAGTTAGACTAAATAAGCAACAATTATGGAGAGATTAATTCGCCGCACTTTTTTGTAGGGAGCAAACAATGGCAGAAGAAACAATTTTTAGTAAAATTATCCGTAAAGAAATTCCTGCAAATATCGTCTATCAAGATGAATTAGTCACAGCGTTTCGTGATATTTCACCACAAGCTAAAACACATATTTTGATCATTCCAAATAAAGTAATCCCAACAGTGAATGATGTGACGGAGCAAGATGAAGTAGCGCTAGGTCGATTATTTAGCGTAGCGGCTAAGCTCGCTAAAGAAGAAGGTGTTGCGGAAGATGGTTACCGCCTAATTGTGAATTGTAATAAACATGGTGGGCAAGAAGTATTCCATTTACATATGCATTTAGTTGGTGGAGAACCTTTAGGTAGAATGTTAGCGAAATAATGAAAAAATATTTTCTAATTTTAGCGAGCCTTGTGCTCGCTGCTTGTTCAAGTTCAGAACAAAACTTAACTTATTCAACAAAGCCGATTTTGAATATTACGTCGTCTCTTTCGCCTTTGATTCAAGTTGAAACGACTCAAAAATCAGCGATTATAAAAAATAAAAGTCAGCAACTTTTGAATATAAGTTACCATTTGTATTGGTACGATCATTTAGGGGTAACCCAAATTTGGGAAAATCAGCAAGAAAGCTATTCCGCTCAATTTTTGCTAAAACCACAAGAGCAAAAATCAATTGATTTAACTAAACCTACTGTAGAAAGTAAAAATTATCGCCTTTATTTAAAATAATTTATGAGCTCGTTGTTAATTGATTTAAACGGAAAAGAGTTGGAACAAGAGGAAGTTGAGTTACTTTCTCACCCTCTTGTTGCAGGATTAATTTTATTTACTCGAAATTTTGAAAACAGAGAACAAATTCAAGAATTAATTCGTTCTGTTCGCCAACGAGTGAAAAAGCCTTTATTAATTACGGTGGATCAAGAAGGTGGACGAGTTCAACGTTTCCGTGATGGATTTACAATGTTGCCTTCAATGCAGGCTTTTCAAGAAACACTGTCAGCAACTGAACAAGTGAGTTTTGCTAAAGAAGCAGGTTGGCAAATGGCAGCAGAAATGATTGCCTTGGATATTGACTTGAGTTTTGCTCCTGTGTTGGATTTGGGGCATGAATGTCGAGCGATTGGTGATCGCAGTTTTTCATCTGATGTAAAAAGTGCGGTAAATTTAGCCACCGCTTTTATTGATGGTATGCATCAAGCAGGTATGGCATCTACAGGTAAACATTTTCCTGGTCATGGTCATGTATTAGCCGATTCTCATTTAGAAACGCCTTATGATGATCGTGCAAAAGACGAAATTTTTAGTTTCGATCTCCAACCTTTCCAACAGTTAATTTCACAAAATAAACTCGATGCGATTATGCCTGCTCACGTGATTTATTCGCAATGTGATAGTCAGCCTGCAAGTGGTTCAAAATATTGGTTGAAAGAAATTTTACGCAAGAAATTAAATTTCCAAGGTACAATTTTTCCGATGATCTAGGAATGAAAGGCGCGGGAGTAATGGGGAATTTTGTAGAGCGTAGTAAAAAAGCACTCAATGCAGGTTGCGATCTTTTATTACTGTGTAATGAACGTGAAGGTGTCATTCAAGTATTAGATAATCTAAAACTTACTGAAAATGAACCGCACTTTATGGCTCGTCAAGCTCGCTTAAAAAATTTATTTAAGCGTAGCGTAATCGAATGGAATGACTTGGTTTTAGATCAACGTTGGAAACTGAATCATCGAAATCTCGCAGATATTCAAAGCCGTTGGCTAGATATTCAGGCCGCAAAAAATGATTGATTGTCGATACTATCAACAAAATGAATGTCGTTCTTGTCAATGGCTTGAAATACCTTATAGTCAGCAGCTAACTGAAAAACAATATCATTTAAAGCAGCAACTGATTTCTATTAATTACGATGAAGCTCAATGGGTAGCTCCTTTTCAATCTAATGAACAAGGATTTCGTAATAAAGCTAAAATGGTTGTTAGTGGTAGTGTTGAACGCCCAATACTTGGCATTTTAAAAAATAATGATCCACAAAGTGCGATTGATTTGTGTGATTGTCCTCTTTATCCTACACATTTTTCAGCAATTTTTTCAATTCTCAAAGATTTTATTGGTCGCGCAGGTTTAGTACCTTATAACATTGCTAAACAAAAAGGCGAGCTTAAATATATTTTGCTGACAGAAAGTATCGCGACGGAAAAATTGATGTTGCGTTTTGTGTTACGTACAGAAAATAAATTGCCATTAATTCGTCGAGAATTGCCAAAATTATTGGAAAAATTACCGCACTTAGAAGTGATTAGTATTAATTTACAACCACAGCACGCGGCTATTTTAGAGGGCGAACAAGAAATTTTTCTGACAGAACAACAATTTTTGCCTGAAAATTTTAACGGTATTCCACTCTTTATTCGTCCACAAGGCTTCTTTCAAACTAACCCTAAAGTGGCTGCAGGTTTATATGCAACCGCTCAACAATGGGTGGCTGAATTCCCTATTTATAACCTGTGGGATTTATTTTGTGGCGTAGGGGGATTTGGCTTACATTGTGCTAAAGCGTTGCAGGAAAAATGGGGAAAACCCATTAAATTAACAGGAATTGAAATTTCTTCCTCTGCTATTTTGGCAGCCAGTAATTCTGCGAAAATATTAGATTTAGAACATGTAAATTTCCAATCTCTAGATGCAGCAAGCGTGATTGAAAATAAAAATGAAAATAAGCCAGATCTTGTGATTGTAAATCCGCCGCGTCGTGGAATTGGAAAGGAATTAAGTGAATTTCTCAACCAAATTCAACCGCACTTTATCTTGTATTCCAGCTGTAATGCCATGACAATGGGTAAAGATTTACAGCATCTAACTTGTTATAAACCATTGAAAATTCAACTTTTTGATATGTTTCCGCAAACATCTCACTATGAAGTATTAGTTTTACTAGAAAGAAAAAAGATTAATTAAGGTAAGCTAGAAAAGGCTAGAGAATTTGAAAGAAGGGTGGTGGAACTAAGCAGAATTGGTCTTAACAGCAAGTGGCTTACTGCACGCATCCCTGCGGGATTTCTACCCAGCCCACCATAGATTAAAAAATGCATCTCGGTGTTCTAGCTTTTGCAGCATAAAACTATGCAATAAGGTTTAAACCTTTAAAGCCACTATATCAGGAGACCAATCCTGTCTTCCTACAATATCCGCAAGAAGTGGAGCAATGATAAAATCCTTTATATTAATTGTCAATTAATGTTTTGAATATTATTTCCAATTAAACAAAAACCACCCAAATTAATTTCGGATGGTTTTATTTTGAATAAATTATGATGAAAAATTATCTTGCGCCATATACAACGATTGTTTTTCCATGAGCGTGGATAAGATTCTGATCCTCCAACATCTTAATAATGCGCCCCACAGTTTCTCGTGAACAACCCACCATTTGCCCTATTTCTTGGCGTGTAATTTTGATTTGCATACCATCAGGATGCGTCATTGCTTCAGGCTGTTTAGCTAAGTTCATTAAAGTTTGAGCGATGCGACCTGCGACGTCTAAAAATGCCAAATTCGTGACTTGACGTGATGTATTTTGCAAACGTCTTGCCAATTGTGCAGTAAGAAACATTAAGATTTCAGGGTTTGCCTGAATCAACTGGCGATATTTCTTATAGGAAATTTCAGCAATTTCACATGTTGTTTTTGTTTTTACCCAAGCTGATCGTTTTGAACCTTCATCAAATAATCCCGCTTCGCCAAAAAATTGTCCTGCACCTAAGTAAGTGAGGATCATCTCTTTGCCTTCATCATCTTTTGAAGATACCATTACAGAACCTTTAATTACATAATACAGCGTGGTCGCATCTTCCCCAGCATGAATTAAAGTTGATTTTGCAGGATATTTATGCAAATGGCAGTGAGTAAGAAACCAATCTAAAACGGGATCTCGTTGAGTTGCTTCTTCTTGAGAGGAGGTTACAACTTCATCAATTTCGGTTAATTCATTTGACATTCTTGCTCCTTACATTCCTGTTTCAAAAATTCCGTTTTATTTTTGATGTCAATGGATTCATGTAATTCAGACCATACAATCAACGCAATTCCATTGCGAATTTGAGTCAGTAAAAGTTGTTTTTTCTGGTTGAGTGAAAGTTCTTCTATACCGTAATCGGTTCCTTCGCGTAAAATCACGCTTTCTACGATATTATCTAATGTTTCTGCTTCTAATTCTTGCCAAGGAATAATCATATATTTACTCGGTAAAGTCAATTAGGCAAAAAGTGGCTCGATAAAACGCCATTGTTGTTCAAAAGACTGACTTGAATTCAGACGGAAATTTGTACGAACATAGCGCATAAATTGTCCTTCGCAGAGTGTCACTAAATGTGAGGCAATTATACGTTCATCCACGTTGAAAGCACGCCCTTCACGTAATTTACGCATTTGCAAAATATTGACAAACTGCATCTCAAGACGATCGAAAAATTGTGCCACACGTGCTTGTAATTGCGCTTCTTCAAACATTAACGCGTGACCTGTTAGAACACGTGTTAAGCCGGGATTTTTTCGGGCAAAATCCAAAATTGTTTGTAAAATGTCGTGAATGCGATTCATTGTTTGAGTTTCGTTACGCATTGACGCTGTAATTCGGCTCAGCAAAGTACTTTCAATATGTTCAATTAGTGCTTCAAACATTTTTGTTTTGCTTGGAAAGTAACGATATAAAGCAGCTTCCGACACACCAACTTCTTTTGCTAGACGAGCGGTTGTCATTCTTTCCATTCCACGTTCAGAATGAAGCATATGTATCAATACTGTAAGCACTTGCTGACGACGTTCTTTTACCGTTCTTTTTTCAATTTTCGGTGTTTCAATTTTAGGCGCAATTTCTTCTTCTACGCCTGATAAAGATAATTGTTCTTCTACCATAAATTATTGTTTACCTGAATGACCGAAACCGTCTTCTCCACGTTCGGTTTGTTGAAAATCTTCTACAATATTAAATTCAGCTTGTACTACTGGCACAAAAACAAGTTGAGCAATACGATCGCCGACTTCAATTTTGAATGGTTCATTTCCACGGTTCCACATTGATACCATTAATGGCCCTTGATAATCGGAGTCAATTAATCCCACAAGGTTTCCTAACACAATGCCGTGTTTATGGCCAAGACCTGAGCGAGGCAAAATCACGGCAGCTAAATTGGGATCCGCAATATAAATTGATAGCCCTGTCGGAATTAATTTGGTTTCGCCTGGTTGAATTTCAAAGCTTTCATCGATCAACGCACGTAAATCAAGACCAGCTGAACCTTCAGTTGCATAAGTTGGCAAAGGAAATTCATTGCCAATGCGAGAATCTAAAATTTTTACGTCAATTTTTTTCATTTAATACTCCGTTTGAAATTCATTTTTAGGTAAAAGTGCGGTTGGAATTATAAGGTTTTTTGATAGCGTTCGATGATTTCATTGACTAAATCAGCGGCAAGTTCTACTTTTGATTTTAGCGATAATTTTTTATGATCATTTTTCCAAAAAAGCTGCAAGGCATTTTCATCAGCGTTAAAAACTTGTCCGCCAGATACATCGTTGGCACAAATCATATCAAGATTTTTGCGTTCAAGTTTATCTTTTGCATAATCATCAATATTTTGGGTTTCGGCTGCAAATCCAACAGTAAAAGGACGATGTGTTTTTAAATGTCCTACATCTGAGATAATATCGGGATTTTTAATTAATTTGATAGATATTTCATCGCCAGATTTTTTGATTTTTTGCTCTGCAACTTCAGCTACTCTGTAATCAGCGACAGCCGCACAACCAATAAAAATTTGATTTTTCACCGCACTTTCAAGAGAGGCTTGCCACATTTCTTGTGCTGAGATGGCATTAATTCGATTTACATTTTTTGGTGTTGTTAAATTCACGGGGCCTGCAATCAGCGTGACGTGCGCCCCTCGTTTGGCAAATGCTTCAGCAATCGCAAACCCCATTTTCCCAGAACTATGGTTAGAAATATAACGAACGGGATCGATTGCTTCACGCGTTGGGCCTGCTGTAATGGCGACATTTAATCCTTGTAGATCTTGTTTTTGAGAGAAAAAGTCAGAAAGTGCGGTAAAAATTTCCTCTGGTTCTGACATACGCCCTTTCCCCATATCGCCGCAAGCTTGAAAACCACTATTGGGGCCGATAAGCTCAATCCCACGTGTTTGAAGAGTCGTTAAATTTTGTTGAGTAATGGATTGGTGATACATCTGCTGATTCATTGCTGGCGCAAGAAAAATTGGCGCATCAGTTGCAAGACAAATTGTTGAAAGTAAATCATTCGCCATGCCTACAGTAAGACGGGCAATAAAGTCTGCACTAGCTGGCGCAATAATAATGGCATCAGCCCATTTGGCAAGTTCAATATGCCCCATTGCCAGCTCTGCTTGTGGATCAAGTAAAGATTGCGATACAGCATTGCCAGAAATGGCTTGAAGTGTCAAAGGAGTAACAAATTCTGCTGCAGCTGGGGTTAATACTACACGTACTTCAGCTTCTGCTTTGCGTAATAAACGAATCAACTCTATTGTTTTATAGGCTGCAATGCCGCCCGTAATACCGACGACAACACGTTTTCCGTTTAAATTCATTTTCTTCCCTTGTTAGTACTTAACCACAATTTCGTTATTTTACTTTAATTTTATTGAATGCCCAACGCTATTTTTACGATATGCATCGCAGATTTTGAATCACTTGCTCGTCAAACCTAAAAAGTGCGGTCAAAATCTTTCTTATTTTTCTTTTATAAATATATGGAAAACAATGATGAATTAATGCCACGAGAAAAATTGCTGGCATTCGGAGCAAAAGCATTAAGTGATTATGAACTACTTGCGATTTTTTTACGTACTGGTATCAAAGGTTGTCCTGTTATGTCACTTTCTAAAAATGTATTAACGCATTTTGGCTCCTTGCACGCTTTACTTTCCGCAGATAAAAAAGCTTTCTGTTCTGTAAAAGGCTTAGGTATTACGCAATTTATTCAACTGCAAGCGATTACGGAAATGACCAAGCGTTATTTAAAGCAAGATATGTTAAGTACGCCGATTATTAATGATCCTGAAACGGTAAAACTTTTTTTACTCACTGAATTGCAACACGAGGAAAGAGAAGTATTTATGGTTTTATTTTTAGATAATCAACATCGTTTGATTAAAAAAGAGCGGTTATTTTTAGGTACAATTAATGTATCAGCGGTTTATCCGCGAGAAATTATTAAAGAAGCACTCTATTGTAATGCGGCAGCTTTAATTTTGGCACATAATCATCCTTCAGGTATAACGGAGCCGAGTTATTCGGATCAGCTTATTACTAAAAAAATTCAAGATGCGGCTGAACTAATGGAAATTCGCGTGCTTGATCATTTAATTGTAGGGAAAAGCGATTGTTATTCTTTCGCGGAGAATTGTTTATTATAAATTTTTATAATATTGACCATTTTTTTACCGATTACATTCAGGAAAATCGCATTTACACTTGAGAAATGAAAACAAAGTCAGTATAATTTGCGACCTTTAATATAGTAAGCGGGTCGGATTAGCGCGACCTGACGAGGTAGCAAGCTAGGTTTAACCAGCTTTAAACAATCCGAACCGTAAGCTCGAGCTTATATTTAATTATTGGAGATTATTATGTCTAGAGTTTGTCAAGTAACAGGCAAGCGTCCAGCTGTGGGTAATAACCGCTCACACGCAATGAATGCGACACGTCGTCGTTTTCTTCCAAACCTTCACACTCACCGTTTCTGGGTTGAAAGTGAAAACCGTTTCGTAACCTTACGTTTAACTGCGAAAGGTATGCGTATTATTGATAAAAAAGGCATTGATGCAGTATTAGCTGAAATCCGTGCTCGTGGCGAAAAAATCTAAGGAGCTAAAAAATGGCAGCTAAAGGTGCTCGTGAGAAAATCCGTTTAGTTTCTACTGCAGAGACAGGTCACTTCTACACAACTGATAAAAACAAACGTAATATGCCTGAAAAAATGGAAATCAAAAAATTTGATCCAGTAGTGCGTAAACACGTTATCTATAAAGAAGCAAAAATCAAATAATATTGATTTAATTATTTTAAACCCGAGTAAAAACTCGGGTTTTTTATTTGTTCTTATTAGAAACGTTTGCTTTTTATTTAGCCGTTTGACTCGTAAGAAGCTAAATTTGCTTTTCATATTGCAAAAAAAATATACAATTGTCCCCGTTTTGACGTAACCCTACATCAAAACCTGTTTCCAACCTAGCCCGTCCAATGGGCAAACTAGGGTAAAAACAAAAAAGCTGAAACGCTTTTTTTAATAAGTAGCGAGTCAAATGCCCTATGTGTCTGTTTTATAAACAGTAAATTTATCGCAAGGCACCCGACTTATTTTTTTTCACCTCTTTTAGAAGGTTTTAATCAAAAATGACAATGATTACCCCTGTACAAGCAATTCTTGCTTCAAACCAACATTTTTTAGATCGCCAAGATGTAATGGAATCCAACGTACGTAGTTATCCTCGCAAATTACCTTTTGCCTATGCAAAAGCACAAGGCTGTTGGGTTACTGATGTTGAAGGTAATGAATACCTAGACTTTTTAGCAGGCGCAGGAACCCTTGCATTAGGACATAATCATCCTATATTAATGCAAGCCATTAAAGACGTATTAGATAGCGGATTGCCGTTACACACTTTAGATTTAACCACTCCACTTAAAGATGCGTTTAGTGAAGAATTATTGTCATTCTTCCCGAAAGATAAATATATCTTACAATTCACAGGCCCTTCTGGTGCAGATGCAAATGAAGCAGCCATCAAATTAGCCAAAACTTACACAGGGCGTGGCAATATCATTGCTTTCTCTGGCGGTTTTCACGGTATGACCCAAGGGGCATTAGCCTTAACAGGTAATCTTGGTGCAAAAAATGCCGTTGAAAATTTAATGCCTGGCGTACAATTTATGCCATATCCACACGAATACCGCTGCCCATTTGGCATTGGTGGCGAAGCGGGTGCGAAAGCAGTTGAACAATACTTTGAAAACTTCATCGAAGATGTAGAAAGTGGCGTAGTAAAACCAGCTGCAGTAATTTTAGAAGCAATCCAAGGAGAAGGCGGCGTTGTTTCAGCACCAATAAGCTTCTTACAAAAAGTACGTGAAGTAACCCAAAAACACGGCATTTTAATGATCGTCGATGAAGTGCAAGCTGGTTTCTGCCGTTCTGGAAAAATGTTCGCTTTTGAACACGCAGGCATTGAGCCTGATATTATTGTGATGTCAAAAGCAGTTGGTGGCAGCTTACCATTAGCTGTATTAGCTATTCGTAAAGAATTTGATGCTTGGCAACCTGCAGGACATACAGGTACATTTCGTGGCAATCAATTAGCGATGGCGACAGGTTACGCTTCACTTAAAATTATGCGTGATGAAAACCTCGCACAAAATGCCCAAGAGCGTGGTGAATACTTAACCAACGCATTACGCGAATTAAGCAAAGAATATCCGTGCATCGGCAACGTACGTGGTCGTGGCTTAATGATGGGGATCGATATTGTAGACGAACGCCAATCGAAAGATGCGACAGGGGCTTACCCGCGCGATTGTGAATTAGCGGCAGCAATCCAAAAAGCTTGCTTCAAAAACAAACTCTTGCTCGAACGTGGCGGACGCGGTGGCAACGTGGTTCGCGTGCTTTGTGCGGTAAACATCAACCAAAATGAATGCGAAGAATTTATCAAACGCTTCAAACAATCTGTTGTAGACGCATTGAAAGTGGTGCGTAGTTAATTAAAAGCGGTCTGATTTTGCAAATGTTTTGCGAATTTTGACCGCTTGTAAATTCAAAATGGTAGGGAAATCCCACCTTTTTTCTACTCAACTGTATAAAACTGGGATATACTTATGCTATATACAATTAAGCATAAGGAATAACTATGATTGAAGCCTCTGTTTTTATGACTAATCGAAGTCAAGCTGTGCGTTTGCCCGCTGAAGTTCGCTTTTCTGAAGAAATCAAAAAATTATCGGTTCGTGTATCGGGCAGTGATCGGATTTTATCGCCTCTCAACCAATCTTGGGATAGTTTTTTCTTGAATGATCAAGCAGTTAGCGATGATTTTATGAATGAACGAGAAATTGCATTTCAACCAGAGCGTGAGGCTTTATAGTGTTGAAATATATGCTTGATACTAACATTGTGATTTACGTGATTAAGCGTAGGCCATTGGAAATTCTTTCTCGCTTTAATCAAAATGCAGGAAAAATGTGCGTGAGTAGCATTACTGTGGCTGAACTCTATTA
Source organism: Haemophilus sp. HMSC066A11 (assembly GCF_001811665.1). Taxonomy (NCBI): domain Bacteria; kingdom Pseudomonadati; phylum Pseudomonadota; class Gammaproteobacteria; order Pasteurellales; family Pasteurellaceae; genus Haemophilus; species Haemophilus sp. HMSC066A11. The sequence continues at coordinate 305,938 of NZ_KV805866.1, forward strand.
TGGAGCTGAAAAAAGCGAATATCCCGAAAGAAACATTGCGGTTATTGAAGATTTCTTATCACGCCTCACCATTTTAGATTACCAACCAAAGCATGCAGCTCATTTCGGCAATATTAAAGCTGAACTCTCTAAACAAGGGAAATTGATTGGCGAAAATGATATTCATATAGCGGCTCATGCTCGTAGTGAAGGGTTAATTCTGGTTAGTAACAATTTAAGAGAATTTGAGCGAGTTATAGCATTACGTACAGAAAATTGGGTGTAATTCATATCTAGGAATAATTATGTCAAACCTCAAACAACACAAACAAGCTTTGTTTTGCAACGATAACGAAGCCATTAACGATTATGAAACAGCGATGCATAATGCGGTGCAAGCAGTCTCTGCTTGGCTGAAAAATGAAAAAATGTACACAGGCGGTTCAATCAAACAAATGCGAGCCTTAATAAGCGGTTTTAATCCGACGAAAGAGGGTATGAGTGTACAGAAATCACTCGATCATTTGGTAGAAATTTTCCTTAATCCAAGCCTTAAAGTACATCATCCACACTCACTTGCCCATTTACATTGCCCAACGATGGTAACAAGCCAAATTGCGGAAGTACTGATTAATGCGACCAACCAATCAATGGATTCTTGGGATCAAAGCCCAGCAGGTTCAATTATGGAGGAGCATTTGATCAACTGGCTACGCCAAAAAGCAGGCTATGGCGAAGGCACATCAGGCGTGTTCACTTCTGGTGGTACTCAATCTAACTTAATGGGCGTATTGTTGGCACGCGATTGGGCGATTGCAAACCACTGGAAAAACGAAGACGGCTCTGAATGGTCAGTACAACGTGATGGTATTCCAGCAGAAGCAATGCAAAAAGTGAAAGTAATTTGTTCAGAAAATGCACATTTCTCTGTACAAAAAAATATGGCAATGATGGGAATGGGTTTCCAATCGGTCGTGACCGTGCCATCAAATGCAAATGCACAAATGGATGTGATTGCACTTAAACAAACACTTGCACAGCTTAAAGCTGATGGCAAAATTACTGCCTGTATTGTTGCTACCGCAGGCACAACAGATGCTGGCGCAATTGATGACTTAAAAGCCATCCGCAAACTTGCCGATGAATATCAAGCGTGGTTACACGTTGATGCCGCTTGGGGTGGCGCATTATTGCTTTCCAAAGATTATCGCTATTTCTTAGATGGTATTGAATTAACTGATTCCATCACGCTTGATTTCCACAAACACTTCTTCCAAACGATCTCGTGTGGGGCGTTCTTGTTGAAAGATCCTGCGAACTATCGCTTTATCGATTACAAAGCGGATTATCTCAATTCGGAATATGATGAAGCTCACGGCGTACCAAACTTAGTGGCAAAATCGCTACAAACAACTCGTCGTTTCGACGCATTAAAATTATGGTTTACCCTTGAAGCATTGGGCGAAGATCTTTACGCTTCAATGATCGATCACGGCGTAAAACTGACCAAAGAAGTCGAGCAATACATCAACGATACTCCTGCCTTAGAAATGCTTGTGCCAAGTCAGTTTGCATCGGTGTTATTCCGTGTCATACCAAAAGACTATCCAGCTGAATTTATTGATGCACTAAACCAAAACGTGGCAGATGAACTCTTTGCTCGAGGCGAAGCAAATATTGGCGTGACTAAAGTAGGTGACAAACAATCACTGAAAATGACTACCCTAAGCCCGATTGCAACATTGGAAAATGTTAAAGCGTTATTAACTCAAGTACTAACAGAAGCAAATCGTATTAAAGACGACATCAAAAATGGCACTTACACACCACCCATTGATTAATTAGTTAGTCAATTAACACAAAAAATAACCGCTTGTATCTGAAAACAGGCGGTTATTCTGTAAAATAAAAATCTTTTAACATAGATCAAACGAGATATATAAATTTTATCCATTAGATAACTACCTATATTTTTGAAATATTCATCATTTTAATTTTCAAAGAATATAAAAAATGGTAAAACTAACCGCACTTTATATCATTATTCTATCTACTTACTAAGTTGAAAATTATGCCGGAACTTCCTGAAGTCGAAACTGCACTACGTGGTATTAGCCCTTATCTTAAGAATTTTACGATTGAGAAAGTTGTCGTGCGCCAGCCTAAATTGCGCTGGGCTGTATCAGAAGAATTAATAACCCTTAAAAATGTAAAAATTGTCGATCTCACTCGTCGAGCAAAATATTTGATTATTCACACGGAAAAAGGCTATATCATCGGGCATTTGGGCATGTCCGGTTCGGTGCGAATTGTGCCACAGAATAGCGCAATAGATAAACATGATCATATTGATATTGTAATGAATAATGGCAAGTTATTACGCTATAACGATCCTCGCCGTTTCGGTGCTTGGTTGTGGACGGAGAATCTAGATGACTTTCATCTTTTCTTAAAGTTAGGCCCTGAACCACTTTCTGATGAATTTAATGCCGAATATTTATTCAAAAAATCTCGTCAAAAATCTACCGCACTTAAAACTTTCTTGATGGATAACGCTGTGGTTGTTGGTGTTGGAAATATTTATGCGAATGAAAGTTTGTTTATTTGTGGCATTCATCCCCTTAAACTCGCTAAAAATTTGACTCTCAATCAATGTTTCTCTTTAGTGAACACGATTAAAGATGTTTTGAGAAAAGCCATTATTCAAGGTGGAACAACACTTAAAGATTTTTTACAGCCCGATGGTCGCCCAGGTTATTTTGCACAAGAATTATTGGTATATGGCAATAAAGATAAACCTTGTCCAAAGTGCGGTGGAAAAATTGAAAGTTTAATTATTGGACAGCGTAATAGTTTCTTTTGCCCGAAATGTCAGAAAAGGGGTTAGAACAAATAAATTTTCAAATTGAAAAGAAAGTATTAAATATAATGAAAACAGCGGTCAAAATAGACCGCTATTTTTAATTTACTGGAAATTCTTCAATAACAACTGGAATTTGTAAAATTTTGCCTAATCGGAGAATAGTGACGAGAACTTTTGAATTAGGTTTTGTATTTGCGATAATTTGCATCATTTCTCGGGCTGAAATACCTTCTTGATTATTTAATTTCAAAATCACATCGCCAACTTGAATACCTGATTTCGCAGCTGGGCTGTTCGGGCTTACGTCTGTGATAACTATGCCTTCTTCACTACTTGAACTAATATCACTTTGTACACCAAAATAACCTCGAATCACACGTCCATCACGCATAATTTTACGTAGTACATCATTTGCAATATCTATTGGAATGGCAAAATTTAGTCCTTCTGCGATTTCATTGGCGGTTTTGCCAATACTTAGCGTGCTAATTCCAACCAATTCCCCAGCAGAGTTAATTAAGGCACCGCCTGAGTTTCCGCGATTAATTGAAGCATCAGTTTGAATAAAATTTTGTCTGCCCACCGAATCGCCTACCGCATTACGACCGATTGCGCTAATGATTCCTTGAGATACGCTTTGTCCTAAGTTGTAGGGATTACCGATTGCTAATACCACATCGCCAACGTGAGCTTGACGCGCTGAATTTTGTGGAATAGTTGAAAGATTATTTGCACGAATTTTAAGAACAGCGAGATCAGTGAGATCATCTGAACCAACAAGACTGGCCTCAAAAATATTTCCGTTTTGCAACGCTACTACAATTTGATCTGCATTTTGAATGACGTGTTTATTCGTCAGAATATAGCCATCTTTACTCATAATCACACCAGAACCTAAGTTATTCACTTGTAGCTGATCATTATCATTAATGCTGGCGGAAGAAAAAGAGCGGTTATAAACATTCACTACTGCTGGAGAGGCAATACGCACGGCATTTTTGAACGATACAATATCGTCTGAAGTGAAGATATTGCTGTTATTCAGTCTTGGAACCGCAAACAAAATCACGCCCGCAGCAGCCAAGCCCCAAAGTGCGGAATGGAAAAGTTTTTTAAGCATTTAGACTCCTTTCGGTGTGTAAGTTAATTTTATATCGTCACCGATTTGTTCTAATTCATTGAGTTGCCATAATGGTGCATCGGCAAGTTTAGTTAAATTCGGTAATTGGCATAGACCACGAGCATTGTCTCCAAGTAATTTTGGCGCAATGTAAATAATCAATTCATCCACTAATTTCGCATCAATTAAACTGCCCGCTAAATTTGCTCCAGCTTCTACCCAAAGGGTATTGATTTGTCGTTTTCCCAATTCTCGCATTAATTCTTTTAGTAAATTTTCTTTCGGAAGAATAATTTGTTCACAAAAATCAGGAAAGCCTGTTAAATCTCGTGTTTCACTAGAGACTAACCAAACGGGAGAATGGGTTAAAAAAAGTTTATGAGTCGGCTGAATGCGATGTTGTGAATCTAAAATAACTCGGACAGGCTGGCGAAGATCTTCTTTTTTATATTCTGTTTTAAGATTTTCAGGAAATTCATCCCAGCGTACGTTCAGGCTTGGATCATCTGCAATGACTGTTGTGGAAGTAGATAAAAGTGCGGATGATTTTGCTCGCATTTTTTGTACGTCCGAACGAGCATCTGGGCCCGTAATCCATTTACTTTCTCCACTTGCCATTGCAGTTCGTCCATCTAAACTCATGGCGAGTTTGAGTTGAACAAAAGGCATACCTTGACGCATTCGTTTTAAAAAGCCTTTATTTATTTTTTCCGCTTGATCGTTTAATAAATTCACCGCACTTTCGATACCAGCATCAGACAACATTTTCAAACCTTTTCCTGCGACTTGAGGATTCGGATCTTGCATAGCCGCAATGACTTTCACTACGCCCGCCTCAATTAATCCTAATGCACAAGGCGGTGTTCTCCCATAGTGAGAACAAGGCTCAAGCGTAACATAAGCTGTCGCACCTTTTGAATTTTCTCCTGCTTGAGCTAAGGCAACACGTTCAGCATGAGGTTGTCCTGCCTTAAAATGAAAGCCTTCCCCCACAATTTCACCATTTTTAACCAATACGCATCCCACTGATGGGTTCGGTGTGGTGGTATATTGACCTTTGGCGGCTAAATCTAAGGCACGTTGCATAAATACGCAATCTTGTGAGGAAAATTCAAGCATAATTAATCCTTTAATTTTTCAATTTCGATAGTGAATTGATCAATATCATCAAAACTTAAATAGACTGATGCAAAACGAATATAAGCCACTTTATCGAGTTTTTTTAATTCATTCATCGCAAGTTTACCCACTAACTTACTTGGCACTTCACGTTCTCCAGTTGCACGCAGTTGAAGAATTATGTGATTAATTGCTTTTTCTACATCATCTGCACTTACAGGACGTTTTTCTAAGGCGTGTTGAATACCGCTGCGCAATTTATCTTCATTGAATGGCTCACGTGTACCATCAGTTTTGATAATTTTCGGTATGATTAATTCTGCCATTTCAAAAGTAGTAAAACGTTCATGACAATGACCGCACTCACGGCGGCGGCGAACTTGATAACCATCAGATACTAAACGGCTATCAATGACTTTAGTTTCTTCTGTATCACAAAATGGACAGCGCATAGATAATTCTCCATAAAAGGGCGTTATTATACTAAAAAATAGGTTATTTGACGATTAGCTTTGTGCCTTTCTTGTCTTCTTTTGTGCGAATAATAAGCCAAACCAAGCTTTTGTTTGTTTTAATAATTTTGCAAGATTTTCAGGTTGTTTAAATCTTGAGGTCTGCGCTAATACTCGTGACCAATATGGATCGGCTTTTGGCCCGAAACCATTACTTTCAGTTAATTCCCGAAGTTTTTCAGAAACGGAATTTTCATCACCTACAATAAAATCACTTATATTTCTTACTGTTGGCACCAATTGGATTTCAATTTGACTTTGTAAATAATCTTTTACGTAAATTTGTAATTGAGCAAGCGCAACTTCACGCTCAATAGGCGGTAATTCGATAACTTGATCTTGCGTAATTAATTTTGCTGGTATCGCATTTTCTTGTGTGACACATTGAATCAAATAATAAATCCAAGGACGAATACAATAACGATCTTTGTATTTCGCAAAATGCCAGTGAATGACTTGTGAATCATCGCCAAATAAAGCGTCCATATAACCAAATAAACGGATTTTTTGATTTTCGTTTTGCCAATCTACGGCAATATTAAAATCTATAGAAGCCTGTTTAGGCTCGCCAAGATCGGCTATTTTCTCTTTAAATTCTAAAACATTGTCACGAATATTTTCAGCATAAACCTTTCCAAACTCTGCGCGCGGTAACACGCCTTTTACTTCTGCTTGTCTAAAATAATCAGCAAAATTTTGTTCATCAAGGTAAATTAAGTCATTATTGAGAGAATAATTATCTAACCCACTTAAAGTGAAGTTTTCACTGTCAGCAATGCGTTCATCTTTATCGCGGAAATAAACACCAAGTTGTTTTTCAAAGAAAAATTTCACTGGATTTTCCACAAAGCTGACTAAAGAATCCAGTTCAACTTCTTCGATTTTTTCAGGGTTTTCTGTCATAGTGACGGCAAATTCTGAATTGCTAGCAGCCGTGTCAAATTGTGCTATTGGCAACCATTTTGTCGCAAAAGAGCGGGTAAATTTCTCGTTATATTTGAAATTATCTGGGCTAAATGCGGTCATTGGATGTTCAATGACAGTAAGGACATTTTCCTTTTGCCCTTGATTAATATAATCCAACAGTTGGCTTACCAATACGGATGGTTCTTTCGGTTGATTATCTGTAATGGAACGGCCAACATAGCTGATATAGCAATAATCACGTGCTGCCAATAAGGCTTCTAAGAACAAATAGCGATCATCATCACGGCGAACACGATCGCCTTTTTGATAATGATATTGCATTAAATCAAAACTGTTTGGTGTTTGTGTTCTTGGGTAATCCGCATCATTCATTCCAAGTAAACAAACCACTTTGAATGGCACTGAACGCATTGGTAATAAGGTGCAGAAATTTACTTTTCCTGCAAGGAATTTGAGGCTATTTGGCGCATCTTCCAATTTCATTGTGATGACATCGGCGATCACTTCTGCTTGTAATTTTTCAGTAAAATGGAGCGTTTTTAGATGCTCAGCTAATTCATTAATTTTCTCTTGAATATAGAAAATCATGTCGCTTGTGTCTTCATTTCGCACGAAGAAATCCGATAAAAGTGCGGTTAAAATTTCTTGCCATTTTTCGATGGAATGTGCTTGTTGCAGCGTTTCATGCAGCGCGGAAAGTGCGGTGAAAAAATGAGATAAATTTCCAGCAAGCTCGCCCTTTAAGCCATAGCTGCTGTTTAACCCCAGACTATCTTGCCAAATGCCCTGTTCTTCACGCATCGCATAGCCTAAAATCATTCGTTCTAATCCAGCCTGCCAAGAATTGAAATTGATGCCATCTTGATTTTTTTGCAAACCGACACGAATCCCTGAATCCGCCACCCATTCTCGCACTAATGGTAAATCAGCAAGAGAAATATTAAATCGTTCTCGCATCGCAGGAATATCCAACAATGCTAAGACATCCTCTGCACTAAAATTGCTTTCTTTTAAGCCTAATAAAGTTAAGTAACTTGATACTAACACATCATTTTCTGAAAGTTTATTATCCGAAAGTGAAAATGGAATTTGTGGTGCACCCCCATTTTTTTGCCCGAAAACGGCTTGAATATAAGGCGTGTATTGGTTAATATCTGCCACCATAACAACTACATCTTTTGGCGTAAGGTTAGGATCTTGATTGAATAAATCCAGTAAATAATCGTGCAATACTTCCACTTCTCGCATAGCACTGTGGCAAGAATGTAGGGTTAAAGTGCGGTCATTTTTTGCGATATTTAACGGTTTATTTTCTAAATGCAGAATTTGAGACTGTAATTGCCCAAGCAAACTGTTTGATTTAATTTCTTGATAGGCATTGACGGGATAAGTTGGAATATGTTCTTCATCTCTCACCAATGTATAGAGAAAATCTCGTCCCATTTTTCCCCAAGCCGCCAGTAATGGATTGCCTAGTTGAAGGTTTTCTTTTTGATAAGTGACGTCAAACTGAGCGTTTTCTAGTTGAGAAAGTTGATCCTCGGAAAAGAGCGGTTGATTTTCATCTTGTTTATTGAATTGATAACGCTGACGAGAACGCAAATAATCAAGGCGTAGATCACTAATATCCCCCCAATATTCTTGGCAAGGATTATTAAAAAATAAATGAATATCCACTTCAGAGGATATCGCTTGCAAAATATTAAGATAAGCAGTTGGAAGCGCAGGAATACCAAAAATAAATATGCGTGAAGGTAATTTTTTCGGTGCTTTTTTATCGGCAAGCAAGGCTAAGAATTGATTATGCAAAGCCGCTCGATGGGTGGCTTCATTAACATCTGATTTAACATCGACGACCAATGCACGCCATAACTCACCTTGCCATTTTGTGTTGCCTTGAATTTGCGCAAACAAAGTATTGTTTAGGTTAGGTTGCTGTTTTTGTATTTGATCAGTGATTTGTTCATCTTCGCCTTTTTCCCAAGCAAAAATCCATTCAGGTCGATAAACTAAATATTGGTCAAATAAGTCGGCTATTTTACTGCTAAGTTGATAAAGTTTATATTGTTCAGAATGTGGCGAAGATGATAAATAATTGCGTAGAGGCGAAAAATTTTCTTTCTCAAGAAAAATTGGGATTAAGCGCATTAAACGCCACATCATTGAATCTTTATCAAAAGGGTTCTCTAATGCCGTTGCAGGTAAATTTTGTGCATAAAGTTGCCAAATAAAACTGGCTGGCATAGGAAATTTTAGGTTTGCTGAAATACCTGTTTCTTTGGCAAGTTCAATTTGTAGCCATTGCAGCATATTAGGGCTTTGTACCAAGATAATATCTTGTTGAAAAGGATCTTCAGGCGGTAAAGATTTGAATAATGAAGAAAGAATTTCTTTTTGTTTTTCAAGCTGATTGGAATAATAAACAATGAACACAATGGCGACCTTTTGATGATTTAACCTAGAAAAAACAACGCCATTTTACTGAGTTTTTATCAAAATTTCACTCGTAGGATAACGCACAATAATACGTTCATTTTCACATTGAATACGAAAAGTTAAGCCATTTTGTTGTATCAATTGTTCACAAGCTAACCCTAAAAATTGGCGTTGAGCTTGATTCTCCGCAATCTGTATTGCCTGAAAATCTTGATAAGTTTTCACCGCACTTTTTCTTTGGCTTGCCGTCCATTGATTAAAAACAAGAAATAAAACGCTAAATAAAGTTAAAGAAAATAACAATGTAATAAAAGATATTCCTTTATTCATCCTGAACATTAAAATCACTCCAACTTTTTTCTGCTAACTGCCACTGACTATATTGTTGCACTAAAGCAACCACCGTCTTTTTCCCATAAGCTAAAGTTACGCCATCTAAAGTTAAATTCCCACTGGTAATCACTGCGCCACTAATCCTCCCTTTGCCAGTCAATTTTAAATCGCCCTCTGCAATTAATATGGCAGATACGGTGCCATTAATTTCAACTTCTGCTTGTGAATCTGAAAACCAATAAAGTTTAGGCATTTTATTCGCGTTTAAAATTCTGGGTGGGGAAGAAAAGTGCGGTCGAAAATAGGCAAGTTTTTCGCCAGTCACAAAATCTTTCAATGCACCTTGATTATCTCCCTTTTTAGGCGATTTTTTAAATAGACTCATTCTTTCACACCAAAGAAAATATTGAATTGCATCGGCGGCACCCTCAAGGGCGATGCTGATTTGCTTCACACTTTCATCATTATTTAAGGGTAAATCAAGGCAGGCAGTTTGTTTTTTCTCCTCTGTCATTTTTTGCAGTTGTAATGTTCTTTCCACATAGTGTTTTCGTTGATTTTGTTGCGCCCGAAAAAAACTTAAATGGTTGTCATCCAACAATAAAAACGCAGTTAATAAACCTGAAATAAAAATCAGAATAGTCAGCGTGATAATGCCTTTTTGTGTTGTCATTATTTTTGATTCCGTTATTTTTGATTCCATAGTGCAACAACAAGGGATGTTTCATAACTGATATTTGGGGTTTGTTTTAAATTTCCTTTTAGCTTGATTTCTAATCCTTTGCCTTCAATTAACCAATTAAATTGTAACCTAGTGATTTCATATTCGTTGTTATCTAATAAATCTGCCCATCCACCACCAGCGTTACAAGCGGTTTGTTGAAAAGCACGTTTACAAGTTTCTGCCGTGCAATTAGTAGGAATAACACTTTGATAAGTCAGTTTGGTTTTTATCATTTTGTTACTCACTTTATAGCCGAATAATTCTTCAGTACTACTTTTAGATGTATTTTTACCTTTTTTCATACAGGTTTTCGGCGAACCTTTACCAATACAGCCATTTTTATTTAAATCATAAAAGAACAACACGCAGCTATTAGGTGGTGCATTATCTTCTTGGCTAATAAAAATGGCTGTGCCTTGTTCATCTAATTCAAATAAAGATAAATTGCTTTCCGTCAGTTTTGCATTTAATGCTCGAAATCCTAATCGGCGAAGATCTTTACCTATTAACTGTAATGTTCGTTGTAATTCAGCTTGTAATTTTAAATGTAATAACATTTGTTGGTTTTGTGTTTGTATTTGCACATAAAAATGCGAAATGCTTAGCAGCAATAAAGAAGACAAAGTCAGTGAAATCATCAGTGCTAATAGGGTTTGCCCTTTTAATAATGTTTTCATCATTAATTACAAGCACTATCAAATTGATTGGTTTTTAAACGAATACTGCCAACATTGAAAAATAAAAATAACGTACGTTCATTTTCAGCTTGCAAAATAAAGCAACGAGTAACGATAGTATTACGAATGCCATCAAATCTCGTGATTTCTTTTGGATAAATATGATGGCTTTGAATTATCGTTTTATTAGGAAAATAAGGATAGTAAAAATGCACATAAACCTCTTTCGGGCAATTTATCGGATTTAAACAATCACAAGTTTGGTTATTTTTTACTTGTGCCGTTAAGCACCATTGTTGTGTCGCAAGGTTCCGATTGATAAGTAAAAACCACACTTCCGATGAATTTTCTGCCCGAGCCTGAATTTGACGTAGAAATAAATACAGGCGATGTTGCTCTTTAGCTAAAATCGTTTTAGGTGAATCGGTTTGCCATAATGGCACGACAAAACTCAGCACAATGCTGATAATGGCTAACCCAATTAATAATTCCACTAATGTCATACCTTTTTGCATAAAACGCTCCAATTTTCTACCGCACTTTAACCATAAATAATGGGTAGAAAAATCACTTGATATGATTTTTGCGATCTATATCGCAAAGTTTTTCTGAAAATCTATAAAAACCATTGTTTTATGATTTTCAACTGGTTATTTTGGCAAATCTCGCTATAATGACGCAGAATTTTTCTGTTCTTTAAAATCTGGTGGAAATATGAATCCAATGTTAAATATCGCTATTCGTGCGGCACGAAAAGCGGGCAATGCGATTGCTAAAAATTATGAACGCCGTGATGCAATCGAAAGCACACAAAAAGGTATTAATGATTATGTGACAAACGTTGATAAAGCGGCAGAAGCAGAAATCATTGAAATTATTCGTAAATCTTATCCTGATCACACAATTATTACGGAAGAAACAGGCGCAATTGAAGGCAAAGATAGCGATGTACAATGGATTATTGATCCGCTAGATGGTACTCGTAATTTTATGACAGGGCTTCCCCACTTTTCTGTGTCTATCGCAGTTCGTGTAAAAAATCGCACTGAAGTCGGGGTTGTTTACGATCCAATCCGCAATGAATTATTTACCGCTGTGCGTGGCGAAGGTGCAAAATTAAATGAAGTACGTTTACGTGTAGATAGTAAACGTGAAATTCAAGGTTCAATTTTAGCCACTGGTTTTCCATTCAAACAACCAAAATTAATGCCAACTCAATTTGCAATGATGAATGCCTTAATTGAAGATGCTGCGGATTTCCGTCGCACGGGTTCCGCTGCATTAGATTTATGCTATGTGGCGTCAAACCGTATTGATGGTTATTTTGAAATGGGCTTAAAAGCATGGGATTGCGCAGCGGGCGATTTAATCGTGCGTGAAGCAGGTGGTTTAGTCTGTGATTTTGATGCAGATAACGGCTACTTACGCAGTGGCAATATCATCGCAGCCCCATCACGCGTAATAAAAGAAATGTTAAATAAAATCCGCCCTTGTTTAGGTGCTGAATTTAATCATTAATTTTTATAAGTACAATAGCACCTATCAAGGTGCTATTTTTAATTTTATTAATGAAACATACTTGATTAGCGACTTTATCTGCGCATCAACGAAAAAAAACGACGACATTATGCTTCCAGAACTTGGCTTTTTCCTTCTTTTACTCGCAACAGCTAGTGCGTTTTTTCTTGCATTAGTGACCCAATTTGGGTTATTCAAAAAAAATTCGACTTTAATTAATGCCGCTTGGCCGCTTAGTTATATTTTTACCCTTGCGACGACGTTCTCAATTGGTTTGCTTGCTTATTCTTTTGCGGCAGATGACTTTACCCTTGAATATGTAGCGGCACATTCTAATTCCCAATTACCTACATTTTTTAAAGTGGCTGCCACTTGGGGCGGACATGAAGGTTCAATGTTGTTTTGGTTATTTTCATTGAGTTTATGGCTTGCTGCTTTTGCTTTTTTTAATCGAAAAAATAACCGCACTTTTTCCGCTCAATCTTTATCTTTATTGGGATTGATTTGCTTTGGTTTTTCGGTGTTTATCTTATTTTATTCTAATCCGTTTGGACGCATTTTTCCTGCGCCGGCAGAAGGTCGCGATCTCAATCCAATGTTGCAAGATGTGGGATTAATTTTCCATCCGCCGTTGTTATATGTTGGCTATGTGGGCTTTGCGGTGAATTTTGTAATGAGTTTGAGTGCGTTGATTTATAACCAATCTGCACGACAAATTGCCCGCTCAATGCGTGGCTGGGTGTTGGTTTCTTGGTTATTTTTAACCATTGGCATTGTGCTTGGTGCGTGGTGGGCATATTACGAACTTGGCTGGGGCGGTTGGTGGTTCTGGGATCCCGTAGAAAATGCGTCTTTAATGCCTTGGTTGCTTGGGTTAGCGTTATTACACAGTTTAATGGCGACGGAAAAACAAGGCGTATTTAATTATTGGACAACGCTTTTTTCTCTGCTTGCTTTTGCCTTTAGCGTATTAGGCACGTTTATTGTTCGTTCTGGTGCGCTCACTTCTGTGCACGCCTTTGCATTGGATAACACGCGCGGTTATGTGTTGTTATTAATTTTCTTTGTTTTGACAGCGTTAGCCTTTGGTTTATTCGCTTTACGAGCGGGAAGTTCATCAGAAAGTGCGGTGAAATTTCAATTCGTTTCTAAATCGGGTGGCATTTTATTACTGAATATTTTGCTGACCATTGCGACGGTTTCTACCTTTTTAGGCACCTTTTATCCCATGTTATTCCAAGCGATGAATTGGGGCTCAATTTCGGTGGGAAGTCCTTATTTTAATAGTATTTTCTTCCCCATTATTACGACGATTTTAATCTTAATGGTAATTGTGCTTAGCATACGTAAGGGGCAATTTGATCGCACATTATTGATACGTTGTGGGTGGTTGCTTATTCCGTCTTTGATTCTTGCAGGCCTAATGATTTGGCAACAGCTACGCCATAATTCTGCGTTGAATTTTCACGCTTTCGCCTTTGTGTTATTAACTCTTGCGATTTGGCTTTTATTCGTCACGTTATGGCAAAATTGGCGACAAATTCGTTTGTCTCAATTTGGGATGATTTTAGCACACTGTGGCGTGGCGATTGTGACTATTGGTGCGGTGATGAGTGGGTATTTTGGCAGTGAAATTGGTGTGCGTTTAGCGCCGCAACAAAGTCAAACGCTGGGGCAATATGAATTTCATTATCGCCAATTTTCTAATGAAATTGGGCCAAATTTTACGGCAGAAATCGCCTTTTTTGACGTAACTAAAAATGGTAAACCTTATGCAGAAATTATCCCAGAACGCCGTTATTACGATGTACGAACAATGACAATGAGTGAAGTGGGGCTTGATGGCGGTTTTTGGGGCGATTTATATATTGTGATGGGAGATTCTCTCGGCAAAGGGGAATTTACTTTCCGCTTACATTATAAACCGCTGATTCGTTGGCTTTGGGCGGGCGGTATTTTAATGGCGTTTGGCGCACTTTTTAGCGTCTTCGGATTACGCAGAAAACAGGAAAAATAATGAACAAAAAACTTCTCTTTTTTGCACCGCTCTTTGTGCTTTTAGGCGTGTGTATATTATTAATTGCAGGGTTAAATCAAGATCCGAAAAAAATTGCGTCGGCTTTAATTGATAAACCTGTTCCAGAGTTTTATCAGGCTAATTTACTCGAATCTTCACAAATAGTAAGCCCGAAAGATTTTCCTAAACAGCCATTTTTATTAAATGTGTGGGGCAGTTGGTGTGGTTATTGTAAAGAAGAACATCCGTTGTTAATTGAGATTGCAAAAACATTGCCTATTGTGGGCGTGGATTATCGCGACAATCCGCAAAATGGTATTGAAATGCTTAAGCGAATGGGCAATCCGTTCGTCTTAACCATTAATGATAGTCATGGGAAATTGGGATTAAAATTGGGCGTGGATGGCGCGCCAGAAACTTACCTTGTGGATGAAAATGGTGTGATTCGTTACCGCCATTCTGGTTTACTGGATAAAGAAACTTGGCAAACAGTATTTTTGCCGAAAATTAAAGCATTGAAGAACAAATGAAAAGCATATTAGATATTTTTACTCGCGGTTTTATTCAGGTTCAAAAAACAGTCTTTTTTGCAACCGCACTTTTATTCGCATTTTCCTTATTCGCCCAAGCGGAAATGGTGGATACCTATCAATTTCAAAATCAAGATGATCGTACTCGCGCCGTAGAGTTGGCAAAATCTTTACGCTGTCCACAATGTCAGAACCAAAATTTGGTGGAATCTAATTCTCCAATTGCTTATGACTTGCGTCTTGAAGTGTACAAAATGGTGGATGAGGGCAAAAGTAATCAGCAAATTATCGATCAAATGACGGCTAGATTTGGTGATTTTGTGAATTACAAACCGCCATTCAAATGGAATACGGCGTTGTTATGGTTATTGCCAGTCGCCCTTTTAATTCTAGCTGCAGTATTGCTTTATTTCTCAAATAGGAAAAAACAGTTTTCAGAAAAAGTGGTTGCACAACAACTAGAGAATGATGAAATAATTTCCCTCCCCTCAACCTTTGGCAGCTCCCCCCGCAAGCAAGGGGAGCCAAGTAAACTTTCTAAGAGAAAAGTGAATAGCAAAATTTATTTTGTGCTTTTTACTTTACTCATCGCTATTCCAACTGCTTATTATTTTTCTCTTGATCGTTTTAGTCGTGTTCAACAAGGCGAGCAATCGATGATTGAGCAACATAATCAAAATGTTGAAATGAATGATGAACACAAAAATCAAAATGTGATTGAGAAGATCCAAAATAAACTGCGTATCGATCCAAATAATGCGGAAACTTGGCTTCAACTTGGGGAAGCCTATGTGCAAAATAATGAATTTAATAGTGCGCTTGTGGCTTATTCTAATGCGGAAAAATTGTCAGGCAGTAAACCTAATATTTTAGGTTTGGCAGCCACCGCACTTTATTATCAAGCAGGCCAGCAAATGACCCCAAAAGTCGAACAACTTTTGAATGAAGCTTTGGCAAAAGATAAAAATGAAGTATCTAGTCTTTCTTTGTTGGCGACAATTGCCTTAGAAAATCGCCAATATCAACAAGCTGGTATGTATTTACAGCAGTTATTAGATTCAGGTAATGCGGCAGTGGATCGTCGTTCAGTTATTCAACGAATGAAGATGTTGGATTTTTTACAACGTGGTGAAAAAGGACAAAATCCGTGAGCCAATATTCTGAAAACATTATTATTGGTGCGGGTGCGGCAGGATTATTTTGTGCCGCACAATTGGCTAAGCTAGGCAAGTCGGTGACAGTTTTCGACAACGGCAAAAAAATCGGACGTAAGATTTTGATGTCGGGCGGTGGGTTTTGTAATTTCACCAATTTAGAGGTTACGCCTGCTCATTACCTTTCGCAAAATCCTCATTTCGTCAAATCGGCACTTGCTCGTTATACCAACTGGGATTTTATTTCTTTAGTGGCGGAGCAAGGGATTGCTTATCACGAAAAGGAATTGGGGCAATTATTTTGCGATGAGGGTGCAGAACAAATCGTTGAAATGCTGAAATCTGAATGTGATAAATATGGTGCTAAGATTTTATTGCGTAGCGAAGTTTCTCAAGTTGAACGCATTCAAAATGATGAAAAAGTGCGGTTTGTTTTACAGGTAAATTCAACCCAATGGCAATGTAAAAATTTGATTGTTGCGACAGGTGGGCTTTCTATGCCTGGGCTTGGCGCAACGCCATTTGGCTATCAAATTGCGGAACAATTTGGCATTCCTGTTATTCCGCCTCGCGCAAGTTTGGTACCTTTTACTTATCGAGAAACAGATAAATTTTTAACCGCACTTTCAGGCGTTAGCTTGCCAATCATGATCACATCGCAATGCGGAAAATCTTTTTACAACCAGCTTTTGTTTACTCATCGTGGTATTTCAGGCCCTGCGGTGTTGCAAATTTCTAATTATTGGCAGCCCACTGAGTCAGTGGAAATCGATTTATTACCGAACCACAATGTGGAAGAGGAAATTAATCAAGCAAAACAATCTTCTCCAAAACAAATGTTGAAAACCATCTTGGTTCGATTACTTCCGAAAAAATTGGTTGAGCTTTGGATTGAACAAGGCCTTGTGCAAGATGAAGTTATCGCTAACATCAGCAAAGTGCGGGTAAAAAATCTGGTGGATTTTATTCATCACTGGGAATTTACTCCAAATGGCACAGAGGGCTATCGTACGGCTGAAGTCACAATGGGCGGAGTGGATACTAAAGTAATTTCTTCTAAAACAATGGAAAGCAACCAAGTCAGCGGTTTATATTTTATTGGTGAAGTATTGGATGTGACTGGCTGGCTCGGTGGTTATAACTTCCAATGGGCGTGGAGCTCGGCTTATGCTTGTGCTCTAAGTATCTCAAGATAATAAATAGATAAAGATCAAAGCATACGCATTTTTTACAAGACAAAATCTCAAAATAGCTTTATCATATCGCCAGTTTTAGGCTCGCCTAACCCGTTTTAATTAACTTAATTGAGGAAAATAAAAATGGCAAAAATCGTTAAAGTGATTGGTCGCGAAATCATCGACTCACGCGGTAATCCAACTGTTGAAGCTGAAGTTCATCTTGAAGGTGGTTTTGTTGGTTTAGCAGCAGCTCCATCTGGCGCATCAACTGGTTCTCGTGAAGCATTAGAATTACGTGACGGCGAAAAATCTCGTTTCTTAGGTAAAGGCGTATTAAAAGCTGTGGCTGCAGTGAACAACGAAATTGCACAAGCTATCGTTGGTAAAGATGCAACAAACCAAGCTGAAATCGACCAAATCATGATCGATTTAGACGGAACCGAAAACAAATCTAACTTTGGTGCAAATGCAATCTTGGCGGTATCTTTAGCAAACGCAAAAGCAGCTGCAGCATCTAAAGGTTTACCACTTTACGCTTACATTGCAGAATTAAATGGCACTGCTGGTATTTATTCTATGCCATTACCAATGATGAACATCATTAACGGTGGCGAACATGCAGATAACAACGTTGATATCCAAGAATTCATGATTCAACCAGTGGGTGCGAAAACATTACGTGAAGCACTTCGTATCGGTGCTGAAGTATTCCACAACCTTGCAAAAGTATTAAAATCTAAAGGCATGAGCACTGCAGTTGGTGACGAAGGTGGTTTCGCACCAAACTTAGCCTCTAACGCAGACGCTTTAGCATGTATCAAAGAAGCAGTAGAAAAAGCAGGTTACGTATTAGGTAAAGACGTTACTTTAGCGATGGACTGCGCATCTTCTGAGTTCTATAACAAAGAAAATGGTATGTACGAAATGAAAGGTGAAGGTAAATCATTCACTTCTCAAGAGTTCACACACTATCTTGAAGAATTAACTAAACAATACCCAATCGTGTCTATCGAAGATGGTCAAGATGAATCTGACTGGGAAGGTTTTGCATACCAAACTAAAGTGTTAGGCGACCGCGTTCAATTAGTGGGCGATGATTTATTCGTCACTAACACCAAAATCTTAAAAGAAGGTATCGAAAAAGGTATCGCAAACTCTATCTTAATCAAATTCAACCAAATCGGTTCTTTAACTGAAACTTTAGCAGCAATTAAAATGGCGAAAGATGCAGGTTACACAGCGGTTATCTCTCACCGTTCAGGCGAAACCGAAGATGCAACTATCGCTGATTTAGCAGTGGGTACAGCAGCAGGTCAAATCAAAACTGGTTCTATGAGCCGTTCTGACCGTATTGCGAAATACAACCAATTAATCCGTATCGAAGAAGCATTAGAACGCGCTGGTACTCCAGCTGCATTCCCAGGCTTAAAAGCGGTTAAAGGTCAAGCGTAATTCACGCTGAATTTACTGTAAAATCTCACCGCACTTTGTATAAAAGTGCGGTGTTTTTATATCTAATATTTAAAGGAAAGGGAATGTTACATTTAACTTTAGAGGACGAACTCTTTTTAGGAACGCCAAAGCAAGTGGGAACACATTCGACAGTATTTGAGCATTTTGCTGTAATGTTTGAAGATGACGGCGAAACAGGCTATTTTTATGCACTTGATATGCGTCAAAATGCTCAACCGATAGTTGATATGTTGCACGTGTATAATGTTGATTCAACCTCTAATCATCATGAAGCACGCAAACTTGAAATTTGTTGGGATGAGAGTGGTTATTTAGCCTTGTTGCTTATTAATGGCTATCCTCATGCTGTATTTGATTTTGCCCGTTTAGTCGGCTATAACAGTAATAAATATCCACAACCAGATTTAATGAGTATGTGGACTCGTGAAGAAATTACTAATAAACAGGCCGAGCAATGGCTAGGCGTGAAAACCATTCGATAAAAATTGAGAACAATGAAAAAGAAAAATCAGATTTTAGTTAGTTTATCTATTGTGGCCTTATTAGGAGGCTGTTCAGAAGAGCAAGTACAACGTGATGTGTATCAGTCTTTAGACGATTGTTTAGCGGATTGGAAAAAAATTGAGCTTTGTGAGGCAGATAAAAATACCGAGAGTACTCAGAAAACTGAAACTACACCACAGCAAGGGCTTGGTTTAAATATTCGTGATAATGGTAATGCAGAAAGTGCGGTAAAAAATCCAGCTGAAAATAATGTACAAGCTAATCAAAGCGAGAACAATGCGGAATCAACTACAAAAGCTGAAAGTACCGATCCTTCTTTAGGAGCCGCAATTGCTGGTGGCGTTATGGGGTATCTGGCAGCTCGTGCAATTAGTAGTTTCCTTGGTCCAAGCTATCATCCTGGAAATCGAGCTGTCACCACACCAACAGGGCAAGTTGTGCAACCTCAAACGAATCGTTCTGTTGGAAAACCAATGCTCGTGAAAGGAAATGCAGGAAGCATGAATAGCAAGCCTGTATCTCGCGGTGGTTTTAGTAGCCCAAATAATACTCATCGTAGCAGTGGGGGCTAAATGAAACGTGTAACTGGGTTTCCTACTCGACCAGATATGGTGCAACAGCTACTTAATGTTGGATTTGATTACTATAATTTGCCTTCCAGTGATGGATCTCATTATTGGTCTGATAATGTCGCCTATGAATTTACCTTAGCGGAAATTGATCGCATTGAGGATACAACTAATGAATTGCATTCAATGTGTTTAGATTTTGCGGCGGATGAAATTAAAAAAGGCGATTATGAAAATTATCGTTTTACGGAGTTGCAAAAACAGCTTATTGAAACCTCTTGGCGTAATCAAGATCCTTATTTATATGGACGCTTTGATTTTGGCTATGATGGCGACAACCTAAAAATGTTTGAATATAACGCCGATACGCCAACATCCTTGTTGGAGGCTGCGGTTGTTCAATGGCAGTGGTTGGAGCAAATTGAGGGCTTGAAACATCGTGATCAATTTAACTGGATTCATGAAGAATTAATAAAACATTTCCAATTTTTGAAACAACAAAGTGGCAAAACAGATTTCCATTTGAGTGCCATGCAGGATGCTGGCCGTGAAGATTGGGGTAATGTGGATTATTTAGCTGATGTGGCTTATAACGCGGGTTGGAATATTCATCAATTAGCGGTGGAAGATATTGGCTATAACAGCGAAACAAAAAAATTTGTAGATTTAAATGATCAACCTATTGAAATGTTATTTAAATTGTATCCGCTAGAATGGCTAAGCCACGCTGAGTTTGCTCGCCATATTACAACCGCTGAAACACGATTTATTGAACCAGCGTGGAAAATGTTGTTAAGTAATAAAGCATTATTGGCAAAACTTTGGGCGCGTTATCCTAATCATCCGAATTTATTGCCTGCTTATTTTACGCCTTTTGAATTACCAAAAGATTTATCGATGTGGGTGAAAAAACCATTGTTAGGTCGAGAAGGTGCCAATGTCTTCTATTATGAGAAAAATAATGGTGTAGAATTTGCAGCGAAAGGAAGCGAACACTCTACGTTTTATGGTAATTCAGGTTATGTTTATCAACAAAAATTTGAATTGCCAAGTTTTGATGGAATGTATCCAATTATCGGCTCTTGGGTTGTGGGGGATGTGGCTTGCGGTATGGGATTACGCGAAGATTTTACTGCAGTGACGGGTAATGATAGCCATTTTATACCTCATTATTTTGTGCCATGATATATATTTAGCATTACTCAAATACAATATTTATCATAAAAAATGGAAGCTATTATAGGTTATTTTTACATTCAAATTTTTGAACGATTACAAAATCGTTCAAGTATTATGTAATGAATTCGTAATATTTCATTGAAAAAAAATCTGCACCCTAATCAGTTAAACCTTAGCCTAACTTTTGGGTGCAGATTCCTTACTATTATTTATTTAAAATAATAAACTCGAAAGATTATAACAATCCACCTTGACCTAATGCAGGATCAGTATCACGAGCTTTTAATGCATCTTCAACGGTTAAACCTAATGCTTTCGCAACGCCTTCACCGTATGCGGCATCACACCAGTGGCAGTTACGAATATGACGATATTTGATGAAATCAGGTGCATCGCCCATTGCTGCTGCCGTGTTGTTGAATAATGATTGTTTTTGCTCTGCATTCATTAAGTTAAATAATGCACGAGGTTGGCTGAAGTAATCGTTATCATCGTTACGATAATCCCAGTGTGCTGCATCTCCGTTGATACGAAGTGGTGGTTCAGCAAAGTCTGGTTGTTGTTGCCATTGGCTGAAGCTGTTTGGCTCGTAGTGTGGCAAGCTACCGTAGTTGCCATCTACACGACCTTGACCATCACGTTGGTTGCTATGAACTGGGCAACGTGGACGGTTTACTGGAATTTGACGGTAGTTCACACCTAAACGGTAACGTTGTGCATCCGCATAGTTAAATAAACGGGCTTGTAACATTCTGTCAGGGCTTGCGCCAATACCCGGAACCAAGTTACTTGGTGCAAATGCAGATTGTTCTACATCAGCGAAGAAGTTTTCTGGGTTACGGTTTAATTCAAACTCGCCGACTTCAATTAATGGATAGTCTTTTTTCGGCCATACTTTAGTTAAGTCGAATGGGTGATAAGGCACTTTTTCCGCATCTGCTTCCGGCATAATTTGTACAAATAATGTCCATTTAGGGAAATCACCACGTTCAATCGCTTCATATAAATCACGTTGATGGCTTTCACGGTCATTTGCAATAATTTCTGCTGCTTCAGCATTTGTTAAATTTTTAATGCCTTGTTGAGTACGGAAGTGGAATTTTACCCAAAAACGTTCGCCTGCTTCATTCCAGAAACTATAAGTGTGAGAACCGAAACCGTGCATATGACGATAACTTGCTGGAATACCACGATCACTCATTACAACAGTTACTTGGTGTAATGCTTCTGGTAATAATGTCCAGAAATCCCAGTTATTAGTTGCTGAACGCATATTAGTACGCGGATCACGTTTTACCGCTTTGTTTAAGTCAGGGAATTTACGTGGATCACGTAAGAAGAATACTGGCGTATTGTTACCTACTAAATCCCAGTTACCTTCTTCAGTATAGAATTTTAATGCAAAACCACGAATATCACGCTCAGCATCTGCTGCACCACGTTCGCCTGCCACGGTGGTAAAACGTGCGAACATTTCCGTTTTTTTACCCACTTCACTAAAAATTTTTGCACGAGTATATTTAGTAATATCGTGTGTCACAGTAAAGGTACCAAATGCACCAGAACCTTTAGCGTGCATACGACGCTCTGGGATCACTTCACGTACGAAATCAGCTAATTTTTCGTTAAGCCATAAATCTTGTGAAAGTAATGGACCACGCGGACCAGCTGTTAAGCTGTTTTGGTTATCAGCAACGGGTGCACCGTTACCCATTGTTAAGTTTGTCGCAGCTAAGTGCGAGAAAGGGCATTGAGAACTCATTGTAGACTCCTTGTAAAGTTAATAAATTTAGTTAGGTTGAAATGAATTTCTTGCGTATCATATAGAAAGGTTTAAACAATCGAAATCTATTAAATTAATCAAAAAAAACTATTACTAAAATAAGACTTAAAATCTACCTAAATATTCAAAATCACTTACTTGATATATCTTTATAAAGCCTGATTTTCAACCGTATTTTTCGCCTTTATCCCTTTTACGGATTCAAGTATAATACCAACATTTTTAATCACATTAGATCAACGATTATGAGTACAAAATTTAACGTAAAAACATTCCAAGGTATGATTTTAGCCCTACAAGAATATTGGACAAACCAAGGCTGCACCATTGTGCAACCTTTTGATATGGAAGTGGGTGCAGGTACTTCTCACCCAATGACCGCATTGCGTGCATTAGGCCCAGAGCCAATGGCATTTGCTTATGTTCAACCTTCACGTCGTCCGACCGATGGTCGCTACGGCGAAAACCCAAACCGTTTACAGCATTACTACCAATTCCAAGTGGTAATCAAACCTTCTCCAGATAATATTCAAGAACTTTATTTAGGCTCGCTTGAAATGCTCGGTTTCGATCCAACACAAAACGACATCCGTTTCGTGGAAGATAACTGGGAAAACCCAACCTTAGGTGCTTGGGGCTTGGGTTGGGAAGTATGGTTAAACGGGATGGAAGTAACCCAGTTTACCTATTTCCAACAAGTGGGCGGCTTAGAATGTAAACCTGTAACGGGCGAAGTGACCTACGGTTTAGAGCGTTTAGCCATGTACATTCAAGGCGTAGATTCTGTATATGACTTAGTTTGGTCTGACGGTCCATTAGGCAAAACCACTTATGGCGATGTTTTCCATCAAAATGAAGTTGAGCAATCAACCTATAACTTTGAACACGCAAACACAGATTTCTTATTCTACTGCTTCGATCAATATGAAAAGGAAGCACAAGAGTTATTAGCCTTAGAAAAACCGTTACCATTGCCAGCTTATGAACGTATTTTGAAAGCAGCACACAGCTTTAACTTATTAGATGCGCGTAAAGCAATTTCGGTCACCGAACGCCAACGCTATATTTTACGCATTCGTGCCTTAACCAAAGGCGTGGCGGAAGCCTATTATGCAAGCCGTGAAGCCTTAGGTTTCCCAGGTTGTAAAAAATAACATTTAAAGGTAATTCAAAAAAGTGCGGTGAAATTTGACCGCACTTTAGGAGAGCAAAATGAGCAAACCCATTCTTTTTTATGCAGAAACATGCCCAGATACCGCGCCATTTGTCGCGGAGTTGGATCGCTTAGGTGTGGATTACGATGAAGTAGAAATTATGACTTCATTACCTAATCTCAAACAATTTATTCGTTTACGCGATAGCAATGCAGAATTTGACAACTCGAAAGCAAATGGCTATTTAGGTATTCCTGCATTGTTATTACCAAATGGCGATGTTGTTTTAGACCTATCAAAGTTAAAAGTAATTTTTTAAGTTTTGGGAAAGATAGAACAGCAGTTTTCATGCAACCCTATGAAAAATACTTAAAGCTGAATTCGCAGAAACTGCGAGCGGATCAAACGGATACAGAAAGAAAGCTATGGCAACGCATCAATCGAGATCAATTATTAGGATTTCGTTTTAATCGACAAAAGCCACTTTTAAGTTATTTTGTTGATTTTTATTGTGCAAAAGCAAAGCTGATTATCGAATTAGACGGTAGTCAGCACTATGAACCTGATTATCAGGAAAAGGACGTATTGCGAGATGTAGAATTAAATTCACTTGGTTTTACGGTGGTGCGGTTTAGCAATGATGAAGTCATGCGTGAAATTGAAGCGGTAATAGAGCAGATTTATTTGTTTTTAGAGAATGTAAGGGCTGATTGAGTATGAGGTTGGATTAACCTCTGCCACAAACGCTTGCGTTTGAACGTTGCTTTAGCAACGGCACGAAGTGCGAGCGAAGCGAGTAAATCTCCCCTACCCCTCTTTGCTAAAGAGGGGAATTCTTGAGTAAATTGATAGTAACTGGCTCATTTACATTTTAATTTCAATAGAGATTAAATTATCTGCTTTAAAAAAACGTTAAAGTAGGACATAAATATTTAACTCTCCAAAGATCCAATCCCCTCTTTAGCAAAGAGGGGTAGGGGAG